>NZ_CP078013.2:4361388-4672916 GCF_024112395.2 Pseudomonas pergaminensis | reverse complement strand
TTGTTGCGCAAGATGAGAAAACTCTACCCGTTGACGGATGACACGCAATTGGCGGGCATTGTCCAGTCCGCCGGCGCGGATCACCTGAGCCGTGCGAAGGCGGTGGAGGCCCTGGAACGGCAATTCGTAGCGTTGCACAATGCCTTGGAAATCTGGCGCAGCGACCGCTCCGCACATGATCCCAGCGTCATATCGCGCTGGGATTACCGATTGAGCCGCTATCAGGTCGCCAAGGCCATAGAGCATGGCTGGAAAGGCATGACCCAGCGGTTCGACCACCAACGCCGCAGCGTGCCGGCGCTGTCACTGGACAGCATGCTGCATGATCCCTTGCCGACGCTGCCGACGCAGGTCAGCTTCGAGCAAGTGCGGCTGCTGTCCCTGGGCCAAATGGCGCTGACCGATACTGCGGCCTATTTTCTCAAGCATTTCAAAAACCTGATGTCCCTCAACCTGGCGGATAATCGTGTCAGCCGCATCCCGCAGGCGCTGGCGCTGATGCCGGAGTTGGAATACCTGTGCCTGGCCAATAATGCCGTGTTGCTCGATGAGTATTCGCGCAACACGCTGGCGGGGCTGCGCAGCCTGCGGGTGTTGAACCTGAGCAACAACCCGTTGGTGGACCCCCCGGATGTCAGCAGGATGTTCATGCTGCGCGAATTGATGTTGCGCAATTGCCGACTCAAGGAATTCCCCAAAGGCGTGTCGCGCCTGCCGTACCTGGAGAATCTCGACCTGCGCGGGAACGATATCAGTGTATTGCCCGAGTGGTTGTTCCAGGCACCGCGCAGTTATGCGCGGATCGTCAACCTGCGGCATAACCCGTTGGATGCGCGCAGCCAACAATTGCTCCGTGAATACCGCAACGTGCATGGCGTGGGCATGGGGTACCTGGAGGATGATCTTGCCCGCTTGACTGAGCAGAAGGCGCGTGACCTGTGGCTGGCCGATGAGCGTGTGGCAGGGTTTAGCGAGAAACACCAGATCTGGACCGGGCTCAAGGATGAGCCGGGCGGTGACGGCTTGTTCACGCTGTTGGCCGAGCTGGGCGGCACGGCCGACACCGAGCACGTGCGTGAGGACATGGACCGGCGAGTCTGGCGGGTACTCGATGCTGCCAGCCAGGACACCCAGCTGCGCGAAGAAATTTTCGAGCGTGCCGCCACGCCGCTCAACTGCGACGACGCTGCGGCCGTCAGTTTCAGCAACCTGGAAGTATTGGTCGAAGTACGCGCAGCAGCCCGTCTGGTCGCCAGTGGACAACTGACGGCCGAACCCTTGTTGAAGCTGGCCAGAGGGCTGTTCCGTATCGATCAGTTGGAGCGCCTGGCATACAACCATTGCCTGGAACATCCCGCCGCTGACCCGCTGGAGGTCAGCCTGGCATATCGGACCGGCCTGGTGGACCGCTTTCACCTGCCCGGGCAGCCCACCCATATGCGCTTTTCGCGCTTGGGCGGGGTGACCGCGAAAGACCTCGATGACGCAGAGGATGTGGTCAAGTCCGCCGAGCTGTCGCCGCGCTTGTTGCGGTATCTGGTGGATTTGCCGTTTTGGACCCAGTACCTCAAGCACACTCACGCAGCGCGGTTCGAGGCGCTGAACGAGCCATTGGACCTACGCCTGGAGGCAGTCTTCGACCAAAGCCTGACGCTGGACGACGCCAGCTATCGCGAGCAGATGAACACGATACTCCAGGAACAGGTGAAGGCCGAACGGGATGAGCTTGAGCGCCTGACCCAGGAAGCCTTGAAACACGGCGACCTGGGCGGGTGTGTCATGCCCTAGGGCTTTGCGGCGTTGCTGCGGATCAGCCCGCGCACGGCAAACCGATTGGGGTGGCAAGCCTCGGCCACGCTGCGCGGTACCGGCAAGGGTTCATCGTCCAGCCAGGCCGCCAGCAGTTCGCCGCACAGCGGTGCGGTGATCAGCCCCCGTGAACCGTGGCCGCTGTTGATATACAGGCCATCGAGCCAGGGGCAGTCGATGTTTGGCACGCTGCGGGCATCCTTGCGCAGCGACGCGTAGGCCTCGGTGAACGCCGGGCTGTCAGCCAGTGGCCCGACAATCGGCAGGTAGTCCTGGCTGGTGCAGCGGAACGCCGCGCGGCCTTGTAGGGTCGCAGGGTCCAGGGTGTCGGCGTGCAGGCGTCGAGCCAAGTCCGTGGAGATTTCGTTGAGCAGGCCCAGGTTGTCGGCGTGTTCGGCGGCCGTGGGGGTGAGGTCTTCGTTGGTGAAGTCAAAGCTGGCGCCCAGGGTGTGCTCGCCCAGGCGCGGCGGGGCCACATAACCTTCGGCGCACACCACGGTGGCGAGGGCTTGGCTCTCGGTCGTGTGTGGCAAACGGGTGATCTGCCCGCGAATGCGCTTGAGGGGCAACTCGGCACTGGCGGCAAAGCGCTTGACCTCGGCCGCACCGGCCAGCACCACCACGGCGGCGCTGGCCAGCAGCTGCTCGCCATCCCAGGCCTGCCACTGGCCGTCGACTCGGCGCAGATCGAGCACCTCATGGTGGGTGAGTACGCGGACGCCAGGCCGGTGCGCCTGCCATTCGCACAGGGCCGGTGGATGCACCCAGCCGCCCTCTGGGAAAAACAGCCCGCCGTGCTCCAGCGCAATGCCGGCGCGGGCCTGGGCCTGTTCGCGGTCGAGCAGGTGCAGCAAGTCCGGGGCGAAAGCGTCGGCCAGTTGTGCCTGGCGTTGCGCTTCCTTGGCGTCGAAGGCCAGTTGCAGCACGCCGCAACCGTCCCAGTCCACGCCGCGATGCAGGTGTTCGAGCACGCGGCGGGTGTAGCCGAACCCGGCGACGATCAGTTGCGACAACGCCGTGCCATGGGCCGATAGCTTGAGGTACAGCACCCCCTGCGGGTTACCGGAAGCCTCTTGGGCGAGGGCCGCATGGCGTTCCAGCAGGCTCACCTGCCAACCCCGCGCCGCCAGGCTGGCCGCCGTGGCGCAACCGGCCAGGCCGCCGCCGATCACCAATGCCTGGCGCTCACCCTGAGGGGCAGGGGGGCGGGCGAACCACGGCTTGGGTTGTGCAGGCGTTGGTGTATCGGAAGGCCAACCGAGAAACTCACCGCGCAGGATCTCCCACTTATGGCCAATCCCCGGCGTGCGCTTCATCTTGAACCCGGCAGCGTTGATCAGCCGACGCACCCAGCCAGTGCTGGTGAAGGTGCTGATGGTACAACCCGGTGCTGACAGCCTGGCCAACTCGGCGAACAGTTCAGCGGTCCACATCTCGGGGTTTTTCGCCGGGGCGAAGCCGTCCAGGAACCAGGCGTCGAACTGTGCATCCAGTTGCGGCAATTGCTCCAGGACGTCACCGATCAGCAGGGTCAACGTCACGCGGCCGTTATCCAGCACCAGGCGCTGGAAGCCTTGATGAATGGCGACGTACTGGGCCAGCAGAGGCGCGGCGAAGGGCGCGAGCTCGGGCCAGAGGTTGAGGGCGCGTTGCAGGTCGGCGTGGCTCAGTGGGTACTTTTCCACGCTGACGAAATGCAGGCGCGCGCCTGCCACGGCGTGTTGCTCGAACAGTTGCCAGGTACACAGAAAATTCAAGCCGGTGCCGAACCCGGTCTCGCCGATCACCAACCGCCCGCCCACCGGCAGCGCAGCAAAACGCGCTTGCAGACGGTTCTGTTCAAGGAACACATAACGGGTTTCTTCAAGGCCCGACTGGTCGGAGAAGTACACGTCGTCGAACACCCGCGAGTGCGGGCGACCTTGGTCATCCCAGTCGAGTTGGGCGTGGGTGATGGGGTTCATGGGCGGCTCGGCTAATACAAGGCCGCCATTCTAGCCGATCAACAGGCTTTGAATTGATCCATGGCAAGCGCGGGTGGAATTTCCTCCCGCATGGCGTTGCCCAATCCGCTAGTCTTGATCCATCTTGAAACGGAGCTGCCCATGTTCGAATCCGCCGAAATCGGTCACGCCATCGACAAAGACACTTTTGAGGCCGAGGTGCCCGCCCTGCGCGAAGCCTTGCTGGAAGTGCAATACGAACTGCAGCAGCAAAAGCGCTTCCCGGTGATCATCCTGATCAACGGCATTGAGGGCGCCGGCAAGGGCGAGACCGTCAAGCTGTTGAATGAATGGATGGACCCGCGCCTGATTGAAGTGCGCACCTTCGACCAGCAGACCGACGAAGAGCTGGCACGGCCACCGGCCTGGCGCTACTGGCGGCAACTGCCGGCCAAAGGGCGCATGGGCATCTTTTTCGGCAACTGGTACAGCCAGATGCTGCAAGGCCGCGTGCATGGGCAGATCAAGGACGCACGGCTCGACCAGGCCATTGCCGGCGCCGAACGCCTGGAAAAAATGCTCTGCGACGAAGGCGCGCTGATCTTCAAATTCTGGTTCCACCTGTCCAAGAAACAGATGAAGGCGCGGCTCAAGGCCCTGGCCGATGACCCGCTGCACAGCTGGCGCATCAGCCCGCTGGACTGGCAGCAGTCCGAGACCTACGACAAGTTCGTGCATTTCGGCGAGCGCGTCCTGCGCCGTACCAGCCGCGACTATGCGCCGTGGCATGTGATCGAAGGCGTCGACAGCAACTACCGCAGCCTGACCGTGGGCAAGATCCTGCTCGAAGGCTTGCAGAACGCCTTGAAGTTGCCCAAAGGCAAGGCCAGTGGCATGAACCCGGCGCCGCTGCCCACCGCCGTCGACCAGATGAGCCTGCTTAACAGCCTCGACATGACGCTGCGCCTGGACAAGGACGATTACGAGGAACAACTGATCACCGAACAGGCGCGGTTCTCCGGCCTGATGCGTGACAAACGCATGCGCAAGCACGCCCTGGTCACTGTGTTTGAAGGTAATGATGCGGCGGGCAAGGGCGGGGCTATCCGGCGCGTGGCGGCGGCGCTTGACCCGCGTCAGTACCATATCGTGCCGATTGCCGCGCCCACCGAGGACGAGCGCGCCCAGCCGTACTTGTGGCGGTTCTGGCAGAAAATCCCGGCGCGGGGCAAGTTCACCGTGTTTGATCGCTCCTGGTATGGCCGCGTGCTGGTGGAGCGTATCGAGGGTTTCTGCACCACGGCGGACTGGATGCGCGCCTATGGCGAGATCAATGACTTTGAAGAGCAACTGCGCGACGCGGGGGTGATTGTGGTCAAGTTCTGGCTGGCCATCGACAAGCAGACCCAGTTGGAGCGCTTCCAGGCGCGCGAAGAGATTCCGTTCAAGCGCTTCAAGATCACTGAAGACGACTGGCGCAACCGCGACAAATGGGACGACTACCGCGCGGCCGTGGGCGACATGGTCGACCGCACCAGCACCGAAGTCGCGCCCTGGACGTTGGTGGAAGCCAATGACAAGCGCTGGGCACGGGTGAAGGTGTTGCGCACCATCAACCTGGCGTTGGAAGAGGCGTTCGCCAAGACCGACAAGCACGATAAGAAACGCAAGAAGTAGGTTCGACGCCATGCTTTTGCATAGGCGGGGTGAATGATCGTCGCGGTTGCGCTGAGCTGGATCTATCCTCGATCCATCTCTCCAACAATGACAAGATCGAGGTAGCCCATGCGTGAAGTAGTGATCGTCGACAGCGTGCGAACCGGCCTGGCCAAATCCTTTCGCGGCAAGTTCAACCAGACCCGTCCGGATGCCATGGCCGCCCATTGCGTCAATTCGCTGCTCGCGCGCAATGGCATCGACCCGGCCACGGTGGAAGATTGCATCGTCGGCGCCGGCTCCAACGAAGGCGCCCAGGGCTACAACATTGGGCGCAACGTGGCGGTGCTCTCGCAATTGGGCACGGGGACCGCGGGCATGACCCTCAACCGATTCTGCTCTTCGGGCTTGCAGGCGATTGCCATCGCTGCCAACCAGATTGCCTCGGGCTGCAGCGACATCATCGTCGCCGGCGGCGTCGAGTCCATCAGCCTGACCATGAAAAGCGTGAACACCGACAACCTGATCAACCCGCTGCTGAAGGAGCAGGTGCCGGGCATCTACTTCCCCATGGGCCAGACCGCCGAGATCGTCGCGCGTCGCTACAACGTCAGCCGCGAAGACCAGGACCTGTACGCCCTGCAAAGCCAGCAGCGCACCGCCCAGGCCCAGGCCGACGGCCTGTTCAACGATGAAATCGTGCCGATGACGGTCAAGTACAAGGTCGAGGACAAGAATACCGGTGAGGTGCAGGTGCTCGATGGTGTGGTCGACCGTGATGACTGCAATCGCCCGGACACCACCTTGGCCAGCCTGCAAGGCTTGAAGCCCGTATTTGCCGAAGACGGCTCGGTGACGGCGGGCAACTCGTCGCAGCTTTCCGACGGCGCTTCGATGAACCTGGTGATGAGCCTGGAAAAAGCCCTGGCGCTGGGGCTCAAGCCCAAGGCGTTTTTCCGCGGCTTCACCGTCGCCGGCTGCGAACCGGACGAGATGGGCATCGGCCCGGTGTTCTCGGTGCCCAAGCTACTCAAGGCCAAGGGCTTGCAGGTGGCGGATATCGACCTGTGGGAACTCAACGAAGCATTTGCGTCCCAGTGCCTGTATGCGCGTAACCGCCTGGAAATCGACAATGCCAAGTACAACGTCAATGGGGGCTCGATTTCTATCGGCCACCCCTTCGGCATGACCGGTTCGCGGCAGGTGGGGCACCTGGTGCGTGAGTTGCAGCGGCGTAACCTGCGCTACGGCATCGTCACCATGTGCGTGGGCGGCGGCATGGGCGCCAGCGGGCTTTTCGAAGCTGTGTGCTGAAGCTTAACGCGGCCCTTGTAGGCGCTGGCTTGATAGCGATGGCGGTGGTGCGGTGTACATATCCGTTATTTGGGTAACGGCTGCTATGGGTTCCGCCCTTACGGCGGCTCACTTTTGAAAAGCGCAAAAGTAAGCAAAACGCTCTTGCCCCAACACTCGGCACCTCGCTCACGCTCGGTGTGCCCGTAATCCGCCAGGTATTTGGGGGGCCGCCGCCACGCGCCATCCATGGCGCGGGGCGGCTAAACCGGCATCCCTGCCGGTTTACCCCCCAAGTCCCTGTCGAATTCCGGCCAGCGTGTTTGACGGGGCGCCTAGGATCAAAAGCGAGATCAAGATCAAGAGCGACTCGCTTCGCATCGTAGGTACGTTTTTTTGCACTCTGGAGCTGGCAAGCCAGCTTCTACATTTTGAACGGCGGCGTATCCCGGATCGTTCGCTTGCCCCTAGAATGCGGCTTCCACTTCCTCAGGCATTCGGGGCACTCATGCACATCTCTTCCGGCCGCTGGGTCTATGGTTTTCTCCTGACCCTGCTGACCGCGTTTCTGTGGGGCATTCTGCCGATCAAACTCAAGCAGGTCCTGCAGGTGATGGACCCGATCACCGTCACCTGGTTTCGACTGACCGTGGCCGGCGGTTGCCTGTTCGTCTACCTGGCGCTCACCAGGCGCTTGCCCAGCCGCAAGGTACTCGGCCCCAAGGGTGGCTGGCTGGTGGGGATGGCGGTGTGTGGTTTGGTGGGCAACTATGTGTTGTACCTGGTGGGCCTGAAAATGCTCAGCCCCGGCACCGCGCAGTTGGTGGTGCAGATGGGGCCGATCTTCTTGATGATCGCCAGTGTGTTCGTGTTCAAGGAGCGCTTCAGCCTGGGGCAGGGCGTGGGCCTGGTGGTATTGATCATCGGGTTTGGCCTGTTCTTCAACCAGCGCCTGGAAGAAATGCTCACCTCGCTCGGTGCCTACACCGCCGGCGTGCTGACCATCCTGCTCGCCACTACCATTTGGGTGTTCTACGCCCTGGGCCAGAAGCAATTGCTGACGGTGTGGAATTCGCTGCAAGTGATGATGGTGATCTACCTGTGCTGCGCCGCGCTGCTGACACCCTGGGCGCATCCCTTGGAGGCATTGGACCTGAGCCCGCTGCAAGGCTGGCTGTTGCTGGCGTGTTGCATGAATACGCTGGTGGCCTACGGCGCCTTTGCCGAAGCGCTCGCCCACTGGGAAGCCTCGCGGGTCAGTGCGACTTTGGCGCTGACGCCTCTGGTGACGTTCGTGGCGGTGGCCTTGGCGGCGTGGCTGTGGCCGGAATACGTGCAGGCCGAAGAGATCAACGCCCTGGGGTATACCGGGGCGTTGGTGGTGGTGCTGGGCTCGGCGACTGTTGCACTGGCGCCATCATTGCTCGCCGGGCTCAAGGCCCGGCGGTTGCGCATGGCGTCCTAGGCGCCGAGCATGTCTTCGGGGCGCACCCACTGGTCGAATTCCGCATCGGTGAGGTAGCCCAGGTCCAGCGCGGCCTCCCGTAGCGTCAGCCCTTCGGCATAGGCCTTCTTGGCGATCTCTGCGGACTTGTCGTAGCCGATGTGCGGGTTGAGCGCTGTGACCAGCATCAGCCCACGCTCCAGGTGTTCGGCCATCTGCACGGCATCCGGTTCAAGACCGGCCACGCAGTGCTCCTGGAAGTTGTTGCAGCCGTCGGCCAGCAGGCGGATGGACTCCAGCAGGTTATGGATGATCACTGGCTTGTACACATTCAACTGCAAGTGCCCCTGGCTGGCGGCAATGCCGATGGTCACGTCATTGCCCAGGACCTGACAGGCCAGCATCGACAGCGCTTCACATTGGGTAGGGTTGACCTTGCCCGGCATGATCGAGCTGCCCGGTTCGTTGGCCGGCAACTTCACCTCGGCCAGGCCGGTGCGCGGGCCCGAGCCCAGCAGGCGCAAGTCGTTGGCGATTTTCATCAAGGCCACGGCCAGGGTCTTCAGTGCGCCGTGCAGGGTCACCAGCGGCTCGTGGCCCGAGAGGGCGGCGAATTTGTTCGGCGCAGTGACGAACGG
Organism: Pseudomonas pergaminensis; assembly: GCF_024112395.2. Classification (NCBI taxonomy): domain Bacteria; kingdom Pseudomonadati; phylum Pseudomonadota; class Gammaproteobacteria; order Pseudomonadales; family Pseudomonadaceae; genus Pseudomonas; species Pseudomonas pergaminensis. The sequence goes on along the minus strand of NZ_CP078013.2, from coordinate 4,664,133 downwards.
CAAGCCCGACAGTGCGGCCAGCTCGGAGGCAATCGCCTCGCCAAAACCGTGGGGCGCATTGAGCCCGGTGCCGACGGCGGTGCCGCCCTGGGCCAGTTCGCACACGGCGGGAAGGGCCGCGCGAACGGCGCGTTCAGCGTAATCAAGTTGGGCGATAAAGGCCGAGAGTTCCTGGCCAAAGGTGATCGGCGTGGCGTCCATCATGTGGGTGCGCCCGGTTTTCACCAGCTTCATATGCTTGGCAGCCTGCTCGGCGAGCCCGCCGGACAGGGTCGCGATCGCAGGGAGCAGTTGTTGATGCACCGCTTGTACGGCGGCGATGCTCATGGCCGTAGGGAAGCAGTCGTTGGAACTCTGGGAACGGTTGACGTGGTCGTTGGGGTGCACCGGGCTCTTGCCGCCGCGCTTGTTGCCCGCCAGTTCATTGGCGCGCCCGGCGATCACCTCGTTGGCGTTCATGTTGCTCTGGGTGCCGCTGCCGGTCTGCCAGACCACCAGGGGGAACTGGTCGTCGTGCTGGCCCGCCAGTACTTCGTCGGCGGCCTGTTCGATCAGGCGGGCGATATCGGCGGGCAGGTCGCCATTACGGTCGTTGACCCGTGCCGCCGCCTTCTTGACCAAGGCCAGGGCGTGCAATACCGCCAGGGGCATGCGCTGTTCGCCAATGGCGAAGTTCACCAGCGAACGTTGGGTCTGGGCGCCCCAGTAAGCGTCATCCGGGACGTGGACTTCTCCCAGGCTGTCGGTTTCGATACGGCTCATCGGGCACACTCCTTCAGGTTCGTTTGCGCAGTTTAGGCTGTGATGGGCCCTGGGGGTTCCCCTAAAAGACTTTTCATCGGATTGAGCGCCGCAAATCCAGGCGCGACAAGGGGTGGGGTTGAGCCATGGCGTTTTTTAGGCGCAGAATGGGCGCCCTTGGGGTCTTACCTCGCCTGCTAGAAAAGGAAACTCGATGACTCGTCTTCGTGCCATCTGTACCGCGGTTGCTCTGGTTTGCGCCAGCGGCCAAGTCTTTGCCGATACCGCCAGCCATAACGCCAGTGCCGAAGCCTTCCTTACCCTGGCTCATGCCGACAAGCTGGGTACCCCGGTGTACATGCAAGTGCAGCAAATGTTCGCCCAGCGTTTCGAGCAGACCAAGGCGCCTGCCGCCAAGCAGTCCGTACTGGACAGCTACCAGGCCAAGGCCAACGCCGCCCTGGACCAGGCCATTGGCTGGCCAAAGCTGAAGCCTGACATGGTAAAGCTCTACACCACCAACTTCAGCGAATCCGAGCTCAAGGACCTGGTTGCCTTCTACCAGTCGCCACTGGGCAAGAAAGTCCTGGAAAAAATGCCGCAGCTGACCCAGCAATCGGCCCAGATGACCCAGGCCAAGCTGGAAAGCGCCGTACCGGTAGTGAACAAGCTCTTGGAAGACATGACCAACGAGCTGACGCCAAAAGCCGCCGCACCGGCCAAGAAGAAGTAAGCAGGAATGACCATGCAACAGCGTATCGAAACGGCGCTTGCCGCCTTGGGCACCGACCACTTGAGCGTGCTGGATGAAAGCCATATGCACAGCCGTGGGTTGCAGACCCACTTCAAGGCCGTGCTGGTCAGCCCGCAGTTCGAGGGGCTCAACCGCGTTAAGCGCCACCAGAAGGTCTACGCCACCCTGGGTGACCTGATGAGCGAGTTTCATGCGCTGGCGCTGCATACCTACACGCCTGAGGAATGGGCGAAAATCGACGCAGCCCCGGCTTCGCCGACCTGCGCCGGAGGGCACTGACAGCAGCTGCAAGCTTCAAGTTTCAAGCTGCAAGATTGAAGCGCGCTTGCCTCTGCGTTTTTGTTAGAATCCCACGCGCCGCCTAGTCGGCGCGTTTTTTTTGCTTTCGCTTTTACTTGCAGCTTGCAGCTTAAAACTCGCAACTGCCCAAATCCGGTTCACCCCTTACGAGGGTAGCCACCTGGAGAGAACACCCATGACTCAACCGATTGTCGTGGCGGCACTGTATAAGTTCGTCACCCTCGAAGATTACGTCGCCCTGCGTGAGCCATTGCTGCAGGCGATGGTCGACAACGGCATCAAAGGCACCTTGCTGATTGCCGAAGAAGGCATCAACGGCACCGTTTCCGGCAGCCGCGAAGGCATTGATGGCCTGATGGCCTGGCTGAAGAACGACCCACGCATGGTCGACATCGACCACAAAGAATCCTACTGCGACGACCAGCCGTTCTACCGCACCAAGGTCAAGCTCAAGAAAGAGATCGTGACCCTGGGTGTCGAAGGCGTCGACCCGAACAAAAAGGTTGGCACCTATGTCGACCCGCAGGACTGGAACGCGCTGATCAGCGACCCGGAAGTGCTGTTGATCGACACCCGTAACGACTACGAAGTGTCCATCGGCACCTTTGAAGGCGCGATCGACCCGAAAACCACCAGTTTTCGCGAATTTCCCGACTACATCAAAGCCAACTTCGACCCGGCCAAGCACAAGAAAGTCGCCATGTTCTGCACCGGCGGCATTCGTTGCGAGAAAGCCTCGAGCTACATGCTCAGCGAAGGTTTCGACGAGGTCTACCACCTCAAGGGCGGCATCCTGAAGTACCTCGAAGAGGTGCCCCAGGAAGACACCAAGTGGCAGGGCGACTGCTTTGTTTTCGATAATCGCGTGACCGTGCGCCACGACCTGAGCGAAGGCGACTACGATCAATGTCATGCCTGCCGCACACCGGTGAGCGTCGAAGACCGCGCCTCCGAGCACTACGTGGCTGGCATCAGTTGCCCGCATTGCTGGGATAAGCTGCCGGAGAAGACCCGTCGCAGCGCGATTGACCGCCAGAAGCAGATCGAGCTGGCCAAGGCCCGCAACATGCCGCACCCGATTGGCTTCAACTATAAGCAAACTCCTTCCGAGGCCTGAGCCATGTCTGCGCGCCTGCTCTATGTAATGGACCCGATGTGTTCCTGGTGCTGGGGCTTTGCCCCGGTGGCCGAAGCGTTGGTGGAGCAGGCCCAGGCGGCCGGCGTGGAGTTGCACCTGGTGGTGGGTGGCTTGCGCACCGGCAGCGGCGCGGCGCTGGAGCCGACGACCCGGCGCTATATCCTGGAGCACTGGCAGGCGGTCACCGACGCCACAGGCCAGCCGTTCAAGCGTGAAGGTGCGTTGCCCGAGGGGTTTGTCTACGACACTGAGCCTGCGTGCCGTGCCATCGTCACTGCCCGCAGCCTGGCGCCGGATTGTGCCTGGAAGCTGCTGGGGCTGATCCAGCGCGCGTTTTATGTCGAGGGCCGCGACGTGACCCTCGCCAGCGTGCTGGTGGAGCTGGCCGAGCAGGCGGGCATCCCGCGTATCGAGTTTGCCGGCGCCTTCGACCGCGCCGAGCAACACGCGGCCACCGCTGCCGATTTCACCTGGGTACAAGACTTGGGCATCGCCGGTTTCCCGACGTTGCTGGCCGAGCGTAATGGCCAATTGGCCTTGTTGACCAATGGGTATCAGCCGCTGTCCGAGCTGTCGCCGTTGTTGGGTCGATGGCTGGAGCGAGCAACCTGTGCATGATCAGCCCGACAAAGAACCCGGTAAACGCATCGACCGCCTGACCTGGGCGGAAATTCGCCGCCTGGCCCTGCGCCACAAGAAATCCCTGTGGATCGCCAATGGCGTTGCGGTACTGGCGACCCTGTGCAGCGTGCCCATCCCGCTGCTCTTGCCGTTGCTGGTGGACGAAGTACTGCTGGGCCATGGCGATGCCGCCCTCAAGGTGATGAACCACGCGCTGCCCCTGGGCTGGCAGAAGGCAGCCGGCTATATCGGCTTGATGCTGCTGGTGACCTTGTGCCTGCGCTGCGGCGCCCTGGTGTTCAACGTGGTGCAGGCACGGCTGTTTGCGCGGCTGGCCAAGGACATCGTGTATCGCATCCGCGTGCGGCTGATCGAACGGCTCAAGCGTATATCCCTGGGCGAATATGAAAGCCTGGGCAGTGGCACTGTCACCACGCACCTCGTCACCGACCTGGATACCCTGGATAAATTCGTCGGCGAAACCCTCAGCCGCTTCCTCGTGGCCATGCTCACCCTGGTGGGCACCTCGGCCATTCTGGTCTGGATGCATTGGCAACTGGCGTTGCTGATCCTGCTGTTCAACCCACTGGTGATCTACGCCACGGTGCAGTTGGGCAAGCGCGTCAAACACTTGAAAAAACTGGAAAACGACAGCACCTCGCGTTTTACCCAGGCGCTGACCGAAACCCTGGACGCGATCCAGGAAGTGCGCGCCGGCAACCGCCAGGGCTTTTTCCTCGGGCGCCTGGGCCAGCGTGCCCAGGAGGTGCGCGACTACGCGATCCACTCGCAGTGGAAAACCGACGCCTCCAGCCGTGCCAGCGGGCTGCTGTTCCAGTTCGGCATCGACATCTTCCGCGCGGCGGCGATGCTGACGGTGTTGTTTTCCGACCTGTCCATCGGCCAGATGCTCGCCGTGTTCAGCTACCTGTGGTTCATGATTGGTCCGGTGGAGCAATTGCTCAACCTGCAATATGCCTACTACGCAGCGGGCGGGGCGCTGACGCGGATTAATGAGCTGCTGGCGCGCGCCGATGAGCCGCAATACGCCGGTGGCCAAGACCCCTTCACCGGGCGTGAGACCGTCGGCATCGAAGTGCGCGGCCTCAATTTCGGCTATGGCGAAGAGCTGGTGCTCGACCAGTTGAACCTGGCCATTGCGCCCGGTGAAAAGGTGGCGATTGTCGGCGCCAGCGGCGGGGGCAAAAGCACCCTGGTGCAACTGTTGCTCGGGCTCTACACGCCCCAGGCCGGCACGATCCGTTTTGGCGGTGCAACCCAGCAGGAAATCGGCCTCGAGACAATTCGCGAGCACGTCGCCGTGGTGCTGCAGCACCCTGCGCTGTTCAACGACACCGTGCGTGCCAACCTGACCATGGGCCGTGAGCGCGGTGACCAGGCCTGCTGGCAGGCACTGGAAATCGCCCAGCTGGATGCTACTGTCAGGGCTTTGCCCATGGGCCTGGACAGTGTGGTCGGGCGTTCGGGCGTGCGGTTTTCCGGCGGGCAGCGTCAGCGCCTGGCGATTGCGCGCATGGTGTTGGCCGAACCGAAGGTGGTGATACTCGACGAAGCCACCTCCGCCCTGGACGCCGCCACCGAGTACAACCTGCACCAGGCGCTGGCGCGATTCCTCAGTGGGCGTACTACACTGATTATTGCCCACCGCCTGTCGGCGGTTAAGCAGGCCGATCGAGTATTAGTGTTCGACGGCGGTCACATTGCAGAGGACGGTGACCATCAGCAACTGATTGCTGACGGTGGGCTGTACGCCAAACTCTACGGACACTTACAACAAGTGCGTTGATTTAGCCTAGGCTGAGCTATCGGAAGCGGATTTTCGCGTGCGTATCCAGCAGTGCATGTGCAAGGGACTTCATGAAGCAAAAGCGGACTCTCGGAACGCCAAGGCTGTTGGGCATTGTCTGGCCCTTTATCGCCGTCGTACTGTTCCAGGCATTGTTAGGCTGCGTCAGTCTTTATGTGCTCTCGGCGGTGCGTGGTTACGTGGCTGGCGAAAGCCTGTGGTCCAAGGGCCAGAAGGACGCCATCTACTATCTGACCCTCTACGCCGACAACCGCGACGAAGCCACTTACCTCAAATACCAGCAGGCCATCGCCGTGCCCCAGGGCGGGCATGAGCTGCGCATCGCCCTGGACCGCTCCACCCCCGACCTGAGCGCTGCACGCCTGGGGATTCTCAAGGGCGGCAACCACCCGGATGACGTCTCCAGCCTGATCTGGTTGTACCTCAACTTTCGCCATTTCAGCTATCTGGAAAAAGCCATCGAGCTATGGACCGTGGGCGATGGCTACCTGGTGCAACTCGATGACCTGGCGCGGGAGATGCACGGTGCAATCACCCGTGACCAGGTCAGTGCCAACGATGTGCGGCAATGGAAGGCGCACATCATCGCCATCAACGAAGGTGTGACGCCAGCGGCCAAGGCCTTCAGCGATGCCTTGGGCGAAGGCTCGCGGATGATCCTGCGGCTGCTGTTGATCACTAACCTGGCGACGGCCCTGGGCCTGATCGTGCTGGCGTTGTTGCGTACCCATAAGCTGCTGACCCAGCGCCACGCGTTTGCCGACGCACTGCAGCAAGAGAAGGAGCGGGCGCAGATCACCCTGGAGTCAATTGGCGACGGGGTGATCACCACCGACGTCGACGGCGCCATCACCTATATGAACCCGGCAGCCGAGGCGCTGACCCACTGGAATTCGGCCCAGGCCCAGGGGCTGCCGCTGGCGGCGCTGTTCAAGTTGCTGGATGACAATGCCCAGCCTGACGGCTTTACCTTGATCGAGCATATCGTCAAGGGCCAGCTCAGCGGGGGCAGCGAACACTCCAAAACCATCCAGCGCCTGGATGGCAGCACGGTGTCGGTGACCCTGGTGGGCGCGCCGATCCGCAGTGCCGGCAAAATCACGGGGGCGGTGCTGGTGTTGCATGACATGACCCAGGAGCGTCAATACATCGCCAACCTGTCCTGGCAGGCGACCCACGACGCCCTGACCGGCCTGGCCAACCGCCGCGAGTTCGAGTTCCGCCTGGAGCAGGTGCTGCATCCTTCCACTCAGCAAAACGGCGGGCGCCATGCCTTGATGTTCCTCGACCTGGACCAGTTCAAGCTGGTCAACGACACCTGTGGCCATGCGGCGGGTGACGAGTTGCTGCGGCATATCTGCGCGCTGCTGCAGTCGGACCTGCGCGAGGGCGACACCCTGGCGCGCCTGGGCGGCGATGAGTTCGGGATCCTGCTGGAGAACTGCCCGCCGGCGGTGGCGGAAAAAATCGCCGAGAGCCTGCGCCATACTGTGCAAAGCCTGCACTTCGTCTGGAAGGGCCGGCCATTCATGACCACCGTCAGCATCGGCCTGGTGCACCTCGGGAACACCCCGACCACCCTGGAAACCTCACTGCGCGCCGCCGACATGGCGTGCTACATGGCCAAGGAAAAAGGCCGCAACCGTGTGCAGGTGTACCACGCCGACGATTCTGAACTGTCGCTGCGCTTTGGCGAAATGGCCTGGGTGCAGCGCTTGCACATGGCGCTGGAAGAGAACCGGTTCTGCCTGTACGCCCAGGAGATCTCACCGCTGGGCCACACCGACGGCGGCGATGGGCATATCGAGATTCTGCTGCGCCTGCATGACGAGGCCGGGCGGATGATCCTGCCCGACAGCTTCATCCCGGCCGCCGAGCGTTACGGGTTGATGACATCCCTGGACCGTTGGGTGGTGGAGAACGTGTTCAGGATCATCGCCCGTTGCATACTGGAGCGTCCGGAGCGCCCCATGGCTATGTGTGCGATCAATCTGTCAGGCATCACCATTGGCGATGATGACTTCCTTGGGTTTTTGCGTGAGAAGTTTCATACATACAATATTCCGCCGGGAATGATTTGTTTTGAAATTACTGAAACCAGTGCGATTGCAAACTTGGGCAGTGCGATCCGCTTTATTAATGAACTCAAAGCCTTAGGGTGTCATTTCTCCCTGGATGACTTCTGTGCCGGAATGTCCTCATTCGCCTATCTCAAACATTTACCTGTAGACTTCCTGAAGATCGATGGAAGTTTCGTAAAGGATATGCTGGACGACCCGATTAACCGCGCGATGGTCGAAGTGATCAACCACATCGGCCATGTCATGGGTAAGCGCACAATTGCAGAGTTTGTTGAGACACCGCAAATCGAACAGGCGTTACTCGAGATTGGTGTGGATTACGCTCAGGGCTACCTGATTGAACGACCGCAATTGTTTACCTTTGATAGCTTGCAGTGTCGACCTGTGCGGCCGCAGCCTCTGTTATTCAAGGCGCCCGGCACATTCCGCTGAAACATTTGCTGGTCTGTACAATCACACTTAAAAAGGAGCCTTAACAGTGATCGACACATTCATCAGAACCGGCCCGCTTATGGAAGCCTCGAGTTACCCCGCCTGGGCTCAAAAACTGATCCTGGACTGTAGCGAGAGCAAGCGCCGCGTTGTCGAACACGAACTGTACCAGCGCATGCGCGATAACGCGCTCAGCGCCAAGACCATGCGTCACTACCTGATCGGTGGCTGGCCAGTGGTGGAACAGTTTGCCTTGTACATGGCACAGAACCTCACCAAGACCAAATTCGCCCGCCATCCTGGGGAGGACATGGCGCGCCGCTGGCTGATGCGCAATATTCGCGTGGAACTCAACCACGCCGACTATTGGGTGCATTGGGCCCGTGCCCACGGTGTGAGCCTGGAGGAGTTGCAGGCTCAGAACGTGCCGCCGGAGTTGCATGCGCTGAGCCACTGGTGCTGGCACACCAGCTCCGCCGATTCGCTGATCGTGGCCATTGCCGCGACCAACTACGCGATCGAGGGGGCGACGGGGGAGTGGTCTGCGGTGGTGTGCTCCACCGGTGTCTACGCGGCCGCCTTCCCCGAGGAAGAGCGCAAGCGTGCAATGAAATGGCTGAAGATGCACGCGCAGTACGACGACGCCCATCCGTGGGAAGCACTGGAGATCATCTGCACCCTGGCCGGGATGAACCCAAGCAAGGAATTGCAGGTAGAGCTGCGCCAGGCCGTGTGCAAGAGCTACGACTACATGTACCTGTTCCTGGAAAGCTGCATGCGCCTGGAGAAAGAAAAATCCCCAGCCGTTCTGCGTGAACGCCAGGCGCGGGTCGCCAGCGAAGCCTGACGTCATTCAATGGCGGGGGTTACCCCGCCATTGCCAGGCGGTTGCGGCCTTCGCGCTTGGCCACGTACAACGCACTGTCGGCCCGGCGCAGCAGGCTTTCGCCAGACTCGGCGGCCAGTAGGGTCGAGCAACCCAGGCTGACCGTCAATTCGATCCGTGTCCCGTCCGCCCAGTATTCCTGGTTCTGTGCCGCCTGGCGCAGGCGTTCACCGACCATCGCCGCCGCGTCACGGCCGGTGTTGGACAGCAGGATCAGAAACTCTTCCCCGCCAAACCGAAACACCATGTCCACGTTCCGCAACTGGCCCTTGATCGCCCCGGCGACGGCGCGCAGTACGTTATCGCCAGCGGCATGACCGTGGGTGTCGTTGATGGTCTTGAAGTGGTCGATGTCCAGCATCAGCAACGACAGCGGGTTCAGGTGCCGACGCGCCATGTCGATTTCCCGTTGCAGGGTCTGGTCCATGGCGATGCGGTTGCCGGTCTCGGTCAGCGGGTCGCGCAGCGCGCTGCGGGTGGCGGCGCGATAAAGCAAGGCGTTGCGCATCGGGTAGAGCAGGGTGGACAGCAGGGATTCGAGCTGGCCGAGTTCTTCTTCCACCAGACGCTGGTTGCGCCGAAAGATCAGCTCGCCGAGGTGCTCGCCCTCATGGCTCAGGCAGTAGCTCACCGAATGGTGGCCGCGATGGCCGAACTCCAGGCGCAAGTCGCTGGCTTGATGGCGGTACTGCAGGGCGTCCAGCGGTACCAGGCGTTGGATCTCGCGGAAGAACACGCCGAGGATGCGCTCCGGTTCCAGGCTGGTCTGCAATTGCTGGCTCAGCTGCTGGCGAAGTTGCGCAAGGGTCGTGGGGCGGCGTGGAAGGAGGGATGGTTGACCAAATCCCAGGCGTTGCAATTTGGCGGTGTCAAAGTCAATTGCGTTGGTCTGGGTAGGTGTTTTCATAAGCGATCGGCCTCAAAGCACATAGCTGTCTTACAGGCTCGATGAGAGTGGCGAGTGCCAAGCGTCTTACTGTTCCTTCAGTTCCGTAAAACATAGGTAACAGTTTAGACCGCTTTGCCAAGGGTTATAACCCCTGGGTACTGCCGCACGTCTTGTCATCGCTTAACCTGCTTGGGTGAGGTTAGAGCGAGATTCATGCCAAATAGGTTCAATCTAATTAAATGGCTTATAAATCAAGCGACTGTTTTTATCGCTAAAAACAGTCGCCGAATGATGACGCCAGTTATTTGGCAACTGAAGGCAGGGCTTACTGTTTTTGCGGATCAAACTGCTTATCGCGAATAAACAACGCGGGGATCACACCGCAGATAAAATACGCGCCGCCCATCACCAGGAAGCCCATGCCGATCGAGCCATGGGACGCCAGGAAACCGATGGCCGCCGGTGCCACTGCCGCACCAATGCGCCCGATGTTATAGGCGCCGCCCACTGCAGAGCCGCGAAACTTCGCTTCGAAGCTTTCGGTCATGTACGTGGCATTGACGCCATAGGGAATCCCGTACAGGAAGCCGAACACCACCAGCATCCACAAGATGTTTTCGGGGCTTTGGAACAATACGATTACTGGAAGGAAGACTGCCGTGCCCAGGGCGCCAAATGCAAACACGGCGCGACGTCCCAGGCGATCCGCCGCCAGCCCCGCGAGGATCTTGCCAAAGATCATCGCCGCATAGGTGCCGACCATGTAGCTGGTCATTGACTTGAAGTTCATCCCCAACTCGCCTTCCAGGTAGGACGGCATCCAATTGTTCACGCCGTAGTAGCCGAACTGCAGGAAGCCTGCGGTAAGGGCCCAGAGCAGAAACATGCGGCTGGCCTTCGGGTCGCTGAAGATCAATTTGAACATGCCGTCGGGCTTTTTCTTCAGGGCCTGCTGGCTACCAGTGGCTTTCTCCCGTGCTCGCTCGGCCCGTGCGGTCAGCCAGGCCTGGGGCTCGGGGACCAGGCGTTGCATCAGCACGGCGAGGATCACCGGGATGATTGCCACGTAGAAAAGCCAGCGCCAGCCGTGCTCGGGAAGGATCCAGCCGGCCAGCAGGGTGGCGACGATGTAACCCACCGACCAACCCGCCTGCAGGGTGCCGAGCACGGTGGTGCGGTAGCGGGTCGGCACGTATTCCGCCATCAGCGTATTGCACGCCACATACAGCGCGCCCAGGCCGAGGGAGGCGAAAAACCGCGTACTCGCGAACTGCCAATAGCTGTGGGTCATGCCCAGGATCGCCGTGCCCACGGAGAACAGCACGATGCTCCACACCACGGTCTTCACCCGGCCAAAGCGGTCGCAGGCCCAGCCACCGTAGATGCCGCCGATGGCCATGCCGGCCAGGGTGAAACTGCCGAGGCTGCCGGCCTCGACGCTGGTCAGGCCGAATTCGACCTTGAGGCTGCTGAGGCTGTAGGACAGCAGCATCAGGTCTGCGCCATCGATCAACAGGCCAAGGAAGCAGAAGATAAAAACGATGATCCACAGTTTGCTTTGTGCAGGCGACAACGCGCCCGCCGATGCGGCGACTTCCATAACGATACCTTGCTTGTAGTTGTTAGGGCATTGGGTATGGTGGTGCGGTGAGGCTTAGCGTTGCGCCGCGCGAATCATGTTGCGGGCAATCACCAGTTGCTGGATCTGCGTCGTGCCTTCGTACAGTCGGAACAGGCGCACATCCCGGTAGAAACGTTCGATGGCGTACTCGCTGATATAGCCGGCACCGCCATGGATCTGCACGCAACGGTCTGCGACGCGGCCGCACATCTCGGTGGCGAACATCTTCGAGCACGAGGCTTCGGTGCCGATGTCCCGGCCTTCGTCGCGCTGGCGGGCAGCGTCGAGCACCATGCAGCGCGCGGCGTAGATTTCAGCCTTGCTGTCGGCGAGCATGGCCTGGATCAGTTGGAACTCGGCAATCGGTTGGCCGAACTGCTTGCGTTCGATCGCATAGTTCAGCGCGTCGCTCAACATGCGTTCGGCTGCGCCCACGCTGACGGCGGCGATGTGCAAGCGGCCTTTGTCGAGGACCTTCATGGCGGTCTTGAAGCCCACGCCTTCCACGCCACCGATCAACTGGCTGGCGGGCACACGCACGTTGTCGAAAATCACGTCACTGGTGTGGGCGCCTTGCTGGCCCATCTTGTGGTCGCGCTTGCCCAACGACAGGCCGGGCGTTTCACGTTCGACGATAAAAGCGCTGATCCCACCCGAACCCTTGATGCCAGGATTGGTGCGCGCCATTACCGTAAAGATCCCGGCGTGTGGGGCGTTGGTGATGAAGCGCTTGGTGCCGTTAATGATGTAGTCATCGCCATCGCGCACCGCCGTGGTTTTCAGCGAGGCGGCGTCGGAGCCGGAGTCCGGTTCGGTGAGGCAGAACGAGCTGAGCAGCTCGCCGCTGGCCAGCAACGGCAGGTAGTGTTCTTTCTGCGCATCGGTGCCGTCGAGCAGGATGCCGATGGAGCCGATGCCATTGTTGGTGCCGAAGTAGGAGCGGAAGGCCGGGGAGGTGCGGCCCAGTTCAAAGGCAATAGTCACCTCTTCTTCCATGGTCAGGCCCAGGCCGCCGTAGGCTTCGGGAATGGTCAGGCCGAACAGGCCCATGTCCTGGAACTGGCTGACGATATCCGCCGGGATCTCATCGGTCTCGGCGACTTCGTTTTCCCGTGGGATCAGCGCTTCGTCGACGAACTGCGCAATGGCGTCCACCAGGATATGAAGCGTTTGTGCGTCTCGGATCATGTGCATTCCTCAGCGGCCCGTTCGGCGGGCCTGTTATCGTCGATCTGCCGAGGCCATGCACCTGTCCAGCTAGCGGGTGGCGGCCTCGATATTGTTCACCATGTGCTTGAGGCGTGGGCCGATGTCGTCTTCGAGTTTCTCCCGGGAGAGGTGGAAACTCGGTCCGCCACAGTTGAACGCCAGCAAGCCGTGTTGTGCGTGTCGCAGCGGTACGGCGATGGCGTTGACATCGCGGTGCCACTCACCGATCGACATGCAGTAGCCGAAATCGGTGTAGTCCCGGAAGGCGCGTTCCAGCCCCTTGCGGATCGTCGGCCAGTCCTCCAGATGACGCTGGCGGATGTGGTCGAGAATGAAATCCCGCTCGTTTTCCGGCATCGCTGCCAGGCAGGCGCGGCCTGCTGAACTCAAGTGCAACGGCAACCGCGTACCCACCTGGCGGCGCATGGTCATGTTCGCTTCGCCCTGGACCACGTCCAGGTACACCGCGTCGAGGCGGTCCCGGGTGGCCATCGCGACGGCAGCCTGGGCGTACCTGGCCATGGTCTCCATCAACGGATGCGCCACGGCCCGGATCGACAGGTTCGACAGCATCGCGTAACCGAACGCCATCACGCCCACCTCCAACTGGTACCGGCCCGACTGCGGCAGGTGCTTGAGGTAACCCAGGCGCGTCAGCGTGTGGGTCATGCGGGTGATCGTCGGCTTTGGCAGCCCGGTCTTGCGCGCCAGTTCCTGGTTGCCCAGCACGCTCTCGCTCGGCGTGAAACAGCGCAGCAGTTCCAGGCCACGGGCCAGGGCGGTGACGAACTGGCGGTCCTTGTCTTCCTCCTCATCGTTGTTCATCGGGTCAATCAACAAATGCTCGAAGGCGTTGTTGCCTGTAGGGACGTTTCCTGCAGGGGCTCCGGGGGTGTCCGAGTCCGCGTTTCGACGGCGCATGTTAATCCTCATATTTTTATAAAATCAACAAAACAAAATAGTATTCCGCACAGCGAAACTACGCAACTTTTTAATCTGTGATAGTTAACGTTGATAAAAGCCTTTAAAACAGCAAGTTATCGATCGTTTTAGTCAGGCTTAGGGTTTTTACGTTTACACGTGCGGGGTCGATACTTATGATTATCGATAAATACGGAATGTTATTTCGCACAGCGAAACTAATAACAATTCCACTAACAAGAACGTTGTAGCAGGAGTGAATGTGACCAGCGCTAACCCACCCGTAGTGACCCTCGACGTCCAGGACAATGGCGTGGCCGTGGTCCTTATCCTTCGGCCCGAGGTCAAGAACGCCCTCAATGCCCAGGTGCGTGAAGCCCTTGCCGAGCATTTCCGTGCGCTGTCCCGGCGCCAGGATGTACGCGCCATTGTGCTGACCGGTGGCGAACAGTTTTTCGTCGCCGGGGCGGATATCAAGGAGTTCGCCGCAGCGGGCGCGATTGATATGTACCGCCGCCATACCGAATACCTGTGGGAAGCCATCAGCCGTTGCCCCAAGCCGGTGATCGCTGCCGTCAACGGTTTTGCCCTGGGCGGTGGCTGCGAGCTGGCGATGCATTGTGACCTGATCGTGGCTGGCGAATCGGCGCGCTTTGCCCAGCCCGAGGTCAAGCTGGGCTTGATGCCGGGCGCGGGCGGCACCCAGCGCCTGGTGCGTGCGGTGGGTAAGTTCCAGGCGATGCGCATTGCGCTCACCGGCTGCATGGTCAGTGCGAAGGAAGCCCTGGCGATGGGCATGCTCAGCGAAATGGTCAGCGACGACCAGACACTGCCGCGCGCACTGGAACTGGCCGCGCAGATCGCCGCGCTGCCGCCACTGGCGGTGCAGCAGATCAAGGAAGTGATGCTGGCCGGTGCCGACCTACCGCTGGAAAGCGCCTTGGTGCTGGAACGCAAGGCGTTCCAATTGCTGTTCGATTCCAAGGACCAGAAGGAGGGCGCCGCGGCGTTCTTCGAGAAACGCACGCCGCAATACCGAGGGGAATAAGCATGACCGACACCCTGAATACGATGGGGCTGGTGGGCACCGGTGTCATGGGCGCAGGCATTGCGCAAATCGCCGCTCAAGCCGGTGTGGCGGTGCGCCTGTTCGATGCCCGTGACGGCGCTGCGCAAGCGGCGCGGGACCACCTCGACAGCACGTTTGCGACGTTGGTAAGCAAGGGCAAGATCAGCCAGGCGGCGATGGACGCGGCGTTGGCCAACTTGCAGGTGGTCGGCCTCATCGACGAGCTGGAGGGCTGCGACCTGGTGGTGGAAGCCATCGTCGAAAACCTCGACGCCAAGCGCGGGCTGCTGCAACAGCTTGAAGGTATCGTGAGCCCGAACTGCATCCTGGCGACCAACACCTCGTCACTCTCGGTCACGGCCATCGCCACCGGTTGCCAGCGCCCTGAGCGCGTGGCCGGGCTGCATTTCTTCAACCCGGTGCCGCTGATGCGTGTGGTGGAGGTGATCGACGGCCTGGCCACCGCGCCGGCGGTCGGTGACGCGCTGCTGGCGCTGGTGGCGCGGATCGGCCATCGCGGTGTGCGCGCCAAGGACACCCCGGGGTTCATCGTCAACCACGCCGGCCGTGCCTATGGCACCGAGGCCCTGAAAATGTTGGATGAAGGCATCGCCGAGCGCGGCGATATCGACCGCATCCTGCGCGACGGCGCCGGGTTCCGCATGGGGCCGCTGCAGCTTCTGGATCTCACCGGCCTGGACGTGTCGCACCCGGTGATGGAGTCGATCTACAACCAGTTCTATCAGGAGCCACGCTACAGACCGTCGCCCCTGACCCGGCAGATGCTGGTGGGCGGCCGCCTCGGGCGCAAGACCGGCCATGGCTTCTATCACTATGAGAACGGCCAGCTCATCAACGGCCCGCAACCCCAGCCGGTGCCCCGTGTGCAACAGCAGCCACCGGTATGGATCGCCACCGAGAACAGTGAAGACTACGAGCGCTTGAGTGCCCTGGTGATCAACTTGGGCGCCCACGTGGAGCACGCCGCGCAACCCTCGCCCGACGCGTTGTGCCTGCTGGCCCCGTATGGCCTCGATGCCACCAGCGCCTGCGTGCGTTTCGATACCGACCCTGCACGGACCCTGTGCGTCGACCTGCTGACGGACCTGTCACGCCATCGCACACTGATGCAAAACCCGCTGACATCCACGGCCATGCGCGACGCGGCACACGCCTTGCTGGCGGCGGATGGCGTGGGCGTCACGGTGATCGGTGACAGCGTTGGCTTCGTGGCGCAGCGCACCTTGGCGATGGTGGTCAACCTGGCGTGTGACATCGCCCAGCAACGCATTGCCAGCGTCGAGGATATCGACCAGGCGGTGCAGCTCGGCCTGGGCTACCCCAATGGTCCGCTGGCGTGGGGCGATGCCCTTGGGCCACGGCGGCTGCTGACGATTTTGCAGCGCATGAGCGAACTCACCCACGACCCGCGTTACCGCCCCAGCCCTTGGTTGCGGCGGCGGGCGATGCTGGGGATTTCCCTGCGCCATGAAGAGCCGACACTCGGCTGATTTCCCAACCTCACAGGATAAGAACAATGGGTGCATTGACAGGTTTGCGGGTGCTGGATTTAAGCCGTGTGTTGGCCGGTCCCTGGTGTGGGCAAGTGTTGGCCGACCTCGGTGCGGAAGTGATCAAGATCGAACGCCCCCAAAGCGGCGACGACACGCGTGGCTGGGGCCCACCCTGGATGAAGACTGACAACGGCGAGTCATCCGGCGAAGCTTCGTATTACCAGTCGACCAACCGTGGCAAGTTATCCGTGGCCATCGACATGGCCAGCCCCGAAGGCCAGGAGCTGGTGCGCGCACTGGCGGCCAGCTCGGATGTACTGATCGAAAACTACAAAGCGGGCTCCCTGGCCCGCTACGGTCTGGACTACGCGACCCTGGCAGAGCTCAACCCGCGCCTGGTGTATTGCTCCATCACGGGCTTCGGCCAGACCGGTCCGCGTGCCGAAGAGCCCGGCTACGACTTCATCATCCAGGGCATCGGCGGCCTGATGAGCATCACCGGTGAGCGTGATGACCTGCCGGGCGGCGGCCCGCAAAAAGTCGGCGTGGCGTTTTCCGACCTGATGACCGGCCTGTATTCCACCGTGGCAATCCAGGCCGCGCTGCTCAGCCGGGAACGTACCGGTGTGGGTCAATACATTGATATGGCGCTGCTGGATGTGCAGGTCGCCACGCTCGCCAACCAGAGCATGAATTACCTGGCCTCGGGCAAGGTGCCGCAGCGCTATGGCAATGCCCACGCCAATATCGTGCCTTACCAGGTGTTCCGCGCCGCTGACCGCGACTTCATCATCGCCTGCGGCAACGACAGCCAGTTCATTGCCTTGTGCCAGAGCATTGGCCTGCCACACCTGCCGGACGACCCGCGCTTTCGCCGCAATGCCGACCGCGTGGCGCATCGCGAAGCAATCGTCGCGCTGCTCTCGGCGCACTTCCTGGGACGCAGCGCCGATGAGTGGGTGGCGTGCATCCATGCGTCGAAAGTACCGGTGGGGGCGATCAATTCCATCGCCCAATCCCTGGAAGAGCCCCAGGTGATTGCCCGCAACCTGATGGTGAAAATCCCCCACCCCCGCAACCCGGACTTTGCCATGGTCGGCAGCCCGATCAAGCTGTCTGGTACGCCCGTGGAGTATGTGCGGCCGGCGCCGATGCTGGGGCAACACACCGACGATATCCTCGGCGGGCGGTTGGGCCTGACGCCGGAGCAACTGGCCCAACTCAAGGCCCGCGGGATCGTCGAGCAGCAGGGTTAGACCAGGGTGGTGCGGTCGATCTGCTCGATGGAGGTGACGCCGGTCAGGGTCATGGCCACGCGCATTTC
The DNA here is from genome assembly GCF_024112395.2 of Pseudomonas pergaminensis. Taxonomy (NCBI): domain Bacteria; kingdom Pseudomonadati; phylum Pseudomonadota; class Gammaproteobacteria; order Pseudomonadales; family Pseudomonadaceae; genus Pseudomonas; species Pseudomonas pergaminensis. The sequence goes on along the minus strand of NZ_CP078013.2, from coordinate 4,646,805 downwards.
CTTGGCGAAGATGTCCAGCAGGTTTTCCACGCCGTGCTGGCCATCGGCGGCCAGTGCATAGGCGGTGGCGCGTCCCAGCAGGCACGCCTTGGCACCCAGGGCGAGCATGCGCACCACGTCCAGTCCGGAGCGGATGCCCGAGTCCACCAGCACCGTGAGGTCATCGCCCACTGCATCGGCAATCGGCGGCAAGGCCTTGGCGGTGGACAGCACGCCGTCCAGCTGGCGGCCGCCGTGGTTGGAGACCACGATGCCGTCGGCGCCGAAGCTCACCGCGTCCTTGGCGTCCTGGGGGTCGAGGATGCCTTTGATGATCATCGGGCCTTTCCAGAACTCACGGATCCACTCCAGGTCTTTCCAGCTGATCGACGGGTCGAAATTGTTCGCCAGCCAGCCGATGTAATCTTCCAGATGGGTCGGTTTGCCCAGGTACTTGGAGATATTGCCCAAGTCGTGGGGGCGGCCCATCAACCCGACGTCGAACGCCCACTGCGGCTTGGTCACGGCTTGCAGCATGCGCCGCTGTGCCGCGAACGGCCCGGACATACCCGAATGAGCATCGCGATAGCGCGCGCCGGGCGTGGGCATGTCCACGGTAAACACCAAGGTGGTGACCCCAGCGGCTTGCGCGCGCTCCAGCGCGTTGCGCATGAAGCCACGGTCCTTGAGCACATACAGCTGGAACCAGATCGCCTGCGCGCTTTGCGACGCCACTTCTTCAATCGGGCAGACCGACACCGTCGACAGGCAGAACGGAATGCCTTTGTTCGCCGCTGCCTTGGCCGCCTGCACTTCGCCGCGCCGCGCGTACATCCCGGTGAGGCCGACCGGGCTGAGGATCACCGGCATGTCCAGTGACTGGCCGAACAGGGTGGTTTTCAGGCTCAGGTTGTCCACATTGCGCAGGATGCGTTGGCGCAGGCTGATCTCGGCCAGGTCCGAACTGTTCGCACGCATCGTGTGTTCGGCGTAGGCGCCGCCATCGATGTAGTCGAACAGGAAGCGCGGCAGCTTGCGCTTGGCGGCTGCGCGGTAGTCGGAGGCGGACGAGATGATCATTATTAGGGGCTCCACAAGGCAAAGTGGGTTCAGGATAGGCAACTCTCTGGCATGATAAAAACAACTTTTATCACTGGTAGCCAGTCGCCAAAGGAATACTGATGAACCTCAGAACATTGCGGGCCTTTGTCGAAGTGGTGCGCCAGGGCGGTTTCTCCCAGGCTGCCGAGGTGGTGGCCCTGACTCAATCCACCGTAAGCAAGGCGGTCAAGACCCTGGAAGAGGAACTGGGCACGCCGCTGCTCAATCGCTTGGGCCACCGCAACGAACTCACCGCTGCCGGCGAAATTGCCTACCGCCGCGCTTTGGTGCTGCTCGCCGAGCGCAATGACCTGGTGGCCGAAATCAACGACCTGCGCGGCCTCAAGCGTGGCGTGCTGCGCATCGGCCTGCCACCCGTGGGCTGCGGCGTGCTCTTCGCAACAATGTTCGCCACCTACCGCAGCCGCTACCCGGACATCGACATCGAACTCACCGAATACGGCAGCAAACGCCTGCGCGAGTGCCTGGAAGCGGGGGAGGTCGACCTGGCGGCGCTGTTGCTGCCGGTCGACGAAGACTTCGATTACCAGCCGGTGCGCAATGAGCCGCTGATGGCCGTGCTGCCCATCAGCCACCCACTGGCTCACCTCGGGCGTATCGACTTCACCCACCTGGCCGATTCGCCGTTCATCCTGTTCGAAGCCGGCTTCGCCCTGAATGCCAAGATCCTCGCCGCCTGTGAGCGCAAAGGCGTCACCCCCAAAGTGACAGCCCGCAGCGGGCAGATCGACTTTATTGTCGACCTGGTCGCGGCCGGCCTGGGCGTGGCCTTCCTGCCACGCATGCTGGCGCACAAGCATCAACACGCCGGCATCGCCCTGATCCCTCTGGACGAACCGCACACCGACTGGCACATCGCCCTGGCCTGGCGCGCCAGCGCCCACCTGCCACCCGCCGCCCTGGCCTGGCTGGAACTGGCTAGGGAGCACGCCGTTTCAACCGGCCATCCGGTTTAATCACGCCGAGTGCCAGAGAAAGCTTGACTTCTCCTTTTCAATCAGTAACATACGGCGCATTCCGCGATAGCTCAGTTGGTAGAGCAAATGACTGTTAATCATTGGGTCCCTGGTTCGAGTCCAGGTCGTGGAGCCAGATAGCGACATAAAGAGAAGCCTGCAGAGATGCAGGCTTTTTTTTGCCTTGGATTTCTCTGGGGGGGATCAAAGCGCACAGCGTGATAGGCATGAAGGCGTCTCTAATCCTACGATTCAGAGGGAAGCCCCATGAAAGTCGCTGCAGTGGTTTCAACCAAAGACGGCAGAGTCGGCGTAGCGAACGTCAGGATTCAGCCCCAGGCGGATGACCGAAGTACGCCTTGTAGGCGTGGTTGAAGTTGGCAGGGTTGGCGTACCCCAGGCGGTGGGCAATCTGCGCCACGTGCCATTTGCGCTGGCGCAGCAGGGTGCGCGCCAACTCCAGGCGCTGCTGGCGCACATAATCGAGCATCGATTGGCCGTACACCCGGCTGAAGGCACGTCTGAGGGTGGTTTCACCCACGCCCAGTTCCCGTGCCAGCGCCAGCGTGCCGGGTGGTTTCATCAAGTTTGCGTCGAGCTTGAAGCGTGCTTCATGTGCCAGGTCCGAATGGCTGCGCAACGGGGCCGTGGGCTTGGCCGGTTGTGGCGCCAGGTGCGTGGCCAGCTCGACCAGCACGGCCAGGCTCAGGCTTTCCTGGTTCAGCCGTTCCAACGCCCCCTGGTAGGGCGAGTGATAAAGGCGCTCGAACAAACGCCCGACGGCGCGACAGCCGTGCAGTTCTGAAAAGTGCATGCCATCGTCGAGCAGCCTGGCCAGCGATTGCAGTGACGGGTCTTCTTCGGCCAATTGGCGCAGATAGTCGCCGCCGATGCGCAGCCCGGCCATGCGCGCACGGCTACCGGCAGGCATCTGGTCCATGGCTTCCATGCTTTCGCTCAAGCCCAGCACATGGGGGGCGCCGGGGGTGTATTCATTTAGCCGACCGTCTACCCGATGCTGCCATTGCCCACCCAGTACCTGCACGATGCACACGCTGTCGGGCAGCACCTTGTGGATGCGTAACGGTTCGGGGAACCGCAGATCGCAGTCGAAATACTGCAGGTGCGGCCGCACCGTCTGCGCACGGTAATGGCCGATCGCGCTGCCCATGACCTGCTGCGCGCTGTCATCGAATACACCGGCCTGGTCCAGGGCCTCTGGGTGATCGAAGCAGAAGTGGGTGTCCAGATAGGGGTTGCGGCGGTCCATTGGTAAAAGCGTCCGTCAGAGCGGGTGGGCAGCGTTGCATGATATCGACATCGGGCAGCCCGATCAGTTGTTGTGAGTCACGGCCTTATTGTTGTGCGCCCCGGCCGGGCCGCTTGGCAGGCGTCGGCGCGTTGATTTCAATGGTCGGCTTTGAACTGTCGAGGAAACCGTAAATGTTGATATATCGCAAGTGGGCAGCGCTGCTGGGCCTGGTTCTGGCCGTGATTGCGGGGATCGCCCAGGCTGACAACCGCCCGGAAGTCGCGGAAAAAGTGCTGGCCTATGCCGGCGAAGGCGGCGTGAAAGTCTGGACCCTGCGCATCGGCACGCGCAGTGACAATCAGGCGCTGGTGCAGGTAGAGGGCGTGGACCACGACTGGAACATGAAGATCCAGAAAATGGCCGTGGAAAAGACCGGCAAGGACACCCGCTATTCCACCACCGTGGACGGCCAGAAGTTCGTCGTGCTGGTGCTGCGTCAAGGCTGGGGCGAGCTGTACTTGCCCGGCGAAGCTCAAGCGTTGAACGTTGGCTATGACGAGTTCCTGTCCAGCCAAGGCAATGCGCAGGCATTCCTGACCGATTATTTGCAGGCCAACTGAGCAGTGGGTCGATTCGCACGGTGGTCGTGGGCGCTGACGATACTGGTACTGCCGCTGGCCCTGATGGGGTGGGCCAGTCTGCAGAGCTGGCGCGCCGATGAAGTGCTGCAGGACGCGCAAAGTATCGACGGCGACTACGCCTGGCTGCGTGTGCGTCAGGCCCTAGCGGGGTTGGCGTACTGGCTGGCCATCGCCGCGTTGGTGGCCGGGCTCTCAACATGGCTCAAGATGCGGCTGGACGCATGGCGCGCGCGGCAATCCAAGGACTTTCTTTACGGCCGTCTGTTCCTCTGCTGGCGTGCTCTGGGCCACTGGTTGGTGGCCTACACCGGGCTGCTGGTCTGCGCGCTGGCGCTGTGCCTGCTGTATGAACTGAGCTGGGGCTGGAGCCACTTCAAGGCCGGCGGCTGGTTCATGCTGTTGGTGGCGGTGCCAGTGATTACCGTGCTCTGGACAGGCTGTCTGTTGATTGAGCGGTTGCGCCGGCAATGGCACGCCTTGGACCGGCCTTCCTCGGCGTTTCTGGGCCAAACCCTGGGGCGCGCCAAGGCACCGGCCTTATGGGCGTGGGTTGAGCAACTGGCCAATACGGCCGGCGCGCCGGTGCCCGACCATATCGTGGTGGGCATCGACCAGGCGTTTTTCGTCACCAGCGTCGATGTCGCGCTGCAACCCGCCGGTGACGTGCTCAGCGGGCGCACCCTTTACTTGCCGCTGACCTACCTCTCGAGCCTGAGCCAGGCCGAAGCGGCGTCGATCATCGGCCATGAGCTGGGCCATTTCAGCAGTCGCGACACCGAACGGGGCAGGGAGATCGGGGCGCATTTCAGCCTGATGTGCCTGCACTTTTCGTATATCAGCGCTGGGGATGCCGACCCGGCGTGGGTCGAGCGCCCGGCAATCTGGATGACGCAGCGTTTCCTGCACCACTTTCAACTGGCGGTGCACCACTGGGGCCGCGCCCAGGAATTGGTCGCAGATAGGGTGGGCGGCAACATCGGCGGTGAGCGCTTATTTTGCCAGGCACTGTTACGCGTTATCGCGCTCGACGGTGAGATCCACACGCTGCTCACCGAGCGCCACCCGAACCTGATCCAGGCCCTTACCGACCACCTGCTCCATACACCGCTGCGCTTGGACAAGGCAGCGCTGGACCATGCCATCGCGCACCCGTTCGATACGCACCCGCCGACAGCACTGCGCATGCAGCAACTGGGCGTGCGACTGGATGACGACCTGCTGGCCCAGGCCACTCGCGTGCCTACCGAGCACGACCGCCACTGGTTCAGCCAACTCACCCATGCATCGTCCTCCGATGTCGGGCTGCCTGTATCACCGCCTATATCAATCGCTCAAGGAGAGTGACCCATGACCCAACCCTCCGATCCGCTGTCGGATCTCGCCAGCACACTCAGTCAGGAATATGCCGACTCCCGCGAAGCTCAGCGCGAGCGTGCGATCGCCGAACTCGAGCAGGTCATCCATCGCGTGCCCGAGCAGACCGAATTCACCAATTCGCGCCGTTACAAGGTGCGCGGTCCGCTGTTTTTGCTGATTGCCCTGGGCTTGCTGGGCTTCGGGCTGCACCGAGGTTACAACGGCTTGGCCGTGTGTGCCGCGGTGATGGCCGTGGTGTTCGTACTGCTCACTTGGCAGCACCGCAACGCCGGGCAACATACCTTTATGCGCCTGACCCGCCGCCAGTTGTTTGTGGACACCTTGAGTGCGCCGGTCGATCTCGTCGAAATTGCCGACGTCAGCGTCAGTGAGGAAGGCTGGCTGACCGTGCAGAAACTGATTTTGCGACCCGGTGCGCCCCTGCCTGTGCATCGCGCCACGCGACAGCTGTTCGGCAACCAGGCGCTGGCCCTGAACAAACCCCAGCCGCAGATCCTGATTCAATCCGCCGGCGTGATGCATGAGGGCCATACCCTGGATGACGACCAGATCGCAGGCATCCTCAACGCCTATTGCCAAGCCGCCCAGGCCCAACAACATCTTGATGCGCTGCGCCAGGGCACTCAGCGCGATTCCTGAGCGGTTGTACGGTAGAGCCGGTTCAGGGTTGTTGAAATTGCCTCGCTGCATTGACATCCAGATCCGCAAATCAACCTGTTGAGCATTCAGTTTATGACCGTGATCGCGCCAGTTGCGATGGCCGCGACCAACATCACCAGCACGGTGCCGAAGGTCCACTTCAGCGAGACCCGCTGGTTATCGCCATAGTCAATGTCCAGCAGCCCGCACAGTAGGTAAGTGGAGGCCACCAGTGGGCTGAGCAGGTGCACTGGCTGGCCGATCAACGATGCGATGGCCATTTCGTGGGGGCCGATGCCGTAGTGGGCAGCGGTTTCGGCGAGGATGGGCAGCACTCCAAAATAGAACGCGTCGTTGGTCAGGACGTAGGTGAACGGCATGCTGAGCAGCGCGGTGATGACTGACATGCCGTGGCCAGCCTGCTCTGGCAGGATGGCGATCAGGTTATCGGAGATAGCCTTGATCATCCCGGTGCCGCCCATGATGCCGACGAAGATGCCCGCCGCAAAAATCAGCAGGGTCACGGCCAACACATTGTCGGCGTGCCGACCGATGACTTCCTTCTGCTGTTTGAGCGTCGGGTAGTTGATCAGGCAACCCAGGCCGAAGGCGACCATGAACAGGATCGGCAGCGGCATCAGGCTGAGCATCATCGAGCTGATGAGGGCGACCGTCAGGACCACATTGAACAGAAATTTCGGGTCGCTCAGGCGAACGTGTGCGTAGCCTTCGAGCACCTTGTCTTCGCTGACGCTGACAATACCCAAACGGCGGTATTCCATTCGACCTAGCCACCAGGCGGCAAAAATCACCCATACACCGCCAGCAATCATGATGGGAACCATCTGTAAAAACAGTTCGGTGATGTCGACGTGCATGGCACTGGCCGCTCGCGAAAACGGCCCGGCCCACGGCAGGATGTTCATCACCCCGATGGCCAGCAGTAGCACGGTGGCCATGACCTGCAAACGAATGCCGGTCAGACGATACAGCGGCAAAAAAGCTGCTGTGGCGATGATGTACGTGGTTGCGCCGTCGCCGTCCAGGCCGACGCACAACCCCAGCACGGCGGTGCCGACAACGATCTTGCGCGGATCGCCCTTGACCAGCCGCAACAGCACCTTGATCAGCGGGTTGAACAGACCGGCGTCGGTCATCATGCAGAAATACAGGATCGCGAAGGTCAACATGATGCCGGTGGGGGCGAGCATCTTCACGCCGTCGTACATCATGCCGCCCAGTTGCGTGGCGAAACCGCCGAGGCAACCGAAGAGGATCGGCACCAGCAGCAGCGCCACCAGCGGTGAAAGGCGCTTGCTCATGATCAGGTACATGAAGCAGACGATCATGGCGTAGCTCAGAAAGATCAACATGGGCATCCCTTTTATTGGTTTTGTAGGGGGCGAGCGCGGGACGGCTCGCGTTCTTCGGGCCGAACGAAGCCGGTGCAGCAGGCGCACAGGATTCAGCGTGTTGCGGGTTTAGTGGTGCGAGAACATCGGCTGGCCGCTGTGGGGCAGGTCGGCGACCAGGATGGAACCGGTAGAAGAGTCGGTGATGAACAATTGCCGATTGCCCTCGCCACCGAACGCCAGGTTGGTCAGGGTGCGGCCTTGGGTGCACGAGCGAATGCGGTACAGCGGCACGGCGTGAGGGTCGAACACCCAGACGCAGCCGTTACCGGCATCGCACACATACAGATTGCCTTCGCTGTCCAGCGCCATGCCGTCGGCGCCACTGACGCCCCCGGCCATGGCGGTGAAAATGCCCGCCTTGCTGGTGCCGCCGTCGCGTTGGATCGGCAGGCGCCAGACAGCGTTGCCCCGAGTCATCGCCACGAAGAGCGCGTTCTGCGCGAGGTCCATGACAAGGCCATTGGGGCTCGGGCCGTTGTCGATCAGACGCGTGAGGGTCTGCTTTTCCAGATCATAGGCGTAGACGCGACCGGTCGGGTCCTGCTGGCCGGTCTGGCCCTGATCGGTGAAGTACAGCTTGCCGCCGGCATCGAAGAATAGGTCGTTGACACCCTTGAAGCCTTCGCTGCGGCTGTGAGTGAGGAACGGCGTCACCGCGCCGGTGTGCGGAGCGAGCGTCAGGATCCCTTGCTTGTAATCGGCGATGAAAATCCGCCCGTCGCGGTGGATTTTCAAACCGTTGGGCCAGCCATCGTACTCGGCGATCAACGTCCAGTGGCCATGAGGGTCGATGCGCAGGATGCGGCCGTAGGGAATGTCGGTGACGTACAGGTTGCCGTCCCGGTCGAAGGACGGCCCTTCGAGAAAGCTTTTGACCTTCTGCCCTGGTTTGTTGGCGCGTACCCAGTCGGAGTCGCCGTCTTTCCAGAATTCTTCGGGCAGCGTGGTGAACACGCGGGTCGACAAATCGCGAGGCGGGGCATACAGGCTCACAGGATCAGCTCCTACGGGGGGCGAACGGAAAGCACCGATCTTGCTGGTGACGAGACCTTTTCGCCTTATTGTTTTTGTTCTATCTGACAGAACGTTGTGTTTGCAGATAGAACAAGGTTTGACTTTATTTTTTCAGCTGTCAACCCACCGGGATTGTCTGTTTTTCATTTCGCCATTCATCACCAGGCACTCCCAACGCTCTCGGGAGCGCCCTGGCGCATCGCTTGGGATGAGAGGCGTTGACAGTGGGATTTTGTCGGCTCATGATTATTTCAGAACAGTGTTCTGTCAGATAGAACTATTGCATTCCACCACCCGGAGACCCGGCGATGAACTCTAATAACAACCTGGACATCCTGATCAGCGAGGTCGGCCCCCGTGATGGCCTGCAAAGCATTAGCGCGACCATGCCCACTGCGCTCAAGCTTCAATGGCTGACGGCCCTGGCCGACGCGGGCTTGAAGGAGATCGAGGTCGGCTCGTTCGTGTCCCCCCGACTGCTGCCGCAAATGGCCGATGCCGCCGAGTTGGTGGCGCACATGCGTCAGCGTTCGGACGTGTTCGTTACCGCGTTGGTGCCGAACCTCAAGGGCGCCGAGGCAGCGTTCAACGCGGGCGTACAAAAGATCACCCTGCCCATTTCCGTCAGCGAGCCCCATTCACTGGCCAACATCCGCAAGACCCATCAACAGGTCTACGACGAAGTGCGCACGGTGATGGCCCTGCGCAACGAGCGCTTCCCGCACGTCGAGGTCGAGGCCGGGCTGTCGACGGTGTTCGGTTGCACGATTCAGGGCGAGGTGCCCGAGGACGACGTGCTGCGCATGGCCCTTACGATGGTCGAGCTGGGCGTCGATGAAGTCGGGCTCGCCGACACTGTGGGGTACGCCAATCCGGCGCAGGTGCGTCGCGTGTTCACCCGTCTGCGCAACGAGATCGGCAGCAAGGCCGGCAGCGCGCATTTTCACAATACCCGTGGGCAGGGCCTGGCCAATGTGGTCGCGGCGCTGGACGTTGGCGTCACCACCATCGATGCCTCTCAGGGCGGTATCGGCGGTTGCCCGTATGCGCCGGGGGCGTCGGGCAATATCGTGACCGAGGATCTGGTCTACCTGCTCGAGTCCATGGGCCTGCGCACCGGCGTGGACATCGACAAGCTGGTGGCCGCTCGCGCCTGGCTGAAACAGGGCCTGCCGGGAGAGCCGCTGTATGGCTTCATCCCTGACGCAGGCGTCGGCAAGAATTTCCATTACGCCGGAGGTGCGCGATGAGCCTGCTCAATCGGAACCTTCAGGCGCTGCCGCTGGCAGGCGTGCGCGTGGTCGAGTTCGTGCACATGGTCATGGGCCCGACCTGTGGACTGGTGCTGGCTGACCTCGGCGCTGAAGTGATCAAGGTCGAGCCGACGCCCGAGGGTGACAACACGCGTCGTCTGACCGGCTCCGGCGCTGGCTACTGGATGACCTACAACCGCAACAAGAAAAGCTTCGCGGTCGACATCAAGACCGAGGAAGGCATGGCCGCGGTGCGCAAGCTGATCGAAAGCGCCGATGTGGTCACCGAGAATTTTCGTCCCGGCGCCATGGACAAGCTCGGCCTGGGCTACGAGCAGGTCAAGGCGATCAAGCCGGACATCATCTACAGCTCGATGAAAGGCTTTCTGCCGGGGCCGTATGAACATCGCACTGCGCTGGACGAGGTGGTGCAGATGATGACGGGCCTGGCCTACATGACGGGTCCCGAAGGCCGCCCGCTACGCGCCGGTGCCTCGGTCAATGACGTAATGGGCGGTATGTTCAGCGCCATCTCGATTCTGGCGGCGCTGTGGCAACGCAAAAACACCGGGGAAGGGCAGTTCGTGCAGACCGGGCTGTTCGAGAACTCAGCGTTTCTGGTGGGGCAACACATGATGCAGATGGCAACCACTGGCAAGCCTGCCGCGCCGATGCCCAGTCGTTTGTCAGCCTGGGCGATCTACGACGTGTTCAATACCCTGGGCGATGAGCAGGTGTTCATGGGCGTGGTGAGCGATAGCCAGTGGGTCAATTTCTGCCAGGGTTTTGGCTTTACAGAGCTGGGGCGCGACCCTGAACTGGTGAAAAACACCCAGCGCGTGCAGGCCCGGGCGAGGATTCTGCCGCAGGTCCGCGAGCGTCTGGCGCAAATGAGCAAGCAGGAGGTCATGGACCTGTGCGAGCAGACGGGCCTGCCGTTTTCGCCGATCCAGCGGCCGCAGGACCTGTTCGAGGACCGGCACCTGAACGAGTCGGGTGGGCTGGCCCATCTGACGCTGGAGAACGGCGACGCGGTCAAGGTGCCAATGCTGCCGTTCGAGATGAATGGTCGTCGCTTCAATACCCGCCTCAATGTGCCGCAAATGGGCAGTCACTCTGCCGAGCTGCTCGAAGAAATGGGCTACGCGTCGGGTGACATCGAAGCGTTGCGCGGGCGTGGCATCGTTCGCTGATACCGCTGGAAGGGATTCCTGATTCCTGTAGCTGACGGACATTCCCGCCGTCAGCCTTATAAAAATAAATGCTGAGGAAACCCGTCATGGCCATCGTCACGACACCCCCGCACAGCAGCGATATCAGCAGCGTGCGCTCCCTGGATGCCGAGCAGACCCGCGTCCTGCACAAGGCCGCCTGGCGCTTGATCCCCTTGCTCGCGCTGGCGTATTTCTTCAATTACCTGGACCGCACCAGCGTCGGCTACGCCGCGTTGCAGATGACCGAGCAGTTGGGCCTGACCGCCACGCAGTTCGGTCTTGGCGCGGGCATCATGTTCTTCGGCTACTGCCTGTGCGAAGTGCCGAGCAATCTGGCGATGTACCGTTTCGGCGCCCGCCTTTGGATGGCGCGGATCATGATCACTTGGGGCCTGGCCGCTGCCGCCACCGCGATGATCGTCGGGCCGTACAGCTTCTATATTGTGCGCTTGATCCTCGGCATCGCTGAAGCCGGCTTCTTTCCCGGCGTGATTTTCTTCCTTACCCTGTGGTTCCCCGCGCAATACCGCACGCGGGTGTTGGCCTGGTTTACCGTGGCCACGCCGATCTCGTTTCTGGTGGGTGGGCCGCTGTCGATCTGGCTGTTGCAGATGCACGGTTTGCTCGGGCTTGCGGGTTGGCAGTGGATGTTTCTCATCGAAGGGGTGCCAGCGTGCATCCTCGGTTTGATTACCTTGAAGGTGCTGACCAACCACCCGGCCGAGGCCAAATGGCTGACCGCCGAAGAACGCCATGTGCTGACCGGCATGCTCGCCGAAGAGCAGAGCAAAGGTCAGCACAGCCATGGCTTCAAGGCCGCACTCAAAGACCCACGCGTGTGGATTCTCAGCTCGATCACCTTCAGCTTCACCCTGGGCTCCTACGGCATCGGTATCTGGTTGCCGCAGATGCTCAAGGCCCATGGTGTTGAAGTCAGCATGATCGGCTGGGTTGCGGCCATTCCGTACTTCTTTGCCACTGTAGCGCTACTGATCTGGGCCAAACATGTGGACCGTACCGGCAAAGGCATTTTCAACCTGACCGTGGCCATGCTGCTGGCAGGCTTTGCGTTAATCCTGGCGCTGCGAATGGACGCGCTGGTTCCGGCACTGGCAGGGATCACTTTAGCGCTGATCGGCACGATCGCTGGCAAGACGATTTTCTACACTTTGCCGGGCAAGTTCCTGCGCGGGCAAGCCGCAGCGGGTGGAATCGCACTGATCAATTCCATTGGCGCGTTTGGCGGGTTTGTCGGGCCTTACCTGATGGGCTTTTTGAAGGACTACACCGGGTCGTTCACCGCAGGTCTGATGGTCATGGGCTGCATCATGTTCGTTGCCGCAGCAATGGTCGTCTCGCTTCGCTTCTTCCTGCGCGAGTAGTGAGCAGCGGCTGCACTTTTTTCAGAAGGGATCGGGCGGCTCTGATATTGTCTTGCGGGTTGGCGGGGTGGTTTGCGAATCATCCGCCGCCTGCGAGCGACGAATCGACAATGAGTGTCTATGACTACCGAATCTGAAAAAAACCTTTCCGACCAGGCCGCCAATGCCGAAGGCGGCGTGGCTGCCGTCGACCGCGCATTTGCCATTTTGTCGGCCTTCAGCATCGAGCAGGACTGTCTGGCCCTGGCCGAAATCGCGCGGCGGACGGGGTTGTACAAAAGCACCATCCTGCGCCTGATCGCCTCGCTGGAAAAAGCCGGGTTCGTCCGTCGCCTCACCGATGGTCGTTACTCGGTCGGCCCTGAGCCTCTGCGTTTGTCGCAGCTGTACCAGACCTCGTTCCGACTGCGCGACGTGATTCACCCCTTGCTGGAGTCGATCACTGAGGAAAGCGGTGAAACCTCTTCGTTCTACGTGCTGGAAAACGGCAGCCGCGTCGTGTTGTTTCGGGTCGAGCCCAAGCGTGCGGTGCGGGTTTCGGTGCTGGAAGGCGCGCGCTTTCCGTTGCAGGCCGGAGCGTCAGGCAAGATCCTTCGGGCCTTTTCCCGCGATGCGGAGCCTGCATTGACCGAGGTCCGCGAACGCTTCTGGGCCTGTTCCTTCGGCGAGCGGGACCCGGAAACTACCGCCGTATCAGTGCCGGTGTTTGCCATGGGCCATGAGTTGAAAGGGGCGCTGACCTTGTCCGGTCCGTCCGACCGTCTGCTCAAGGAACACATCGAACATGCGGCGTCGATCCTGTTGAGAAACGCAGCCATCGCCAGCAATGCGCTCGGAGGTAATGACCGAGAGCTACGTGCAGCTCTGACACGTCTGGGCGAATCGATGGTCCGTCGTTAACCGGCGAGCGACCGCTTAGGGCCGATGTTGTGAGAGGCAGCAGTCGGCCCACCCAAGGCCGGCAATACCCATTCTCTTGGAGTCGGTAGTGGTACAAAGTTGTACATTTAATTGACGCCACTATATCGCCATCTTAAGATCGCCGCTCATTGATGGCACTACGCCATATAGAGGGATCTAGAAATGTGTCATCAAGGTTGGGGAACGCGTTACTGCTGGCTATCCTTGTGGCAGAGGCTGTACGGATCCGACGAAATTCTGATAGGTGAAATATGTTTAAAGAATATGAATTTTTGCTGGATTCAATAGGGTCAGAAGATTACTGGTCGGATGTAGGAATTGATGTCGCGGCCTCCAAGATCTCTCAGTTTGATAATTCAAGCTGGGACGAACTTGAATCTACTCTTCTGGCGAAGTCTGAAGTCTGGCGAGGTCGGTGCGCGGAGTCTCTCGGTGACTCGAATGATGAGCGGGCGTTGCGTGTTTTGCTAACGCTTCTAAAAGCTGGAGAGGAGTCGGTTGTCATTCATGCAATTGAATCAATTGAGTCAGTTTTTTTGGCTGGCTACATTCATGACAGGGCGCAGGTCTTACGCGCTCTAGATGAAGGATTTGAGGCAGAGAGCAGAACGTTGAAGCTAATGGCGGCTACGTTGGTCAGGAAGTTAAGTGAGGCATGAAGATTGCTCGGTAGCTGACAGAGGACGCCTCCTTTTCCTACAGGTCATTGTTTTGCCACGCTTTGACAAGCCAACCCAACCCGACTAACTTTCGTGGCGTGACGTATTCGCGTACTCACGCTATGCAGCGATTCTATTTCTCCAGCACGTTTTTCGTGGCCCAGTTGTGACTAGTCGGTAGCAAATGACTGTTAATCATTGGGTCCCTGGTTCGAGTCCTGGTCGTGGAGCCAGATAGCGACATAAAAAGAAGCCAGCAGCGATGCAGGCTTTTTTTGCCTTGGATTTTTCTAGCCGCTCAAAACCGCCCCCTCAATGTGATAAACCTGCGGCTCCTCCGAAAAGTATTTTTCCAGTCCCAACCTAAACACCCGATGATCCTCACTCGCTTCAAACCCCGGCGTGTGATTCTCCAGCGACGCCCAGCGCACAATCAGGTTGAATCGTTCAGGCGTCTCGATCCCTTGTGCGAGCATGTGGCCCAGGTAGCCTTTGGCACGACTCAGTAACGGCGCCTTCTTTCCAAAGGCCCGCCTGAACGCGTCGATGTGTTCTTTAGGAACCGGCAGCACGGCGATCTCGTAAATCATGGCGTTGCTTCCTGAGTGGGCACGACGGGGATCGCGATTTTCCTTGGATACCGTTGTGAGCACTCTCCAATCGGGCATGGGCAAGTCCAATGTCGGCCAGCGCATAGACCGCCCCTACATGCGCCCGCAGTTGGCCCTGCGCAACCAACGTACTCAACTCATCCAGCTTGCCGCGATTCTGCCGCGTGAACACAAAGTGGTAGCTCGCGTTCTTGCCCCAGGCCTGGACCAGGTTCTGCGGCTGCGCTATGTATCAGAGTTTTGATCCACCTCCTATAGCGCGCTGTTCACGACCGTGAGTATCAAACGGCTCGGATGCCCGGCGCCGATATGCACGGTATTGCGCGCCACCTGCGGATGCTCGCCCATGCCTTCGGCCTCGCCACTGTTGGGGTTTACATCGAAGCGCGGAAAGTTGCTGCTGGCGATATCCAGGCGCAGGCGGTGGCCACGCTTGAACAGGTTGCAGGTGGCGAAGGGTTCGATCACCACCTTGAAGGGCTCTCCCGGCGTGAGCGGAGCAGGGTGTTCCCACGAGTCGCGGTAGCGACACCGGATAATCCCGTCGGTGATATTCATGGCGTACCCCTGCGGGTAATCGTCGCTCGGCGGATAGACGTCCACCAGCTTGGCGGTGAAATCGGTATCCGGCGCGCTGCTGTGCACCCACAGTTCGACTTTCACCGGGCCGGCGACCACCCAGTCGTGCTCAAGCGGTTGGGTTTCGAAGCTCACTACGTCATCTCGGTCGCACAGTGCCGAGTGGTCACCCCGGGTGCCGAAAAAGTCCGGGCTTTCGATCTGGTTGAAAGCGCCACCCACGAACACCGGAGCGCCCGATGTCAGCGAGCCGCCAATGGTCGGTACCGGGTGGGCGGGATCGCTTGAGTAGCTCAATGAGCTGGGCGCCCCCACAGGAGCAAGCGGCGAAAGGGCTCTTTGTGCTGTCAGGTAAAGGTTCAGCTGGTGGCTGCCCGCGAGCGGCCAACACGGCGACTTGAGCCAACGCCCGCCATGCTCCAGCCGACCCTGCGCATTTTTTCGGCCGCTGCCGCCGCCCATCAGGAACACATCGACCTGATGAGTGGCGCTCCGTTCGGCGTCGGTCGGTTTGAGCCAGCGTTGCATCCATTCCACTCGGCAACTCAACCAGTCTTCGCCCAGGTTGCCGTCGAAAGGCGCGGCGTTGCCAAATTCGGCGTTGCCGCTGTAGCTGATGTTGCGGTCACCGTGTAGCCACGGGCCCATGATCAGGCGTTGAGGTGACTGCTTGCGTGCGGTGAACGCCGTGAAGTTGTCCAGCGTGCAACTGACATAGGCGTCGTACCAACTGGACATGAACAACACGGGGATGTCCGGGATCTGCTCGTAGAAACCTTCGGCATAGATACCCAGTTGCTTCCAGTACTGATCGAAGTCCCCGTGGGACCACTGCTCGAACAGGTAGTTTTCGTACTCCGGTACATGGCGCAATGGCGAATGCCCTGGGCGCCACGGCATGCGTGCAAACCAATCGAGAATATCTTCCTGGGCCAACGCCTCTCGCAACTGCGGGTCGGCCTGCACGGCGGCGCTTTGCTGGGCTTGCTTGTAGGCCCAGGTCGCTTGCTTGAGTTCGAACGCGCCGCCCTGGCGAATGCCGCACTGGTAGGCGTTGGCGAACCCCCCCGAGTCCAGCACCATGGTCTTGAGACCTGGCGCATTGCAGCAGGCCATCGCCATCTGCGTGTGCGCTGCATAGGACAGGCCCATGCTGCCGATGTGGCCATTGCACCAGGGCTGTTCGACGATCCAGCGCAAGGTGTCGTAGCCGTCTTCGCCTTCATTGATGTATTTGGTGAACACGCCTTCGGAACGGTAACGCCCGCGACAATCCTGGAAGATCGCCACAAAGCCCTGCTCGGTAAAAGCTGCGGCCATTTGCTCGCGGGTAAGGTGCAGCCCGTCCAGGCGTTTTTCCGAGCGTGAGGGGCCGGATTTGTCGTAGGGCGTACGCTCGATGACAACCGGCCAGGGCCCGCTGCCCAGCGGTAGATAAATGTCGGTGGCCAGGCGCACGCCATCGCGCAGGGTGATCATCTGGTTGCGTACGATGTGCATGTTTTCGAATGCAGGGAGGGTCATGACAAAGCCTTGGTCAGTCGAATTCAATAGCCGGTGAGGGCGGCGCAGGCGAGCAGGAGCAACGCCACCGCGGTGCAGATCAGGAACAGCGGCAGCACAAACCGAGCCCACTGCACCCAGCCCACATTGGCCGCAGCAAGCAGTACCAGCAGGCCGCTGGAAGTGGGCGTGATCATGTTGGTCAAGCCGTTGCCCAGCAGGAAGGCATACACCGTGGTCTGCGGGCTCACGCCGGCCAGTTGGCCCAGCGGACCGAAGATCGGCATCGTCACGGCGGCCTGCCCGCTGGTGGACGGAATCACCACATCCAGGCTCATCTGCGCGAAGAACATGCCGAACGCCGCAGGCAGTTGGCCGTGCTGGCCAATGATCTGCGACAGGCCGTGCACGATGGTGTCCAGCACCTGGCCGCTGGCGAGGATCGACTCCACGGCCGTGGCCAGTGCGATCAGCACGCCGGCCATGAGCATCTTGTTCATGCCTTCGACAAAGGTGCTTGCCGTGGTGCTCGGGCTCATGCCTGCGATGGCGGCGAAGACGATGGTCAGCGCCAGGTAATACGAGGACAGCTCGGGGTACTTCCAGTGCCAGGTGTTGGAGGCGTACACCAGGAAGCCGACCCCAACCCCCAGTGTGATCAGGCTGAGAGTGTGCCGCACGGAGAGTTTTTTGCCCGAGTGGGAAAATGTGGCCGAGGTATCGAAGCCGCTCCGGCGGATATAGAACAGGATGTAGCCCACGGCCAGCGTGACAAAAATGAAGTACGCGACGATGCGCATGCTCAGCCCGCTGAACACTGGCAGGCCGACCAAGGGTTGCGCGACAGACAGCGCGATGGGGTTGGAAATCGAGCCCATGTACCCAGTCTTTACCGCCAGCGCGACGATTGCCAAGCCGACGATGTTGGGCAGGCCCAGGCGGTTTGCCATGGCCACCATCACGGGCACGAACATGATGTATTCCTTCGCCAGCCCCATGAAGGTGCTGCCTGCCGACAATGCGAGCATCAGGGTTGGCACCAGAATGTAGACGTTGCCTTTGGTGGCACCGAGCAGCCGGTCCAGGCCGGCATCGATGGTGCCGGTCTTGTTCAGCACGGCAAACATGCCACCGATGAACAGCACCATGAAAATCAGCCCGGCGCGTTTCTCGATGGCCAGGGGAATGGCCAGAAAGGTCTCGGCCAGCGATACCGGTTGTGCCACGGTTTTATTCGACGAGCGCGGCGGCAGGGCGAAGAGTTGGCTGAGCGAGGTGTCTTTTTCCAGTACCTGATAGGTCCCGGGAATCACGCGGACGTCTTGGCGTTCAAACTGGCCGGAGCGCACCACATAAGTCAGCACCATGGCCAGGAACACAATGCTCAGCAAGATGATTGCCGGGTTGAGTTGGCGGGTGTTTTTGGGTGGCGCGGTGTCGGTGACTGTTGGCGCAGTGGATGACATAGCGGTGCTCTCATCTTTTTTTTATGGGGATAGCCAACGGCTACATCGGCACAGTAGGGCAATCATAAATACCTCACAACGTTATGAAGAACGCGTATTGGGCTATGCGTTTCAAGGTGTTGTCGGGTTATCTGTCATAGCCTGATGCGCTTTTGTCATAAGCTTGTCGCCCCTGTTTTAATTCGATAGCGTTGTTTGCTCATTCAGGTCATTAACACCGAAGAACATCGGCCAGGAAATACTTGGTCAAGTTACTTTTCTTACTCTCTGCCACAAAAAATAAAACACAGCTGAGGGCTTAACTATGCGTGCGTTTATAACGACCGGCGGGCTTTTGTGCGCCAGCTTAATGGTGCCTGGTATATCAAGCGTGCGCGCCGAAGGTTTCCTCGGGGATTCCACCGGCCACCTTGCGTTGCGTAATTACGCCTTCAATCATGACAACCGCAGCGGCGGCAACGACCGTGTCGAATGGGCACAGGGGTTGTTGCTGACGATGCGTTCCGGATTCACGCCCGGGGCCGTCGGGTTTGGCCTTGACACCCTTGGCCTGCTGGGGCTGAGGCTTGACTCCAGCCCTGCACACGCCGGTACAGGCCTGTTGCCAGTGCATGATGATGGCCGCGCCGCCCGTGATTTTTCCAGCCTAGGCGTGACCGGCAAGCTGCGTTTTGCCGATGTCGTGGTGAAGACGGGCACGTTGTTGCCCAAGAACCCGGTGGTCAGTTACAACGATGGGCGTTTACTGCCACAGACGTTCCAAGGTACGCAGTTTGAATACACCGGTATCGAACATCTATTTGTGCAAGGTGGGCGACTGGATCAATCAAAGTTGCGTAACTCCAGCGATAACGTCGATCTGATACCGAGCGGTTACAAAGGTCCGAAGCATGGTGATTTTTACTTTGTGGGTGGTACGTATGCACTCAATAAAACCATCAGCCTGTCTTATTACTACGGTGAACTTGAAAACTTCTATCGCCAGCACTTTTTCGGGGTTGTGCATAAAGTGGCTGTCGGGCCAGGTCACTTGACGACGGACGTGCGTTATTACAACAGTTTTGAAACGGGGGCGGCCTATAACGGTGCTGCGGACGCCGACATGTTCAGCGGCTCCTTGAGTTATCGGCTCGGCGGGCATACGTTCGGAGGCGGCTATCAGCAATTGTCCGGTAACGCCGCATTGCCCTATTTGAATGGTGCGGCCACCACGTCCTTTACCAGTCCGGGCGTGAGCAAATTCATCCTGGAGGATGAGAAAACCTGGATGCTGCGCTACGACTATGACTTTTCCGCCCTGGCGATCCCGGGCTTGAGTTTCATGATCCGCTACTACAAAGGATTCGACGCCAAGTATTCTGGCAAACCGGCCGATGAGCACGAGCTGGATACCAGCCTCAAGTACGTGATCCAGGACGGCACGTTCAAAGGCCTGGGGGCAGAATTTCGCAACACGGCGTACCGCTCAAATGTGCTCACCAGTTGGGACTACAATCGCCTGTACCTGACCTACGACATCAAGCTCTGGTAGGGCTGCAAGGCTGGACGCCGCCGGTGTTGCCAGCGGAAACTGCGCCCAGTCGTGTCTGCTTGGAGCCCGAGCGTGAATCTCAAACAACTGGAAGCGTTCCAGGCCATCATGTCGACCGGTTCGACCATCGATGCCGCCACGCGCATGGGCTTGTCCCAGTCGGCCATCAGCCGTTTGCTCAGCCAGCTCGAAGAGTCACTGGGCTTTGCCTTGTTCCTGCGCAGGAAGGGCAGGCTGACGCCGACCTCCGAGGCCGAGGCGTTTTTGCCGGAGGTGTCGGGGCTGGTCGACAACATGCAACGCGTCCAGCGCATGGCCGACGACCTGCGCCTGGGTCACGCTGGCCGGGCGCTGCTGCGCGTGGCGGTGCCCACCAGCATGACCCACCAATGGTTGCCCCGTGTGGTTGCCGAATTCATGCAGGGCCGCGACGACCTTGTTATCGAACTGGTCACCGGTTCCTACGATGCGCTTGAGCGCGCGGTGCTGGACCGCAGCGTCGATTTTGCCTTTGTGCGCCTGCCCACCGAATTGCCGGGCTTCGACGTGGTGCCGGTGTTGCAGGTGCAAGGCGTATGCGTGCTTCCCCAAGCGCACGCGCTGTGCGAAAAGCGCGTTATCCAGGTGAGTGATTTGCGCGGTGTGCCGCTGGTGCTGCTGGGCCGCCAGCGCAACCTGCGCACGGAGCTTGACCAGGTGTTTCGGCAGGCGTCCATTCTTCCCAACGTGCGCATGGAAGTGCATTCGGCAGGTGCCGCCTGCGCTTTCGTCGCCGAGGGCATCGGCGTGTCGATCATCAACGAATTGCTGGCCAATGATTTCTTGGACTTGCCGATCGTGACGCGGCCTTTTCTACCGGTTTTGCCGTATTCATTCGGCCTGGTTTTTCGCAGTGATGTTCCCCGTACGGCCCTGACGCAAGCGTTCTCCGATTTACTTGCCCAGCGTTTGCGAATGGCGATGCCGCAGGTGCATTGACGTCAGCGCAGCCCTTCGAGCGTGCGCCACAACTTCCTCATCGTCGGGTTCTGGTTTTCAATCGCGCAGTACGAGCGAATCTCCAACCGCGTACCCCACTCCTCGCCACCCGCCCGCACCAGCAGCCCACGCTCCAACTCATCCACCACCGCGCTCTGTGGCAACCACGCCACACCGTAACCTTCGATAGCCATGCGCATCAGCAGCATGGCCATGTCGGCTTCGTAGCAGCGCTCCAGCACGGCGGGTGCAGGGCCGTTCTTGATCACGATTTCCGCGACCCTGCCCAGGAACGTGGTGGCCGTGTAAGCCAGATGCGGGACGGGTTTTCCCGTGCTCCCCGGCAGGCGATACAGCGGTCGACCGCGTTTGTCCGGCGCGCACAACGGAATAAACGCATCATGCCCCAGGGCCAGGCTGCCGAAGCGTTGCGCATCCAGCAGGATCGGCGCCAGGGGATGGTGGTAGACGATCATCAAATCGCAACTGCCTTCTTCCAGCGCAATCACCGCGTCATGAATATTCGCCGCCACTACCCGTGCATTGAACTGCTCGGTCTGGCGCTGGAACTGCGCCAGCCACTTGGGCAGGAAGGTCATCGACAGGCTGTGGCCGGCGGTCACCTGGATCGAGCGGCCCGGCATGCGTTCCACCTCGCGCAGGCTGGCGCGCAGGCGCATCAGACCGGCCAGGGCTTCGCGGCTTTCGCTGCAGAAGGCTGCGCCTGCGGCGGTCAGTTGCACCGGGTAGGTGCCACGGTCGACCAGTTCGACGCCCACCCATTCTTCCAGTGAACGAATGCGCCGCGACAACGCCGATTGCGTCACGCAGCGCACTTCGGCGGCGCGGGAGAAATTTTTCCACTCGGCGATGGCCAAGAGGTCGTCCAACCATTTGATCTGCATGCCGGTTCTCCAGGCGATGAGCCCTGAGTGTATGCCGCCGCGCGCAGCCTGGGCTGGGCATTCTACAAACTATTCCAAAAGCGCATGGGGTTAGCTGGATTACTCATCATGGCGGGCGGGGTGGGTCCCTAGAATCCGCTCCATACAACAAAAGCCATCTGAGGGCCGCACCTGTGAAGAAGAACAAACTCCCCCGTCGAATCGCAGTTGGCATCGTCTTGGGCGTGCTGGTGGGTTGGGCATGTCACCACTATGCAGGAAGCGAGCAGGCCGCCAAGGCGCTGGCCGGGTACTTTTCGATGGTCACCGATATTTTCCTGCGCATGATCAAGATGATCATTGCGCCGTTGGTGTTCGCCACCCTGGTGGGCGGCATCGCGAGCATGGGCAGTTCGCGCTCGGTAGGGCGCATCGGCTTGCGTGCGATGCTGTGGTTCGTCACGGCGTCGCTGGTCTCGCTGATGCTTGGCATGGCCCTGGTCAATCTGTTCCAACCGGGGGCCGGGCTGAACATGCAGGTGGCGCAACATGCGACGGCAGCGGTGCCAGTCAACACCGGGGACTTCAGCCTCAAGACCTTCATCAGCCACGTATTCCCGCGCAGCATTGCCGAGGCGATGGCCAACAACGAGATCCTGCAGATCGTGGTGTTTTCGCTGTTCTTCGGCTTCGCCCTGGCCGGGGTCAAGCGCGCCGGCTACACGCGCATCACCGACACCGTGGACGAGCTGGCCAAGGTCATGTTCAAGATTACCGACTACGTGATGGCTTTCGCGCCGATCGGCGTGTTCGCCGCGATTGCCTCGGCGATCACCACCAACGGCCTGGGCCTGCTGGCCGATTACGCCAAGCTGATTGCCGAGTTCTACCTGGGGATCGCCCTGCTCTGGGTATTGTTGTTCGCCGCCGGTTACCTGTTTCTCGGACGCTCGGTGTTCACCCTCGGCAAGCTGATCCGCGGGCCGATCCTGCTGGCGTTTTCCACGGCCAGCAGCGAGTCGGCCTACCCCAAAACCATGGAGGCGCTGGAGAAGTTCGGCGCGCCCAAGCGGGTCTCCAGTTTTGTGTTGCCGCTGGGCTATTCCTTTAACCTTGACGGCTCGATGATGTACCAGGCGTTCGCGATCATGTTCATCGCCCAGGCCTACAACATCGACCTGAGCTTCACCCAGCAACTGCTGATTTTGCTGACGCTGATGATCACCAGCAAAGGTATGGCCGGCGTGGCGCGGGCGTCGGTCGTGGTGGTGGCGGCGACGCTGCCGATGTTCAACCTGCCCGAGGCGGGTTTGTTGCTGATCATCGGTATCGACCAGTTCCTCGACATGGCGCGCACCGCCACCAACGTGGTGGGCAACAGCATCGCCACGGCGGTGGTGGCCAAATCCGAGAGCGCGGAAGAACCCGCTGAACTGCCGCAGGGAGTGCACGCATGAAAACCACCTCCCGGCTGGGCATCGTCGGCGGGCTCGGTTCGCTGGCGGGCGGCGATCTGTTCTACAAACTGGTCAAGTCCCGTGCCGTGCTGGAGGACCAGGGGCGCTATCACTTCCTGTTCGAGCAGCACCCGTTCAAGGATGTACTGCTGCCCCTGGACCGTAACGCGAGCATGACCGCGCGCAAGTTCTATGTGTTCCAGGTATGCAAGACCTTTGAAAACACCGGGGTGGATGCGGTGCTGCTGCCGTGTTTCGCCAGCCAGACCTTTCGCGCTGAAATCCAGCAGGAACTGGGCATTCCCGTGCTGGACATGATGCACGCGCTGGTCCGGCACATCACCCGTCGAATAGCGCCTGGCACCACCCTCGGCGTGATCGCATCGGACTTCGTGCGTCACAGCGGCTTGTTTGAACAGCACCTCGGTCAGCACTTCAACCTGGTGTACCCGGAGGACCACGCCCAGGCCGCCTTGATGGAGGCGATGTACGGCGTCAACGGCATCAAGGACGGCCACCTTGACGGTGTGCCGCTGGAGTCGGTGTACCAGGCGTGCCTGTCGCTGCAAGGGCAGGGCGCCACGGTGATTGTGCCGGGCATGACCGAGCTGTCGCTGGTCTGCGGCGACCTGCAACGGCGTGGCATCAGCGCCCTCGACATCAACCAGATCTACGCCGAGTTCGCCACCCAGGCCGATGGTCCGGCGCGTCAGCCGCCGTTCAAACTGGGCATCGTCGGCGGCGTCGGCCCGGCGGCTACCGTGGACTTCATGGGCAAGGTGGTCGCCCATACCCCGGCCGGCAAAGACCAGGACCACATCAAGATGGTGGTGGAACAGAACCCGCAGATCCCCGACCGCACCGCCAACCTGCTGCGTGATGAAACCGACCCGACCCTGGCCCTGTACGCCACCTGCAAACGCCTGGAAAGCGCCGGCGCCCAGGCCATCGCGATTCCGTGCAACACCGCCCATGCGTTTGTCGAACGCATCCAGGCGCACCTGCGCGTGCCCATCGTCAACATGCTCAGCGAGACGGTGGAGTGGATCGTGCAGACCTACGGCAGCGGCCAGGCCGTGGGCTTGCTGGCGACGTCCGGCACCCTGCAAAGCCAGGTCTACCACCAGGCCGCGCGAGGCTGCGGCTTGCAACTCATCACACCTGGCTTTGATTACCAGGCGCTGGTGATGGAGGCGATCTACGGCGAACGGGGGATCAAGGCGGGGTTTACCGCTGGCGTGTGCCGTGAGCAGTTGCTGCTGGCGGCAGAGCATTTGTGTGAACAAGGGGCGAAGGTGTTGATTCTCGGGTGTACCGAGTTGCCGTTGGTGCTGGCGCATTGCGAGGTGTTCGAGATCGGCGCCCACCGGGTCGCCCTGGTTGACCCCACGACGGTTCTGGCGCGCCGTTGTGTCAGCCTTTCGTCGGGAGCTCATCGTGTCGGATAAAAAAATTTTGTGAGCGCCGCTTGAAAATTTCCAGCCTGAACCTACTTAGGTTTTACGCGATGCCGAATGCGGGTCGCGTATCAAATCACTTGGAGAAACCTCAGGAGATTTTGCAATGGCTACTACTCTTTCGTTGGCCCCACTGTTCCGTCACTCTGTCGGCTTTGACCGTTTCAACGACCTTTTCGAATCGGCGCTTCGCAGCGAGGCCGGCACCACCTACCCACCTCACAACGTCGAAAAGCACGGTGACGATCATTATCGGATCGTGATTGCGGCCGCAGGCCTGGTGGAGGATGACCTGGAAATCCAGGTGGAAAAAGGCGTGTTGACCGTCGCCGGCGGCAAGCGCGAACACGATGAGGGCATCACCTACCTGCACCAGGGCATCGCCCAGCGCGCGTTCCGCTTGTCGTTCCGCCTGGTCGACCACATCGAAGTGCAGGGCGCGCAGCTTTCCAACGGCCTGCTGAGCATCGACCTGCTCAGGGTGGTACCGGAGGAAGCCAAGCCAAAACGCATTGCGATTGGTGGCGCTGCCAAGGCGGATGTGAAATCCATCAGCGAGCAGTGAGTTGAAATGAATAAAGGCGCTCTTTGGAGCGCCTTTATTTTGCCCAATGATTAACAGTCATTTTCTATCTTATTTGCGCTCGTCGTTTGAGCCCGAGTCCACCCCTGCGCGGCCGGGCACGATGCCAAGGGCTCGGGATCGTCCGGTGCATATGGGGTCAGGCCTTTATGAAGAATTATTTAAGAATGACCTGGCACATCCTGTCGGCGTGAGTGCTTTCTGGGCGTACCGCGTTTTTGACTCCCTTCATTAACCCCTAATAATCAATTGCTTGAAAAAGAATAGTCAGTGTCGGATCGGGAAACCGTTCATAAGCTGGCTATCTTTTTATGCGCGTTTTATTCCAAAAAGGTCTTTTGTCGAAAAAGCGGCGACATGATTGATTCACGTTGAAGTGTAATAACTTGTTTCAGATTTTTTGCCGCTTTTGGGTACCGATCTGAGGGCTTTGTGTCGGCTAACAGGGGGATATCCGTTCGTTGCGATGCGGTGGTTTCGGCCTGTGACATTGATGATTTTGCTTCCACCCACGCGGTGGAGTGCAAACAAGGGATCTGTATTAATTATCGAGGCTTGAACCGATGAACCTACAAGGGCCAGGACTACACACTTGGTAAAGCACCCGCCGACAGCCGGGGCGACCTGGCTGTCGGCGCGGTTGTGCGCCTTTCAAGAGGATCACAAGCATGGCATTCACCACCCTGATACTCGATGCACCCGGCCCGCCGTTGTTATTCGAGGAAGTCGACCGATTCCTCGCGTTGGGCCTGGTCGTCACCCTGAATCTCTACTATTTCACTGATAAGGATGGTATCCGCGAGCACTATGGCGAGCGCATTCACTACACCGAGATCAACGGTCACGACCGGCAGGCTTTCATGGGGGCCGTGATGTTGGCCGGAGGGTACAGCGTGTTCAAGACGCGCCTGAATATTCCCATTGAGGGCGAACTGATTCGCAACGCTGCGTCACCGGCTCTGCCAACGCCGCTGCGCGCTATTGCTCAAGCCGGTACGGGTGTCAACCATATCGACCGGCAAGCGGCCCAGCAGTGTGGCGTGACCCTGCTGAACACTCCAGGCGCCAACGCGGCTGCGGTTGCTGAATATGTCCTGGCCCAGGCGTTGTATTTATCCCGGGACCTGGACCACTACAACGCTGAAACGCACAAGGGATGCTGGTCCAAGGGCACCTTGGCGCCAGGCCTGGAGTTCGGCGAACTCACGCTAGGGGTGGTCGGCACGGGCAGCATCGCTCAAGAGGTCGCACGCAAGGCGGGAGCGCTCGGTCTCAAGGTCATCGCCACCGGTTCGGAACGCTTTACCGACCAGGTCGCGCGCAGCCTTGGCCTTGAGCGCCGGCAAACCCTCGAAGCATTGCTGAGGGAGGCCGACGTGGTCTCGATCCACGTACCGTTGACCCCGCTGACCCGCGGCCTGTTTGGGCTGACCCAGTTCAGGCAGATGCGCCAAGGTTCGATACTGATCAATACCGCGCGCGGCGGCATCGTCGATGAAGCGCAGTTGGCGAGTTTCATGACGGCGTTTCCCAGGCATATAAAAGCAGTCGCCATCGATACCTTTGCCCTGGAAAAAGACTGCTTCCACTCGCCACTGGCAGGCGTCGGCAATGCCCAGCTCACACCGCATATTGCAGGCACCACAACGACGGCAATCCGCAAGGCTTCGCGGCAGATTGTCGACAAGATCCACGCGCTCAGCCTGGCGGCGAACGCAGGTTAACCCCTCGACACAAGGAAGCCTTCCTCATGCAACGCTCTATTCATCAACGCCTGGACGCCCTCAGTTGTACCGACCTCAGCGATGCCATGGATCGCCTGAAAATCCTTTGTCAATGTACCGACATCAAGCCGCTGGACCGGTCCTTCAGCCTTACGGGCAAAGCCTGGACCCTGCGCTACGGACCTGTTGGCCTGGAGGGGGGCTCGGTGGGCGACGGCCATCGACGCCGGTGTCCCATTGCGGCAAGCGCGCGCAGACTACGGGTACCACGCCTTGCAAACCCCGCGCGGCTGACAACCCTGATCGAGCCAACGGCGTAAGCAAGCAGTGGCACACTGGGCGCGGACGTGTTGCAATCCCCCGCAGCCGTAACCGGGTGGACCCAGTGTGAAACGCCATTTCGAAGACCTGCAGCTCGGCAGCATCGAGCTGTTTTGCCTCGCCGCCGAAGCCAACAGCTTCACCGCCGCCGCGCAGGTTGCCGGTGTCACGCCGGCGGCCGTGAGCCGCAGCATTTCACGCCTGGAAGAGCGCCTGGGCTCGCGGCTGTTTGTGCGCACCACGCGCAGCATCCGCCTCACTGACAGTGGCCGCACCTTCTTCGAACAATGCCGCCAGGCCCTGACCCAACTGGTGGAAGCGCAACAGGAGGTGATGGGCGCGCAAGCAGTGCCGTCCGGCCTGTTGCGCATCAGTATTCCCACCACCTACGCCCATCACCGTCTGCTGCCGCTACTGCCCAGGTTTCGTGCGCTGTACCCGCAGGTGACGGTGGATATCCACATCAGCAATCGCAATATCGACTTCGTCGCCGAAGGCTACGACCTGGCGGTCCGTGTGCGCGCCCAGCCCGACTCATCGCTGATTGCGCGCCTGCTGGAAGACGCCGAGTTGGTGGTGGTCGCGGCACCGTCCTATCTTGAACGCGCCGGCATCCCACAGACGCTGGAAGATCTGCCCGCCCATGAATGCATCCAGTACGAATTGCCCAGCAATGGCCGGCGTATCTCCTGGCTGTTTCAGGTGGATGGCAAGGCGCAAGAGTATGCGGGGCAGGCGGGGTACAGCTGCTCCGATGATGTGCTGGGCGGGGTGACCCTGGCCAGGCACGGCGCGGGGTTGTTTCAGACCTACAAGTTTATTGTCGAGCAGGAACTGGCTGACGGCAGCCTGGTAGAAGTCCTGCAGCCGTTCGGTGGGCGTTCACGGCCGTTTACCTTGTTGTATCCCCATGGTCGCTATGTGCCGCATCGTGTGCGGGCGTTTGTGGATTTCCTGATGCAATGCCGGGACGAATCGGCGGCGCCGTAGACGCGGCAATATCCCAGGTCAGCAGCAGTTGGCTGATCGCCGCGTCGATGCTGGCGTGGGGTACGTTGTCGCGCGCAAGGATCGAAATGCCCTGCAGGAAACTGTCAAATACCGTCGCCATCACCGCCGGGTCAATCGTGCCTGGCAATTGCCCTGCACGTATCGCACGCTGCACACAGGTCACAATCCCCGCCCGTGTGCGCAGCCGCGATTGCGTCAATCCATTCGCCACCCGCGCATTCTCGGGGCTCGGCGCACTCATCACGCCCAGCGCCACCATGCAGCCCTTGGGATGCCCGTCTTCACACTGCATGCGTGCCGACTGGCGCAGCGCCGTTTCAACCGCCTGACGCGGCGACAGGCTTTCGTCCCACAGGCATTCGGTGACCTGTGCGTAGGTCGTCAGGTAGCGCTGTACACATTCGTCGAACAGCGCCTCTTTGGAACCGAACGCCGCATAAAAACTCGGCGCGGAGATACCGCCACCCAGGCCAGCCTTGAGTTGGGCGAGTGAGGTGGCGTCGTAGCCGTGCTGCCAGAACAGGTGCAAGGCCTGGTCTACGGCGTGATCGCGGTCGAAGGTGCGGGGGCGGCCCATTTGTGCCATGGCGGATCTCCGGTGGAGGAAGCGAGATAAATACTAGTCGATACATAAGTCGTTGACAACACGCTATGTCCAGACGCAACATTTGTATCGATCAGTATTTAAATCTCGCTCAAGGAGTTACCTGTGACACCTCCACTCACTTTATCGGCGTCATCCGACCGCCTGCCCATCGGCGCCTTGCTCGCCCTGGCCATGACCGGCTTTATCTGCATCGTCACCGAAACCCTGCCCGCCGGCCTGTTGCCGTTGATCAGCGACGGTCTGGCGATTTCCCCGTCGATGGCCGGGCAGATGGTCACCGCGTATGCCTTGGGCTCGGTGCTGGCGGTGATCCCCATGACCGTCGCGACCCGTGGCTGGCGCCGGCGCAATGTGCTGTTGCTGACCATCGTCGGTTTCCTGCTGTTCAACTCCATCACCGCGCTGTCGTCCCACTACGGTGTGACCCTGGTGGCGCGTTTTTTTGCCGGTGTGGCAGCGGGGTTGGCCTGGAGCCTGCTGGCCGGTTACGCCCGGCGCATGGTCGCGCCGCACCAGCAGGGCAGGGCGCTGGCGTTGGCGATGGTCGGCACGCCGATTGCGCTGTCGTTGGGTGTACCGCTCGGCACTTGGCTGGGTGGGTTGGTGGGATGGCGCACCACGTTTGGCCTGATGTCGGCGGTGAGTCTGGTGTTGATTGCGTGGGTGTTGGTCAAAGTCCCGGACTACGCTCCCCAGCCCGCCCATCAACGTATGTCGCTGGGCCAGGTGCTGAGCACGCCGGGCGTACGGCCGGTGCTGGCGGTGGTGATCAGTTGGATGCTGGCGCACAACATTCTGTACACCTACATTGCACCCTTCGTGGCGCCGGCGGGGTTGGCCGAGCGGGTCGACCTGGTGCTGTTGGTGTTCGGGGTTGCCGCGCTGGCAGGGATCTGGCTCACGGCCAGGCTCGTTGAGTCGTTGTTGCGCAAGACCGTGCTCGTCAGCCTGGCGGTGTTCGCGGTCGTCTCGCTTGGGCTGGGTCTTTTTGGCAGCCTGCCGGAAGTGGTCTACCTCGGCGTGGCCGTGTGGGGCCTGAGTTTCGGCGGCGCCGCGACCCTGCTGCAGACCGCCCTGGCCGATGCGGCGGGCGATGGCGCCGACGTGGCGCTGTCGCTGAATGTGGTGGCCTGGAACAGCGCTATCGCCGGCAGCGGTGTCGTCGGTGGGGTGTTGCTCGAGACCTGGGGCGTGGCCTCGTTTCCGTGGGCGATGTTGCTGTTGATCGGTGTGTCGCTGGCGATTGCCTGGAGCGCCCGTGCCCATGGTTTCAAACCCGGGCGGCGCATGGGGGCGCAGATAATGGCTCATTAAACCCTCGGACGAATGCCAGAGGGTGTACGCTGGGTATCAATTCATCGGATATCAGCCCTTCATGTCCACGCTAAGCGAAGAGAGCCGCCAGATCGTAGCTTCTCTGGCGCACCGTGTTGGTCCCTCCGCGGATATCGCAGGCATCGCCGAGGCGATCACGTCGATATTGCAGGACATGGACGCAGCACTCACGCCCATCATCGGGCAGCAAGGCTGTGTCGCCTTGCTGCGCCGCAGCCTGCACCTCAGCGCCTCGGCCCATGCGCGATTGGCCGGCATGCACGATCGTGTGCAAGCCACGCCTGACAGATCCGGGCTCAAAGCCGTACTGCTTGAGCAGACTGAGGCCGATGCGCTGTTTTTCGGTGAGGTGCTGCTGACCACTTTTTACACTTTGCTCACCACGCTGATCGGGCCTTCGCTGACCGCGCGTTTACTACGCGACGTGTGGGAACCTTCTTTGAGCGACACCCCTTCGCAGGAAAATTCGCCATGAGCACCAAAGTAACGATCAACCGCCTGGCTACCGGTGTGCCAGGGCTGGACGAGGTGCTGGGCGGAGGTTTGCCGGAGTTTTCGTTCAACCTTATCGCCGGTCCGCCTGGCTGTGGCAAGACCACCCTGGCGCATCAGATGATGTTTGCCCTGGCGACACCCGAGCGTCCGGCGCTGTTTTTCACCGTGCTGGGCGAGCCGCCGCTGAAGATGCTCCGTTATCAGCAGCAGTTCGACTTCTTCGACAGCGACGCGATCAACCAGTCGATCCGCTATATCAACCTGGCCGACGACACCCTGGCCGGCGACCTGGACGAAGTGCTGCGCCGGATTGTCAGCGAAGTGGAGGCGCATGCGCCGTCGTTGGTGTTTGTCGACTCCTTTCGTTCGGTGGTGCTGGCCAGCCAGACCCAGCACAACCCCAATAACAACCTGCCGCAGTTCGTACAACAATTGGGTATGTTGATGACCACGTGGCAAGCGACCACCTTCCTGATCGGCGAGTACTTCACCGAGACCGACACCAACCCGATCTTCACCGTGGCCGATGGATTGATCTGGTTGCGCCAGAGCGTCGAGCGCAATTCGATGGTGCGCAAGATGGAAATCATGAAGATGCGCGGCCAACCGACCTTGCCGGGGCTGCACACCTTTCGTATCGCCAGTTCAGGCATCAGGGTGTTCGCACCGGCCCCGCTCAACCCGGACGAGACGCCGAGATCGCTGCCCATGCAGCGCCTGAAAATGGGCGTGCCACGCCTTGATGAGATGCTCGGTGGCGGCCTGCCCCGTGGCTATTCGTTGCTAGTGGCGGGGCCTTCGGGGTCGGGTAAGAGCATCCTGGCAGCGACCTTCCTGGCCGAGGGCGCGCGCAATGGCGAAGCCGGTGTGATCGCGGTGTTCGAGCAACGGCCCAACCACTCGCAAAACGCAACGCTGGCCGACTTGATCCGCAGCGGCCAGGTCAGCCTGGTAGACAGCCGGGCGCCGGACCTGTCGATCGACGAAATTGTCCAACTGCTGCTCAGCGAAATCAGCCGCTTGAACGCCACGCGGGTGGTCATCGATTCGCTGTCGGGCTTTGAGCTGGCCCTGGCGCCGACCTTCCGCGCAGACTTCCGTGAGTCGTTGTCACGTATGGTCACCGCGTTGACCCGCGCCGGGGTCAGCGTGTTGATGACCTCAGAGCTGGAAGACCGCTACACCGACCTGCGCTTCAGCCCCTACGGCACCGCGTTCCTGACGGACGCGATTATCGTGCAGCGCTACATCGAAGTGCGCAGCCGCCTGCTGCGCATCATGGCCGTGGTCAAAGTGCGCGCCAGTGCCCACTGCGACGAGCTGCGCCAATACCACATCAATGACGATGGCCTGCAGATCGGCGAGATGCTCGCTGACCAGGAGGGGCTGCTGGGTGGGCGTCCGACGACCCAGCGCACAGGAGACCACAATGATTGAACTGACCCATGAGTAATTCGGCGGGAGAGGACGCGCGTAAAGTGGCCAATGCGGCCCATGAGCTGTTCCTGCTCGGCCAGAAAATCGTTGAAGCCCGTGCAGTACTGGCTGCGCTGCAGCAACAACTGGAAGGCGCCAACACTCGCCTAGAGGATACCCAGCATGTCGAGCAACTGATCGAGGCCAACCAGCAGTTGGTGCTGGCACTGCTCCTGGCCCAATCCGACACTGTCGCGGCGCCGAAGGTAGAGGACCAACTGCTGTTCCAGAAGCTGCGCGAAGCCAATGCGCAACTGGTGTTCGCCGCACTCAGCGCCCAGGACCTGCAGGTCACCGCCGAACGTGCGTTAGGTCAGCAGAAACGCATCCTGGCGATGGTCGCCCATGAACTGCGCAACCCGCTGACGCCTATCAGTCTGATTGCCGAGCGCATGGTCCGGCTACCCAGCGACGAACTGCCGCGTATGCGTGAATTGATAGAGGGCCAGGTCCAGCATATTTCCCAACTGGTCGATGACTTGCTGGATGTCTCGCGTGCCAGCACCGGCAAGCTGCGCATCCACCGTCGCGAGGTGGACATGCTGCGTATCCTGAATGCCGCTGTCGAGGCCTATAGCCCAGTGATGATCGGTCGAAAGCAGCAATTCGATGTGGTGTTGCCGGATGTTATCCCGAGCCTGTACGGCGACCCCGTACGGCTTGCGCAGATCCTGCACAACCTGCTGGGCAACGCAGCCAAGTACACGCAAGCGGCTGGCCGTATCGCGATGGTGGTGAGCGTAGAGGCCGGGCAACTGAAGATCAGCATTGCCGACAACGGCATTGGCGTGACCGCCAAGGCCTTGCCGTTCATTTTTGATCCTTATGTGCAAGATGCCCACGCCATCGGTTTCAACAGCGCCGGCCTGGGTATTGGCTTGACCGTGGTGCGCGAACTGGTCGAAGCCCACGGCGGTACAGTGACGGGCATGAGTGAAGGACACGGCAGGGGCAGCGAGTTTGTGGTCGTGCTGCCGCTATCCAGTCAAGGGATCAGCCGTGCATCGCGCAACTGATCGAACACGTCGAAAAAGGCCTGGTCGCTGGCCTGGTAAGCGGTGAAACCCAGTTGGCGGCTCTTGGACATATCGGTGACCACCTCGATCGGCCGTCCCAGGTCGGCGTCGGTGTGCCATGGCGAAATGAGTCGGCTGATGTCGGCTTCTTTCAGCCCGTACTGCGCCGCGATCTGGTTCCAAGTGGCCTGGTCGTCGGCCATCTGGCGCTCGAGTGGGGCGGGCGCGGCTGGGAACGGTGCTGGTGCAAGGCCGAAGTAATCGGCAATCTGCCCCCACATCCATTGCCAGCGGAAAACATCGCCATTGGTGATGTTGAACGCCTGGTTGGCAGCCGCTGACGTGGTGGCTGCCCATAGCTGTTGCTGGGCCAATTGCCGCGCATCTGTCATGTCGGTGAGGCTGTCCCATTGCACGCGGGAGCCTGGGAACACAAATGGGCGCCCGGTGTATTTGCACACGCTGGCGTAGACGGCGAGGGTGGTCGCCATATTCATCGCATTGCCCACAGCGACACCCGTGACGGTGTGCGGGCGGTGCACGCTCCAGGTGAAACCATCTTTCTCGGCCGCAGCGAACACTTCGTCTTCCTGGGCGTAGTAGAAATTCTCCACGTCCAGGCGGCCTTGGTCTTCGCGGAACGGAGTTTGCGGCAGGCTGCCCTTGCCATAGTTTTCAAAGGGGCCGAGGTAGTGCTTCAGCCCGGTGACCAGCGCTACGTGTTGCACACTGCCGGTGGGGCGTACGGCGTCCAGCACGTTGCGCACCATGGCGGCGTTGACGCGGATGTTCTCGACTTCCGTGGCCTGGCGCGACCAAGTGGTGATGAATACGTGGGTGGGTTTTAACGCGGTCAGTGCCTGCTGTACGGTGGCCGGGGATTGTAAGTCGGCGCTTATCGGGATCACGCCGGGCACCTGGGAGGGGCTGCGTGAGAGCGCGGCAACCTGCCATTGGTTGTCCAGCAGTAATTGGGTGATGGCGCTACCAACGATGCCGCTGGCGCCGACGACTAAGGCTGTCTGGGTCATAAAATTCCTCCGAGGATGTAGGGTTCTGAACCCTTGCATGTAGGAGAGGTTCAACCTTTACCGAAAGCCTGGCGGCACCAAACAGGTATCTGAGGGTCCATAGGCCCCGCACGAATATTCGCGCGTGTCCGTTTACCCTTACCATAAGATCTAACGCATGTACCTACGCAACGTTGCAGTCGGGCTGTCGGCCCTCGTTTTGCTCTCCACCGCTGTAGACGCACGCAGCCTCGCCAATCCCTATACCCCCACCCAGCAGCGCAGTTCGTTTGACGGTTGCGCCCAACTCTTTCCTGCCACCAGACCGATCAACACCGCCACCGTCCCGGCGTCTATGAAGCCTCTGGCCCTGTGTTCGGACACCTTTGCGGTGCTGTACTCGCAAACCAGCAAGACCCCGCTGGTGGTCGTCGAGCGCTTGAATGCCGCGCAGTTGAAAGACGCCAAAGGCGAGGAGCGCACCAACCAGTTCTATGCGGACCCGCGCATTCCCCAGGGTGGCCGCGCGGAGCTGAGCGACTACCGCAGCCAGCACCCGGCCGTGGACCGTGGTCACCAAGCCCCGGCCGCCGATGCGCCTGACGCGCACGCCATGGCGCAGTCTTTTGCCCTGTCGAACATGGTGCCCCAGGACCCCACCAACAACCGCAAGGTCTGGAGCAAGGTCGAGGCCGACGTGCGCAAGTTTGCCGTGCGTGCCGGTGGCGACGTGTATGTGTTCACCGGCCCGTTGTTCGACCCGGGTTACGGCACCATCGGCCACAACAAGGTCTGGGTGCCGACGCGGTTGTTCAAGCTGGTGTATGACGCCTCCAGCAAGCGCGCCTGGGCCTATGTGCTGCCCAACGCCGAGACGCGCATCCAGAAACCGATGGACTACGCGACGTTTGTGAAGAGCACCGGGCTCAAGCTGCTGGGTGATCTTCCGGTGTCGGGGTCGGTGGGGCGGGGTTGACCCCCATCTTGCGGGCCAATTGTGGTGAGCAGGCATCTGTGGCAAGCCCGCTCGCCACAGATGCATGAACAGCCTCACCTGGCTTTTTTCAACGCCTTGAGGCGCTGTGTCGCACGCTGTACGGCCGCCATCTTCTCCGGGCGTTTCATGCGTTTCCATTTGCGGATGTCATCCTTGGTGCGTCCGCAACTGACGCAGAGGTCGCCGCTGAGCTGGCAGAGGGAAACGCACGGGTTCTCGATGTCTTTGGCCACGGGTTCACCGGCTGATGGAGGAAAGGGGCGACGTCAGGCCACACGCATCCCGGGATTATCTACACACAAGGGTATACTCGCCACCCTCGCAGCCTACTCCTTTCAAACAGACCGAGATTCCCCATGAGTACCTCTCTGCCTCTCACCCCCGCGCGCAAACCCGTCGCGCCGCTGGTGGCCTTTATCATCCTGGTGCTGGGCGCCCTGTTCCTGCAAAACAGCGTCGGTTCGCACCAGGTGTTGTTGCTGGTGGTCGGCGCGGCACTGGGCTTGACCCTCTACCACGCCGCCTTCGGTTTCACTTCGGCCTGGCGCGTGTTCATCAATGATCGCCGTGGCGCCGGTTTGCGCGCGCAGATGGTGATGCTGGCGCTGGCGGTGCTGCTGTTCTTCCCGGCGCTGGGGGCGGGCACGCTGTTCGGGCAGCCGGTGACCGGGCTGGTGGCGCCGGCCGGGGTGTCGGTGGTGTTCGGGGCATTTATTTTCGGCATCGGCATGCAGCTGGGCGGCGGTTGTGCGTCGGGTACGCTGTTCACCGTCGGCGGCGGCAATGCGCGCATGCTGGTCACGTTGCTGTTCTTTATCTGCGGTTCGTTGATCGCCACGCACCATGTTGACTGGTGGTTCGGGCTGCCGGCGTTCCCGGCGGTGTCCATCGTCAAGAGCTTCGGCGTGGTGCCGGCATTGGGCTTGAGCCTGGCGGTGTTCGCGATCATTGCGCTGGTGACCGTACGGCTGGAGAAGGGTCGCCATGGTCAATTGGAAGAGGGCGTGAAAAGTGAGCACCGAGGCCTGCGCCGCTTTCTGCGCGGGCCGTGGCCACTGGTGTGGGGCGCCATCGGCCTGGCCCTGCTCAACTACGCCACCCTGGCGCTGGCGGGACGGCCCTGGGGCATCACCTCGGCGTTCGCGCTGTGGGGCGCCAAAGTCGCCAGCGGCCTGGGTGTGGACGTGGCCAGCTGGGCGTTCTGGCAGATGCCGGGCAATGCCAAGGCCCTGGCCGCGCCGGTGTGGGAAGACATCACCAGCGTGATGGACATCGGCATCGTCCTCGGTGCGCTGCTGGCCGCCGGCCTTGCCGGGCGCTTTGCCCCCAGCCTCAAGATTCCGGCGCGCTCGCTGGTGGCGGCTGTGATCGGCGGCCTGCTGCTCGGCTACGGCTCGCGCCTGGCGTACGGTTGCAACATCGGCGCGTACTTCAGCGGCATCGCCTCGGGCAGCCTGCATGGCTGGGTATGGCTGGTGGCGGCGTTTATCGGCAACAGCGTGGGCGTGCGGTTGCGGCCGTTTTTCTTTGCGGGGGAGCGGCGGCAGGTGGCGTTGAGCGGTTGCTGAGTCAGCTTTCCGGGGAAAGGCTTGGGTCCTGGGCAGCTTCGGCCGCGAGCTTTTCCCGGTCTGCCTTGCTGATGTACTTGTCCTTCTTCTTCGGCGCCAATTTGGCGTTGGCCTTCCTGGCTTTTTCCTTGAAGAGCTGCTGGAGTTTTTTCTGGCGGTTCATGTGGTTCTCCCCGGGTTGTACAGGCCCGGGATGATACCAGCTAAAAATCGGCCGCCGCGCGCCGTGCCGCTGTCCGCCCCAAAAAACCGGTGATCAGATCCAGCACCTGTTGCTGAATCACCGCCCTTGGCCGAGCCCCCTCGCCATCGCGGCAAATCATGCCATCGCCCGGCGAGTCTTCTTCGATCAACGCCATGCCACCCGGCTTGCAGATCGACATAAAGCTGAAGTGCGTAGCGTCGCTGATCTCCACATACTCGGTCGAGGCCTTTGGCATACGCCTGACCATATCGGCGGACTCCAGGTTGGGGTCCATATCTTCCGTTGGCACGCCCCCCGCAATCACCAGCGCCGGCACCGGCAGGGCGGCCAGGCTGGCGTCGGTGAAGCCGCGCGACAGGCCCAGGTCCAGGGTCACCACGGCGCCGACGCGTGGGTCGCGCAGGTCAGCGGCCAGTTGGGCCTTCGCCGCCGGTGTCGCGGCGGGTTTGATCTGCTGGTAGCCAATGCAGCCGCCCAATTTAGGGTGAGTGTTGCAGTCGCGGGCGAAGAGGTCCGTGTCGAAACGCGCGCCGGCGATTTCCATGGCAGTCCAGCCACCGATGGAGTGGCCGACCACGGCGATACGGTTGTTTGCCACGGTGCCGAACTGCGTCGGCTGGGCGATCACCGCATCGATGGCCCGGCTCAAGTCTCTGGGCCGTTGCCACAACTGCGCAGCGGCCTGGGGGCTGCGATCCTTGCTGGTGGTGCCGGGATGGTTGACCGCCGCCACGATGTAACCCTGATGGGCCAGGGCGCTGGCCAGCCACACCTGGTTGCCCCAGTTGCCGCCGTAGCCGTGGGAGAGCACCACCAGCGGATGTTCGCCGCTCGCTGCCGGCGCATCGGGCACTGCCAAGGCACCGAAAAACACGGCGTCATCGCGGATCAACTCAGGCGTAGCTGCGGTGGCGGCGGGGTACCAGACCACCATTTGCAGCGGGCGTTGTGCATCAGGGACGTTGATGCTCTTGAAGCCGATGGGCGTGGTGTCGGCGAATGCAGGCATCGCCAAGCCAATCAACAGCAGCGCGGTGAGGGTGGTTTTCACGGTTTTATCGTCCTTGATGTGAGGGCGGCATCATGCCTTGGAACAGGGGTTTTTAATAGAGGGGAGGCGGGACTAGGAAGTTACTGACAAAGTCCTACTTGTAAGTATTACAGATAAGGGCTTCATGTTTTTAGGAAGCGGGTGCCTTACTTGAGTTGAAAAATCGTGCAAGGGTAGTGGTGTGATTCCTACTGCTGGAATGATTGGAATCTCAGGTATTAATTTGTGAACTAGGGTGAAGATTATGAAGAGCTCGAAAAGTATCAATAAGATTTGGCTTGCTGTGGGTGTTGTTTTAACTTTTTTTACAAAAAATTCCGTGTTGGCGGCGGAGGGCGTCTTTACTAAAACGGTGGCACCAACTCCCGTATTGGTACTGTCCAATTCTAATACTGTGCCGAGTCGTGAATTCGCAAACTTTAGTGTGCTGGCTGCGGATATTCCCTCAGGAACACTCCAAGACCCCAAGCAGATATCAGAAATTCGGTGGAGTACAACGTACTATCCTGGGACACTGAGTGAGAAGGTTGAGCTGTGTTACTTTCGCTCCTTCAGTGCTGAAAAAGATTGTCGTGATATCTTTCCGAGTTCTTCGGGTGTGCTGATGGATTTTAACAATCAGTCATTCGGTCATGGTTCAAAAGTTACGATTTTTCATACGGTATTGGGCGGCACTCCACCTTACGCTCGTCCTGCCGGCGTTGATTCTGTGACAATTAAATATAGCTATTAGTGTGGTGTGATGCCCGCAGCCAATTTGGCTACGGGTATTTGGATAGGTAAGAAACTTTTACATGACCATTCACATGCCTAACGCAAGGTGAATACTAATGATCACTATCAGCCCTAATACCCCCTCGTCTAACAGTCGCGTGATGAATGAATCCGGCGGCATTGTTATTCCGTCAACAGTCTCGCCTGACAACGCCCAGGCTGATGCTCCCCTCTCTACACGTAATGCCGGCACCACCACCGTCTCAATCCTGGCGCGTCAACTGAGTGATGCGGCACAACGGGCGGAGACACCCGTTGGCCAAAAGAACGCCGACTCCCTAGAACCCATCACCGACGAACAGTATTTCGCCAACAAGGCACAACACGACGCAGAGACTCCAACGGCCAATGACCCAGAACTCCTGGCCCGTGCGCGACAAGCGACCGGTTTCCTCAACGGTCATGACAGCAACCCCTTCAAGGGACTAGGGCGAGATCAACTCAACCTGATCGCCCGCGACAACGGCGGCGCCTTCACGGTTAACGAGCGAAGGGTGGCGTGGGAAACCGTCCAGTCGATGGCGCCTTCAGGTGTTTCTTATCCTGAGCCAGTCCCCATTAACGGTCGTGAGACCTTCATTTCGCGCATGTTTCACAATGGCGAACCACCCGTTGCCCTTCCACCCGCGACCTTTGAAAACGGCACTCAAAATCGCAACGACTTTCTCACCCTCGATGACCGTGCCTTGATCTCGGATATGTACGCTTATGCACATTCAGAAGGTGCGGATCTACGTCACGTCGACCGATTGGTTTATGCACTCGCTGACTATCGTTATTTCAGCGACGGTCGCCAACTCATTAGCAATAATGGCTATTACGTCGATGAGTATTGGACGACGTTCGATTTCAAGCCGGAGGACGCCACCATCGCTTCACGGATACTGTCCAGTTCAGCGCTCGGCAGCAGCCGTATTGACCCGGGTTTTGTGAAGCACATCCTGGATCCGGGCATTGGGGTGTACTCCCACTTTGGCGGCATACCGTTCCTGGAGCGTATGGTGAAAAAATTCTCCAGTGAAGGTGCGGATCAACCCCCCCTCGGCAGTGAGTACGTCACCTTCAACTACGCCAAGGCGGCGGACCATATCGTCACCACCACGCACAAGGACATAAAACTCCCCCCCTCCGAGGCTCTCTTCGAAGTCGTCAACGGGGTGTGGAACCTCACCGAATACGGCAAGGCCGCCGGCTATGTACTGGATGTGGCTAACCGCCGTGTCTATAAGCCAGAGGAACCAGCAAGCGTTCCAACTCACCCGGTTTCAAACGTGAACGGGCCTGACGGTGAAGCTTCCAACAAAACCTTTCTGGACGCTCTCGGTGAGACTCGCGACCCGCCCCAAGCACACTGGATCTGGCCCGGCCACCTGTTCAAATTGATGAAAAACTTCAAACCCTGAGCTCCCGGCGCACTGCGTAACAAACCGTAAATCTTGCTATTGGCCAACACGGCCCCATAACTAGGCAGGTATTCACTTAACGCAAGGGCAGACCATGACCAACTCAACCGAAACCGCCATCCTCGCCGGCGGTTGCTTCTGGGGCATGCAGGACCTGTTGCGCCGCTACCCCGGCGTGCTGCACACCCGCGTCGGCTACACCGGCGGCGATGTGCCGAATGCCACCTACCGCAACCATGGCAACCACGCCGAAGCGATTGAAATCGTGTTCGACCCGGCAGTGATCAGCTACCGGCAGATTCTGGAGTTCTTTTTCCAGATCCATGACCCGAGCACGCCGAATCGGCAGGGCAATGATTTGGGGCCCAGTTATCGTTCGGCGATTTATTACCTGAGTGAGCAGCAGCGGGAGGTGGCCGAAGATACGGCGGCGGACGTGGATGCATCGAAGCTGTGGCCGGGGAAGGTGGTGACGGAGATCGAGCCGGCGGGGCCGTTTTGGGAGGCGGAGCCGGAGCATCAGGATTATCTGGAGCGGATTCCCAATGGCTATACCTGCCACTTTATTCGGCCGAATTGGAAGTTGCCCAAGCGTGGCTGAAAGCACTGCCTGGAAGCGCGAGTCGTTGTAAGGGGCAGCCCTTTCAAGGTCGTTAGGTAGAACTGACGATAAGTACCCTGTGGCGAGCGGGCTTGCCCCGCGTTGGGCTGCGAAGCAGCCCCAAAACCCGCGGCCGAAGAGGGCCTGACTCCGCGCATTCCTCCTTCCAGGGTTGCTTCGCAACCCAACGCGGGACATGCCCGCTCGCCACAGTTGCAGTGTTCGCCCTTATGGGACGGCATCAGCCGGATATGGCCGGTTTCTCAAAGACCTGGATCGGCTAGCGTAGCTTCGCGCTCCATCAGCTTATCCACCAACAAAACCCCCA
The DNA here is from genome assembly GCF_024112395.2 of Pseudomonas pergaminensis. Lineage (NCBI taxonomy): Bacteria > Pseudomonadati > Pseudomonadota > Gammaproteobacteria > Pseudomonadales > Pseudomonadaceae > Pseudomonas > Pseudomonas pergaminensis. The sequence goes on along the minus strand of NZ_CP078013.2, from coordinate 4,606,010 downwards.
ACTCACTCAACTGGTGAATGGCCAGCACCACATCCCGCTGTTTACCCGTCAACGCCTCCGACAGGTCGAGCAGCAAGGCGCTGACCGAGGAAAAGGTTTCGTAGCTGTTGACGATCAATGTTTCGTTGCTGGCATCGCTGGCGATGCTGAAGAGTGGCGCAGGTGGTGCTTCGGCACCGGGGTTGAGGTAATGGTCAATCCCACGATTCGCCGCATGATTGAGCTTCAGGTCCGGACCGTTTGGAGGATTGGGCGTGACTTTGAACATGTGTGTTGTACCTGTTTTAGGGCCAACACCTTTTCGCTACTAAACGAGAGGGTGGCGGCTGTACGCAGGTTAGTAGACCGGGGAAACACACAAAGCCGGCGCGCCCGAGGGCGCCCTGCGCACAGCCACCATCAAGCACAGACAAGAACATCTGATCGATGAGGCTCATGCACTTTATGTTGTCACTCGGGCTACTAAACCCGATCACTGAGTGTTCAGCGACCGAGCCACCTTAGAGACGCTCACCCAAGCGCACAAGCCGGCGGATTCTGACGCAACTGTAGGCAACGGGGCAAGGTGCGGTCGACCTGCCCTAAGCGTCTGAGGACTTGTCGTACGCCATGTACGCGTTCTGCAGCACGATATGGTCCGCCACGTACTTCGCATCGTGCCAAACCCCATAGATAAATGAAGATGCGCGGTTGACCAGGTTCGGCAAACCCAGGAAGTAAATTCCGCTCTGTGCCGAGATCCCGCGTTTGTGGAACGGCTCGCCTTTCTCGTCGAACGCGTCCACCTTCAACCAGCTGAAATCGAACTTGAAGCCGGTGGCCCAAAGGATTGTGGTCACGCCCGCTTCAGCCAGGTCCAGGCTCAACATCGGGTTCACCAGGCACTCTGGATCGGGCAACAGTTCCCAGGCCTGTGGCTCCGGCGGGAACGGCAAGCCATTGGCCTCGATATACGCATCCGCATCGCGCAGTACGTCAAAGTAAGCGCGGTCGCCTTCAGCCACGTTCTCGGCCAACCCCGGTTGAAACCTCATCACGCCTTCCGCCCAGTCCTGGGTAACGCCCACCAATTGAATGCCTTGATGTGCCAGTCGGCGAAAGTCCACCGTCTTGCCGCCTTCGTAACCACTCACCGCAAACGCCACGTGCTTTTTCTTCGGCTGGATCTTGACTTCATCCCACAAGCCCAACGCGCCCAGCCACCAGCAATAGTCGCGGCCACGATAGGCGCGGGGCGGGCGGTAGTGTTCGCCCACCGAGAGGTACACGGTCTTGCCGGCCTTTTGCAGTTCTTCGGCAATCTGCGAGCCGGAGGCACCGGCGCCGACCACCAATACGGCGCCTTCGGGGAGTTGGCCGGGGTTCTTGTAGGCGCAGGAATGCAGTTGGTGCAACGGTGCGCTGGCGGGGACGATGTTCGGGATTGACGGGCGCTGGAACGGGCCGGTGGCAGCAACGACGTTGGCGGCTTCGATCACGCCCGCGGAGGTGGTGACCTTGAAGCCGGGGCGACCTGCGTGGCGTTCCACCGACTGGACTTCCACGCCCGTGCGGACAGGGGCCTGCAACTTATCCGCGTAGGCCTCGAAGTAGTCGGCCATGCGCTCTTTTGGCGGGAAGGCTTCCGGCGAAATGCCTTCGAAGGTGAGACCGGGAAAGCGGTCATGCCACGCCGGCCCGTTGGCGACCAGAGAGTCCCAGCGTTCCGAGCGCCAGCGTTCGGCAATGCGGTGGCGTTCCAGCACGAGGTGGGGCACACCCATCAAGGACAGGTGCTCGCTCATGGCGACGCCGGCCTGGCCTGCGCCGACGACCAAGGTGTTGATTTTTTCGACGGACATAGGCGGTTCCTGAACAGTCATTAGGCGGTTTGGCCTAGCAATTCGGCCACAGCCGTGATTGCCAGTTGGTAACCCAGCGCCCCCAACCCGGCGATCACACCGGTGGCGGCCCTGGACACATAGGAGTGGTGCCGGAAGCTTTCGCGCTGCCAGATATTGCTCATGTGCGCTTCGATGATCGGGCCGTCGAACGCCAGCAACGCATCGAGGATCGGCACCGAGCTGTAGCTGAGCCCGGCGGCGTTGATCACGAGGGCGTCGGCGTGCAGGCGTGCTTCCTGAATCCAGTCCACCAGCACGCCTTCATGGTTGCTCTGGCGAAAGTCCAGCGTCAGGCCCAGGGCGGCGGCGTGGCGTTGGCAGCGGGCGTCGATGCTGGCGAAGCTTTCGCTGCCATAGGTGCCGTTTTCATCCAGCCCATACAGGTTGGCGTTAGGCCCGTTGAGGAAAAACACACGATGAGTCATAGGGCACTCCAGGCAATCAGCGCTTTCATACGGCCCAATCGTCCGGCACCACGGCGATCACATCGATCTCCATCAACCACTCCGGCTGGCCCAGCCCGGAGATCACCAACCCAGTGGAAATCGGGAACACACCTTTGAGCCACTTGCCCACCTCCTGGTACACCGGCTCGCGGTAGCGCGGGTCGATCAGATAGGTGGTGGTCTTCACGATGTGCGACAGGTCCGAACCTGCTTCTTCCAGCAGTTGCTTGACGTTCTTCATCGCCTGCTCGGCCTGGGCGCGCGGGTCGCCGAGGCCGACTAGGTTGCCGTCGAAATCGGTGCCGATCTGGCCGCGCACGTAAATGGTGTTGCCGGCGCGCACGGCCTGGCACAGGTCGTTGTCCAGCGCCTGGTTGGGGTAGGTCTGTTGGGTATTGAACATGCGGATGCGGGTGTGGGTCGGCATAACTGCAACTCGTGGGAAGCGGGATAGATCCAGCTTCACACCGCCCCGGCTGCGGCGAAACCAGCATTTGCGCGGGGTAGTGCTTAGGAAAAACCGAAGCCCGTGCAGGTCATCGGTTTGCGCCTGACCCGGCACGAACCCTGCAACACCACCGGTACAGTCATTGTTGAGGGGCAGGCGTCATGCTCAGTCGTATTACTCAGCGTCAACTGGAGTATTTCGTTGCGTCGGGAGAGGCGGGCAGCATCAGTGCTGCCGCTGAACGCATCCACGTGTCGTCGCCTTCGATCTCGGCGGCGATCACCCATATGGAGGCCGAGCTGGGCATCCAGCTGTTTATCCGCCACCACGCCCAGGGCATTTCCCTCACGGCGGTGGGGCGCCTGGTGATGCAGGAAGCCAAGCTGATCCTGGAGCAGATGACCAACCTTTACACCATCGCTTCGGAGTCGTTGAACACCATGCGCGGGCCGTTGCGGGTGGGCTGCCTGGAGTCGCTGGCGCCGATGATCACGCCTGAATTGGTGTTTGGTTTCGGCCGCGCGTTTCCCGGCGTGCGCCTGACGCAAGCCGAGGGCAACCACGAGGAACTGCTGGAAAAACTGCGCAGCGGCGAGCTTGATATCGCCCTGACCTACGACCTGGTGACCAGCCCGGACATCGACTTCCAACCCCTGGCGCAGTTGCCGCCTTATGTGATGGTGGGCGAATACCACCCACTGGCGAGCTTGCCGGCAGTGAGCATGCAAGACCTTGAGGCTTACCCGGTGGTGCTGCTCGACACGCCCTGGAGCCGCGACTATTTCCTCAGCCTGTTCATCCAGGCCGGCACCACGCCGAACATCATCATGCGTTCCACCAACCTCGAAACGGTGCGCGCCATGGTCGGCAATGGGATCGGCTATTCCTTCGCGAATGCGCGCCCAAAATCGAACATGTCCCAGGACGGCAAACGCGTGATTCGCCTGCGCCTGGCGGGCGCTCACCGGCCGATGCGCCTGGGCTACGCCACCGCCAGCAATACCCAGTTGTCGCGGGTGGTGTCGGCGTTTGCCGAGCGCTGCCGCATGTTTGTGTCCGACCAGTACATCCCCGGCATGGCGCCGCCGAGCTTTTTTGACCCGCATGCGGTGCGGGCGATGGCGGTGTGAGCTGAGATTGCACCAGTAAGTGGCGTGCGCGATACGGCCAACTCAAGCCTGCACCAAAGGTGGGAGGGGCCCCCCCACATTGGATTTTGGTTGCTCTCAGGCTGCATAGGTTCTGCCTACCCAGTGCCCCGGCTTTTACGAATTGACCCCAACCGCCTCCCCCCACGACTCTGAACCCATCGATGTAGATCAACTTCTCAGGGCACAGCGACGATGACATTCGACTGGAATTACATGTTTGGTTTGCTGGGCGATGCCGAGTTCTGGCGCGCGACGTGGACGGTGATCAAGCTCAGCACCCTGACCTGGGTCTTGAGCATTGGCCTGGGCTTTCTGCTGGCACTGGCCAAGCAATCCAGGCATGGCCTGCTCAGCGTGCCGGCCCGTGGCTACATCTGGCTGTTCCGTAGCCTGCCGCTGTTGGTGCTGCTGATCTTTATCTACAACCTGCCCCAGGCGCTGCCCGGCACCTCGGCGGTGCTGGCTGACCCGTTCTGGTCGGGCTTGCTGGCGCTGGTGATCTGCGAAACCGCCTATGTGGCCGAGATCCATCGCGGTGGCCTGCTCTCGATTCCCAAAGGCCAGGGCGAGGCGGCGCGGGCGCTGGGCCTGAAGTTTTTCGGCACGCAATGGCGCGTGGTGATTCCCCAGGCGCTAAGAGTGGCCTTGCCGTCGCTGGCCAACGAATACATCTCCATCGTCAAGCTCACCTCGCTGGTGTCGGTGATCTCCCTGACCGAGATCCTGATGGTCGGCCAACGCCTGTATTCACAGAACTTCCTGGTGATCGAGACCATGGCGGCGGTGGCGTTCTTCTACGTGTTTATCGTCACGGTGTTCGACTTCCTGCTCAAGCGCCTAGAGCGCTTCCTCGACGTCAACCAGCGCAACGTCTCCCGTGTTCCCGATGCAGCGGTGCTGGCCCTGGCCACCCAACAGCGCATCGCCTTGGCGCGCCCGGCCAGCAACGGCGAACCCGCGTTGCAAGCCGCACGGCTGCACAAGGCCTACAACGATATCGAGGTGCTCGGCTCGGTCAACCTGCAGATCCAGCCCGGTGAAGTGGTGTCGGTGATCGGCCCGTCGGGCTCCGGCAAGACCACGCTGATCCGCCTGCTCAATGGCCTGGAGCAACTGGACAACGGCGAGATCAGGATCAACGGCCAGCCGTTCATTCACCTGAACAAGGTCGGCGCGCAGAAGCCCCAGTACATCGAACACGCCGAGCATCGGCTGAACATCGGCATGGTGTTCCAGAGCTTCAACCTGTTCCCGCATTTGAGCGTGCTCGACAACCTGCTGATGGCGCCGAAATACCATCGGCTGGGCGCGACGTCCGAGCTCAAGCAACAGGCCTACGCACTGCTGCACAAGGTCGGCATGCTCGACCATGCCTGGAAATACCCGCACCAGCTGTCCGGCGGGCAACAACAACGCGTGGCCATCGCCCGCGCGCTGATGATGCGCCCGCAGATCATGCTGTTCGACGAGCCCACCTCGGCCCTCGACCCGGAGAAAGTCAACGAAGTGCTGCAGGTGATCGAAGCCCTGGCGGAGGAGGGCATCACCATGGTGATCGTCACCCACGAGATGAACTTCGCCTTCAAAGTGTCCGACCGCATCGTGTTCATGGAGAAGGGCCGCGTGGTCTGCGACGACACGCCGGGCGCCCTGCGCAGCGGCCACAACCCACGCGTGGAGGCGTTCCTCAAGGACGTCTCGCTGGCGTGATCTCTTTAACGTTCAGGAAACACTAAAATGATCGAGCAATCGCAAATCGAACAATTCCAGCGCGACGGATTCCTGGTAGTAGAAGGCGTGTTGTCGGTGGAGGAAGTGGCCGCGCTGCAGCATGACTTCGACCAGTGGGTTGAAGAAAGCCGCAGTCATGACCGGGGTTGGGGCGCCACCGTCGATGGCCGTGAGCGCTTTGACCTGGAGGGCGACCACCGCGCCGATCACCCGTCGCTGCGCCGGGTCAGCTCGCCCACGGAGATTTCCCCAGCGTATGAACGTGTGGCGTTGCACTCGCGGATGGCGGCGATTTCCGCGCAGCTGATCGGCGCCCAGGGCACGCGTTTTCACCACAGCAAAATCAACTCCAAACTGCCCCACACCGCCACCCAGGTGAAGTGGCACCAGGACTTCCTGTTCACGCCCCACAGCAACGATGACATCGTCACCGCCTTGTTGATGGTCAGTGAAGTGACCCCGGAAAACGGCCCGTTGAACGTGATTCCCGGTAGCCACAAAGGCCCGCTGTGGTCGCACTGGCAACACCAGCGCTTCACCGGCTCGGTGGACGATGCGGTCGTCGAGGAACACTGCCAGCAACCGGTGGCCTGCTATGGCCCGGCCGGCTCCGTGTGCTTCATGCACACCCGTCTTCTGCATGCTTCCAGCCCCAACGAGACCGAACTGCCGCGCACCCTTTTCATCAGCGTATATGCCGCTGAAGACGCGCTGCCATTCGGCGAAAACCCGTTGCCCAGCACACATGCCGGCCTGCTGGTGGCCGGTGAAGAAAGCGGCTTGGTGCGCTCCACCGACAACCACATGCGCTTGCCGCAGAAACCCCGTGGAGCCTCATTCTTCGTGCAACAGGCGGGACAAGATTCAGCCACTGCCTAGCCACATTCCTTGCTACCTACTAAAACCTTGCAGGTAATCACCATGACAGCGTTTCGTAAAAGTGTTCGTCCCCTTGCCGTGTGCCTGTTGGGCGCAGCGGTTGCGATGACTTCGTTGGCGGCTTCGGCGTTCCAGCAGGACGGCAAGATCATCGCCGGTTCCGATGTGACGTTCTTCCCCTATGAGTACATGGATAACAACAAGCCGGCAGGCTTTGACATCGAGTTCATGGACGGCCTGGGCAAGGTCATGGGCCGCAAGGTCGAGACCCTCGACACACGCTTCCCCAACCTGATCACCGGCTTGCAGGCCGGGCGTTTCGATGTGACCAACTCGTCGATGTACATCACCGCCGAGCGGGTCAAGGTCATCGACATGATCCCCTACCTGAAAAGCGGCGAGTCGATCCTGACCCTCAAGGACAGCACCTTCCAACCCAAGACCCCGGAAGAGTTCTGCGGTCACAAGATCGGCTCCATGGGCGCCACCTCGTGGCTGGCGCAGATGAACAAGCTGTCGGCGGAGTACTGCGTGGCCAAGGGCTTGAAGCCGATCCAGATCAGCGAATACAGCACCGACCCGCAAACCACCCAGGCCCTGCTGGCCCACGCCGTTGAAGCGCAGATCACCGACGCCGCCGTCGCCCGTGGCGTGATCGACAAGCTCGGCAACCGCGTGGTGATCTCGTCCGACACCCTGATCTACCCGGTTCTCAATGGCTTCGGCGTGAAGAAGGGCAATGACACAGTGAAGAAGGCCTTGCTCGACGGCCTGGAAAAATACCGCGCCACGCCTGAGTACGCCGCCTTGCTCAAGAAGTACAACTTCGAAGCGCCTACCGATGCGGACATCGCCGCACTGATGCCGAAGTAAACCTACAAGCGCGCGCCGCATTCGCGTGCGGCCGCGCCCTGCGGAGACCGATTCATGGCGTTATCCCACGAAGAAAAGACGCGCATCGACCTGGCAGCGACCTTTCGCATTATCGCGCACTTGGGCATGCACGAAGCGGTAGCCAACCACTTCAGCGCCGCCGTATCGGCCGATGGCAAACAGTTTTTGCTCAACCCGAAGTGGAAGCACTTCTGCCGTATCCGCGCCAGTGACCTGTTGCTGCTGAACGTGGACGACACCGCTTGCGCCGAAAACCCCAACGTGGACGCCACCGCCTGGTCGATCCACGGGCAGATCCACCGGCTGCTGCCGCACACCCGTGCGGTGCTGCACTTGCACCCGGTCTACACCACGGCGGTGGCGTGCCTGGCCACGCCGCACATCCCGCCGATCGACCAGAACACCGCGCGCTATTTCAACCGCGTGGCCGTGGACGAACTGTACGGCGGCATGGCCGACACCGAGGCCGAAGGCGCGCGCCTGGCCGGTCTGCTCGACGGCAAGAGCCGCCTGCTGATGGGCAACCACGGCGTGATGGTGACGGCGGGGTCTATCGGTGAGGCGTTTGACGATATCTGGACCCTGGAACGCGCCTGCCAGATCCTCGTGACCGCCTGGTCCACCGGGCAGCCGTTGCGGGTGTTGTCCAATGAAGTGGCGGAGAAGACTGCACGGGGCTGGGAAGGTATCGCGGACTTCTCGCGCCAGCACTTTGAAGAAATGAAGCAGTTGATGATCGACGCTGACCCTTCCGTGCTCGACTGAGGAAACCCCATGACTTTTTCCGTTGTCGCCCGCTGCGCCGAGACGGGCCAGTTGGGTATCGCCATCAGCTCATCAAGCATTGCGGTGGGCGCGCGTTGCCCGTGGCTGCGGCCCGGCGTGGGCGCGGTGGCGTCGCAGAACATCACCTTGCCGAGCCTGGGGCCGCAGGTGCTCGACTTGCTGGAGCAAGGGATGGCGCCGAGTGAGGCGCTTGCCGCCTTGGCTGGGCAGGATCACAGTGAATACCGCCAGGTGACGGTGATTGATAACGCAGGCCGCACGGCGCATTTCAGCGGCGCGCAGACTCTGGGCATCCACCATGCGGTGAGTGGCGAGCAATGCGTGGCGGCGGGGAACATGTTGGCCAACCCCGGCGTGATCGAGGCCATGGTGACGGCGTTCGAAACGACCTCTGGGCACCTGGCCGATCGCTTGCTCGCCGCGATGCACGCCGGCGTGGCAGGCGGTGGTGAAGCCGGGCCGGTGCATTCGGCGGCGCTGGTTATTGTCGATGACCTGTTGTGGCCCATCGTCAACCTGCGCGTGGACTGGGCGGATGAAGACCCCATCGGCGCCCTCGACCACCTTTGGCAGGCCTATCGCGGGCAATTGCAGGCCTACATCGACCGCGCCATCAACCCACAGGTCGCACCCGGCTACGCCGTACCGGGAGACGACCGATGAACAGCCGCGACCTGCTGGCGCAACTGGTGCGTTTTGACACCACCAGCCGCGAATCCAACCTGGCCTTGATCGACTTTGTGCGCACGTATTTGCAGGACCACGGCGTGGCCTGCGAGCTGGTGTACAACGAACACAAGAGCAAGGCCAATCTGCTCGCGACTATCGGCCCGGCAGAAGTGCCCGGCATCGTGTTATCCGGGCATACCGACGTGGTGCCGGTGGATGGGCAGCGCTGGAGCGTGGCGCCATTTGACCTCACCGAGAAAGACGGCAAGTTGTACGGCCGTGGCACGGCAGACATGAAGGGTTATATCGCCTGTGTGCTGGCCTGCGTGCCGGCTTTGGTGCAGGCAACGTTGCGCATGCCGGTGCATATCGCGCTGTCCTACGATGAGGAAGTCGGCTGCCTGGGTGTGCGCTCGTTGATCGAGCGATTTCACGGGCAGCCGGTCAAGCCGCTGCTGTGCGTGATCGGCGAACCCACCGAACTCAAGCCGGTGCTCGGCCACAAGGGCAAGCTGGCGATGCGGTGCCAGGTGCATGGGGCAGCGTGCCATTCGGCCTATGCGCCTACGGGCGTGAATGCCATTGAATACGCCGCGCGGTTGATCGGCGAACTGGTGCGGCTCGGCGAAGCGCTCAAGGCGCCGCAGCATCTGGATCAGCGTTTCGATCCGGCATTTTCCACGGTGCAGACCGGCCTGATCAACGGCGGCAAGGCCCTGAATATCGTCCCGCAGGACTGCAGTTTCGACTTCGAAGTGCGCTCCTTGCCGACTCAGGATCCCTGGCAGGTTGCCCGGCAATTACAGGTATACGCCGAGCAGACCCTGCTGCCGGCGATGCGGGCGGTGAGTGCGCAATCGGCGATCAGCATCAGCGAGCTGTCGAGTTACCCGGGCCTGGCCACTTCGCTGGAAAGCCAGGCCGCCGAGTGGGTTGCACAGTTTTGCGGCTCGCAGGATTTCGGCACCGTTGCCTTTGGCACGGAAGGCGGCCTGTTCGACCAGGCCGGCATTCCCACGGTGGTGTGCGGGCCTGGCAGCATGGAGCAGGGGCACAAGCCGGACGAGTTCATCAGCGTGGCGCAGTTGCAGGCCTGTGATCGGATGCTAGCGCGGGTGCTGGGGTTTGTGAGCCAGTAGCATCTGTGGTGATCGCCTTTATATTTTTGCGACGCCTACTCGCCATTGCGCAGGCGGCAAAATCCCATTCACCAGGTAATTTCCCGCAATCCGCGATTTGTACACGCGCGGGTTGTGGTTCGCCAGGGTTCGCGCGTTTCGCCACAGCCGGTCCAGCGCCTTGTTGCTGGCCGTGGCACTGGCGCCCAGTGCATCGAACAGCGCCGTGGTGGCCGCCAGTGTCGCATCCACCACCGGGTTCACTGCCAGGCACACTTCCAATTCAGCCAGCGCAACCTGCGGATCGTCATCGTGCAACGGCTGGTCATGGGCGATCACATACCGCGCGGTGTGCTCCAGCCGTTGCGCCGCTTGCTGGGCGATGGCTTGCGCGGCGTAGGCCTGGCTGGCGACTTCACCGATCACTTGCAGCAGTTGTACGTCCTGGCCGGCGGTGTCGGCATTGCCGGTGGTGAAGGTGCGCGCGCGTTGGCTGAGTTCCTCGGCACCGCTGAGGGCGGCGCGGCGGGCGATGCCGGCGAGGGTGCTGAGGTGGTAGAGCTGGAAGAACGACTGGCCGTGGCCAAAGCGCTGTTGGGTGGGGCGTACATCGTCATCCACCACGGGCGCATTGTCGAAGAGGCAGGTGCCGCTGGCGGTGAGGCGTTGGCCGAAGCCATTCCAGTCATCGACGATCTGCACGCCGGGGGCCTTGAGGTCGACGACTACGCTGTAGATCGTGCCGTCTTCGCCCGTCGCGATGGTGTTGATCAAGTCGCTGTAGAGCGCGCCGGTGGTGTAGAACTTTCTGCCGCTGATGCGCAAGGCGCCGGCTTCGTCACGGTGCAGGCGGGTGTCGAAATCGCCACGGGCCTGGTTGCCGACTTCAGTGCTGCCGGGAGAGAGCAGGGCACCCTGGCCGAGCCGGTCCAGCCACTTGGCGCGCCAATCCAAGTCCTTGGCGCTGAGCACGTCTTCGCAAAAACCGAAGTGCCCGCGCAGGGCTTGGGTGATGTTGGAGTCGGCGGCGGACAGCTCTGTGAGCAGCGCCAGCAATTCGACCAACGTTGCATCCTGGCCGCCATAACTGGCTGGCAGGCGCCAGCGCGGTAGGCCCAAGGCGTTCAGTTGCTGGATCACGGTGGCGAGGCTGCCGCGTGTCTGATCCGCCACCGCCGCCTGCGCGAGAATCTGCGCAAAGAGCGGGCGAAACGGTGCGGCCAGTTGTTCGTAACGGGCAGTGGGCGGTACGCCCCAGATGTTCAAAGCGGGAATCGACATGCAATGGACCTTGCAGAAAATGGTTCAGGTGCTGGGGTCCAGTGGTCTGGTGAGCTCACCCTAACTCAGGCGCGGCGAAGTTTTTAATACGAAAAGCAGCTAGCGACCTGTACGACGGTTCTATCGATAGTGCCCAACAGTATTAAACCCCGCGCTTTTATTGCGTTAGCTTCTACGACAAACGACCAGACTGCACGCCCACGGATGGTTGAACCAACCCTCCAACCCTGTGGGATTTTCCATGATCAATCGTCGAACACTGCTGTCTTTGCTGGGCCTGGCCTCTCTTGCGCTGTATGGCCCATCGGCCGGCGCCGCCGAACCGCTGACCCTTACCGTGGGTGACCAGTTCTTCTCCAACCGCATCGTGCTGGAGCTGTCGGGCGAGCTGAAAGACTTGCCCTATAAAATCGACTTCAAGCGCTTCAACACCGGCTCGCCGGTGGCCTCGGCCGTGGCCAGCGGCGCGCTGGACGTAGGCATCGTCGGCGACACCCCGGTGATCAGCCTGGCCGCCAATGGCGCGCCGGTCAAAGTCGTCGCCAGCACCCAGACCAGCCTCGATGGCGTGGGCATCGTGGCGCGCAAGGGCATTCAGTCGGTGGCCGACCTCAAGGGCAAGACCGTCGCCATCTGGAACGGCTCATGGAGCCAGCAACTGGCCTATAAAGCGCTGGATGAAGCCGGGGTGCCGCGCAGCAGCGTCCACTTCAAATACCTGCTGCCGGCCGAGGCCAGCCTGGCGCTGACCCAGGGCGACATCGACGCCTTCGGCACCTGGGAACCCTACGTGTCGTTGCAGGAAAAAGAAGGCAGCACCCTGATCCGCAACGCCAAGGGCCTGATGAGCGCGCCCACCTACATCGTCGCCTACGAGCCGGCGCTGGCGCAGAAAAGCGCGATCATCAAGGACTTCATCGCCCGCCTGACCCGCGCCCGGGTGTGGAGCAACACCCACGTGGATGAGTACGCCGAAGCCTGGTCGAAGGCCAACCAGTCGGCGCCGGAAATCGCCAAAGTGTGGTTCAAGCGCGATGCGATCAAGGTGCTGCCGATCTCACCGACGATCATCAGCGAGGCCCAGGCCACGGCGGATTTTCTGGTGGATGCACAGATGCTGAAGCAGCGTTATGACGTGGCGCCGTTGTTTGATCGGGTGCTTTAAACGCGGGGGAAATAAGCGCTCACAGTATCCACCGGCTGTTTGTATAGGTGCTGAACTAGGATTTTTTACTCCGGCGCTCACCGGAAACAAAATTCCACTGGCATCGACAAGGAGTAGCCAGTAGGCTACAAGTGATACTGTGACTAATTCAATCGGCAGGACGCCGGAGTTTGATACATGGCTCGACGGTATGCGGGATATTTGGGGAAAAACGGCGATTCTTACTCGCTTGGACCGGGCGGAGGAAAACAATTTTGGGGATTGTGAATCCGTAGGTGACGGCCTGAGTGAGATGCGTGTGTTTGTCGGGCCCGGCTACAGGATGTATTTCGTGCGTACGGGAATCACTGCTTACCTGATGCTGTGGGGGAGCGATAAAACCGACCAGAAAAGAGGAATCATGCGGGCAAAAGAGATTCTTGATGCCCTGAGAGGTAGATGAAATGAGCGAATCGAAATTCAAACCCGAGGATATGCCGATCCTCGATCTGGATACGTCCGGCACCCGCGGCTATGAAGCGTCGCGCTTCCTAGACAGCCCGGAAACCATCAGTGCGTATCTGGCGCAGAGCATGACGTCTCAAGACCCGCAGGTACTGATGAAGGCGCTTGCCGAGGTTGCCAAGGCCCAAGGCGTGAACAAAGTGGCGGAAGCGGCTGGGGTGAATCGGGAGAGTCTTTACAAAACCCTGAAGGGTGGCTCGAAGACGCGCTATGAAACGATCCAGAAGCTGATGCTGGCGCTAGGGATTGAGCTGACTGTGCGGCCGATTGCAGGAGCGAGCAAGCCCGCCCCTACAAAAATCTAAATCAGCGCACCAGGCACGGCTGCTTGTTGTTGAAGCGCCACCCCGGAATCAAAAACTGCATCGCCACGCTGTCATCGCGCGCGCCGAGGCCCATGCCTTTGTACACCTCATGGGCCTTGGCCACGGCGTCCATGTCGATCTCCACCCCCAGGCCAGGCTTGCTCGGCACTTTTACATAACCCCCTTCGATTTTCAGCGGCGCCTTGGTCAGGTGCTGGCCGTCCTGCCAGATCCAGTGGGTGTCGATGGCGGTGATGTCGCCCGGTGCTGCGGCGGCGACCTGGGTGAACATCGCCAGGGAAATGTCGAAGTGGTTGTTGGAATGCGAGCCCCAGGTCAGGCCCCATTCATGGCACATCTGCGCCACGCGTACCGAGCCCTGCATCGTCCAGAAGTGTGGGTCGGCGAGGGGGATGTCCACCGATTGCAGCTGGATCGCGTGACCCATTTCGCGCCAGTCGGTGGCGATCATGTTGGTGGCGGTTTTTAGGCCGGTGGCACGGCGAAATTCAGCCATGACTTCGCGGCCCGAGTAGCCGTTTTCGGCACCGCAGGGGTCTTCGGCGTACGCCAGTACGTGGTGCTGGTCGCGGCACAGGCGGATGGCTTCTTTCAATGACCAGGCGCCGTTCGGGTCGAGGGTGATACGCGCATCCGGGAAGCGTTCGGCCAGGGCGGTGACGGCTTCGATTTCTTCGTCGCCGCTCAGCACGCCGCCTTTGAGCTTGAAGTCATTGAAACCATATTTGGCTTTGGCGGCTTCGGCCAGGCGCACCACGGCGTCGGCCGTCAGCGCGGTTTCGTGGCGCAGGCGGAACCACTCATCGTCGCTGTCGGCTTCGTTGCGGTAGGCCAGGTCGGTGGCACCGCGGTCGCCGACATAAAACAGATAGCCGAGCATTTTTACCGCGTCGCGTTGCTGGCCTTCACCGAGCAAGGCGGCCACCGGGACTTCGAGAAATTGACCCAGCAGGTCAAGCAGCGCGGCTTCCATGGCGGTGACGGCATGGATGGTGATGCGCAGGTCAAAGGTCTGCAAACCACGACCCGCCGCGTCGCGGGAAGCAAAAGTGCTGCGCATCTGGTTGAGGATGCGCTGGTACTGGCCGATGGGTTGGCCGACCACCAGGCTGCGGGCGTCTTCCAGGGTTTCGCGGATGCGTTCGCCGCCGGGTACTTCACCCACGCCGGTGTTGCCGGAGCTGTCCTTGAGGATGACGATATTGCGTGTGAAGTACGGGCCGTGGGCGCCACTGAGGTTGAGCAGCATGCTGTCGTGGCCGGCGACGGGGATAACCTGGAAGTGAGTAACGACGGGCGTAGTCATGGCAAGTTCCTGAATAGTCTTAAAGAGGTTTGCTGAGGGCGACGCGGGTAGGCACGGCGCTCGGTGAAGTCAGCGCGGCAGAGGGCGCGGTCTTGGCGAAAAACACCAGGATCGCGGCGAGCACCGACGTGCCGGCCAGGCCATAGAGCCCGCCCTGGATCGAGCCAGTGGTCTGTTCCAGGAAGCCGAAAGTGGTGGGCGCAACGAAGCCGCCCAGGTTGCCGATAGAGTTGATCAACGCGATCACGGCGGCGGCGATACGCACATCCAGGTAGCCCTGGGGAATCGGCCAGAACAGCGACGACGCCGACTTGAAACCGATGGCCGCGAAGCAGATCGCCACAAAGGCGAAGATCGGCCCGCCGGTGGTGGACATGAACATGCCCGCTGCCGCAATCAACAGCGCCGCCGCGACCCAGGCCTGCTGGAACTTGAACTTGCCCGACAGCGAAGCGAAGGCGTACATGGCGATGATCGAGATCAACCAGGGGATGGAGTTGAAGAAACCAACCTGCACATCACTCAGGTCGCCCATCTTCTTGATGATGCTCGGCAGCCAGAACGTCGCCGCGTAGATCGTCAGCTGGATGCAGAAATACAACGCGCAGAACAGCAGGATCTGGCGGTCCCTGAGCAGTTTGCCGAGGGTCGGCTTGACGCTGGTGAGGGCTTCACGGTCGCGCTGTTCCTGGTCGATGGCATTGACCAGCGCATCCTGTTCTTCGCGGGTCATCCATTTGGCGTCGTGGGGTTTGGAGTCCAGCCAGAACCACACAAAGAAGCCAATCACCACCGAAGCCAAGCCTTCAATGGCGAACATCCATTGCCAGCCGTGGAAGCCAAAGCCTTCGATCTGCAACAACACGCCTGACAACGGGCCGGAAATCAGCGACGCAACCGCCGAGCCGCTCAAAAAGATGGCGATGGCTTTACCGCGTTCCACGCCAGGCAGCCAGCGCGTGAAGTAGTAGATCACCCCAGGAAAGAAGCCGGCCTCGGCCACACCCAGCAGGAAGCGCAGGATGTAAAAGTGGGTTTCGTTCTGGATGAACGCCATCAGCGTGGCGACGATGCCCCAGGTGAACATGATGCGGGTCAGCCAGATACGCGCACCGACCTTTTGCAGCAGCATGTTGGAGGGCACTTCGAAGAGGGCATAGCCGATGAAGAACAGTCCGGCGCCGAAGCCATAGGCGGCGGCGCCAATGCCGAGGTCATGCTCCATGTGCGTGCGCACGAAGCCGATATTGACCCGGTCGATGTAGTTGAGGATGAACATGATCACGAACAGTGGCAGCACATGGCGCTTCACTTTGCTCACGGCGCGCGCGAGTACGGGATCACTTTCGGGTACGGCAGATACATGGATTGAATTGGTCACAATTCAAAACTCCCCCTGATTATTTTTATGCGGGTTTGCGTGTCTTGTTGATAGACATCATACAAGTAGGTTTCTTGAGACCGCAATCCAGGGGCGAGTGTTTTTCTTCTTATAATGCGGTGTGTCGGACAGAGGTTTTGGTTATTTGTGCAGCGTTTACTAGGTGTTGTGCTGATTTTTTAACGAGATTCTTCCCGGTGGATGCCGTGAGGGGCGTACTTGTGACAGTGAGCGTTAAGTTTGGTTGTCATACAAGTTGAGGTTTTTTCAATCAACCCAGGTTTGACGCCGGACTGGGTGTTAAGCTCCGCACAGCTCAACCCCGTGGATCTGTTGCAATGCCCATTGAAAGTGGAATCCCCCTGCGTAAACGCTCCACCAACCTGGCCCAGGGCGTGGTCGACGCGCTGACCCAGCGCATCCTGCTCGGCCAGTTGAAACCCGGCGAAAAGCTGCCTTCGGAATCCACCATCGTGGCTGAGCATGGCGTGAGCCGAACCGTGGTGCGCGAAGCGATTTCCAAGTTGCAGGCGTCCGGTCTGGTGGAGACACGTCACGGCATCGGCACCTTTGTGCTGGAACAGCACGCCCAGAAGGGCCTGCGCCTGCATGTGGATACGGTAGCCAGCGTGCGCAACATGCTCGAGCTGCGCCTGGGCCTGGAGGTCCAAGCCGCCGCACTGGCCGCCTTGCGCAGAACCGACGAACAGCTGGCCCACATGCGCCAGGCACTCGACGACTACCAGGCCTCCCTGGCCAACAACGACAGTTGCGTGGAGGAAGACAAACGCTTTCACCAACTGATCGCCGAGGCCACCGGCAATACCTTTTTCACTGAAATCATGCTGCACCTGGGCAATGCGATGATCCCGCGCACCCAAGTGAAGGGCGCTGAACGTGGCGGCGCGGATTTCACCCAGTTGGGCCAGTTGGCCAACCTGGAGCATGAAGCGATCTTCAACGCGATCAAACGCCAGGACCCGGACGCTGCCCGCGCGGCCATGGTGTTGCATCTGACTAACAGCCGAGACCGTTTTTCGGGGGAGCAGGGGCGTTGAACGAACACACTTTATCCCTGCGTCTGGAGCGCGTCGCCGCCAATGTACCGGAGGGCGCGCGCCTGGCCGATATTGGCTCCGATCACGGTTATTTGCCGGTGGCATTGATGCGCCGTGGCCTGATCACGATGGCAGTGGCGGGGGAGGTCGCGACCACGCCCTTCCATGCGGCGCAACGTACCGTGAGCGACAACGGCCTGGAGCGGCAGATCACCGTACGTCTGGCCGATGGTTTGGCGGCCATGAAGCCCGATGACGGCATCACCGCGATCAGTGTGTGCGGCATGGGCGGCGAGACGATTCGCGACATTCTCGAAAGCGGTAAGCGGCACCTGAGCGGCCAAGAGCGATTGATCCTGCAACCCAACGGCGGTGAGCAACCGTTGCGCCAATGGCTGATGGACAACGGTTACTCGATCCTTCGAGAAGAGCTGCTGCGCGAAAACCGCTTTTACTACGAGATCATCGTCGCAGAGCGCGCCGGGCCAGTGGCTTACACCGCTGAGCAGCTGTACTTCGGGCCGCTGCAACTGCAGGCACACAGCCCGGTGTTCATTGCCAAATGGCAACGTATGTTGCACCAAAAGCGAAAGACCCTGGCCAGCCTGGAGCATGCACGACAGACAGTGCCGGAGGAGAAGGTGCAGGACATTGCTCGGCAGCTCGGGTGGATTACTCAGTTGTTGGCTGAACCTCAACCGTAGGCGCGTCACGGCGCAATCGACCGGCATCCTTGGCCGGCGGCAAACCAAACATGCGTACATAGTCACGGCTGAACTGCGAAGGGCTTTCATAGCCCACGCGAAAACCAGCACCGGCGGCGTCCACCGCCTCGGCGACCATTAATCGTCGGGCTTCCTGCAAGCGCAATTGGCTGCGAAATTCCAGCGGGCTCATGGAGGTGACCGCCTTGAAGTGAGCGTGGAAGGTGGAGCGGCTCATGCCCGCGATATCTGCGATGGCATCGATCCGGCAGGGTTCGTCGTAATGCTGCCGTAGCCACGCGATGGCTTTGGCGATCTGGTTGAGCCGGCTGTCGGCCTTGGCCATCTGCCGCACCGCGCCATGGCCGCTGCCGGTGAGCAATCGATAAAGCACCTCGCGAATCGTCAGCGGTGCAAGTTCTTGAATGTCTCTGGGTGCATCCAGCATTTTGGCGAGGCGCACAGCCGCGTCCAGCAGTTCAGGCGTGGTGGCGTTGAGCTCGATGCCTGCGGTGGGCAGCGCGGGTTCATGCTCCGCCGCCGGGTGCCGCAGCGCCAGATCCGTCAACGCCGCCATGTCGAGGTCGAGTACCAGGCACAGATAAGGCGCGGCCTCGCTGGCCTCGATCACCGAACCCATCACGGGAATATCCACAGAGGCCACCAGGTAAGTGGCCGCGTCATACACGTAGGAGGTTGCGCCCGCGACCACCTGTTTGCGGCCCTGAACAATCAGGCACAGCGTCGGCGCGTAGACAACCGGCATAGGCAACGTGGGCGTGCCCGAACGTACCAGGCTTACGCCGTCAATCGGTGTGGCGTGGGTGCCGTCGCTCGGTGCGTGCCGGCTGATCAGCTCGATTAACTGTTGCAACGCATCCATGAGGGCTCCGGAGACAGGCGGATGAGCATAGCGCCCCGGACAATCGTGCAAGAACACGGGACGATCCTGTTACAGGCGGCGAGCCGGTGGGGGGCAGACTTGTCTTCACCGGCTTAACGCCATCGCTGACAGGAGTTCATCATGCCCACTCTCAACGCACTCGACCACTACCGCCTGCTCGGACGATCCGGTATGCGTGTTTCGCCGCTCGCCCTCGGCACCATGACGTTCGGCGCCGACTGGGGGTGGGGCGCGGATGAAAGCGAAGCACGCCAGATCTTTGATACCTACGTCGACCAAGGCGGCAACCTGATCGACACCGCCGTCAACTACACCAACGGGGCTTCGGAGCGCATCCTTGGCCAATTCCTCAAGGCCAAGCGTGATCGCCTGGTCGTCTCGACCAAATACACCATGGCCCGCGAGCCGGGCGACCCCAATTCCGGCGGTAACCATCGCATGAACCTGATGCGCTCGGTGGAGACCAGTTTGCGCCAGCTCGACACCGACCGCATTGAGTTGCTGTACCTGCATGCCTGGGATTTCACCACGGGCGTCGAAGAGGTCATGCGCGGGTTGGATGACTTGGTGCGCAGCGGCAAAGTGTTGTACTTGGGTATCTGCAATACCCCGGCGTGGAAAGTGGCCCAGCTACAAACCCTTGCCGAGCTGCGCGGCTGGTCGCCGTTGGTGGCACTGCAAATCGAATACAGCCTGGTCGAACGTAGCGTCGAACATGAACTGATCCCGATGGCCGCCGAAATGGGCCTTGGCGTGTTGCCCTGGTCACCGCTCGGCGGCGGAATCCTGACCGGCAAATACAGCCGCGACGATTTGAGCCAGGCCAGTGAGGCGAACGTGTCGGCAACGCGCAAGGGCGTGATCAGTTCATCGGGGCATATGAATGCTCGCTCACTGGAGATTGCCAGTGCGGTCACCGCCATCGCGGCCGAAACCGGCGCCACACCGTCCCAGGTCGCGCTCGCCTGGACGCTGTGCAACCCGGCCGTTGTTGCACCTGTGATGGGCGCCAGAACCTTGGCCCAGGCCCAGGATAACCTGGGGGCGCTGAGCATTGAGCTGGACGCTGAACATATCGCCAGACTCGATCGGGTCAGTGCGCCCGAGCCGATCTTTCCGGAGCGTTTCGTTGCCCGGCCGATGGTGCAGCAATTGATTTTCGGCGGTGCTCGGCTTCAGCCCCAGAAGGCGTACCTGAAATGAAACGATCAATCTTTCAACACGTGGTCTTGGTCATCCTGCTCGGCATGGGGTCGTGTTCGGCTCATGCCAATACGCAAGTCGAGGACCGCAACAAGCAGCGCGTGACTGAAGCCTTCGAGCGTTGGCGCGGCGGTGGCACCACTTTTTTCAGCGACATACTGACGCCGAATGTCATCTGGACGATCAAGGGTTCAGGCCCTAGTGCGGGGGTTTATCGAGGCGTCGATGCGTTTGTCGACGGCGCAGTAAAGCCGTTCGTGTCGCGCCTATCCCGCCCGGTCAGGCCTGTGAGCCAGCAGGTCTGGGCTGACGGTGATCACGTGATTATTCAGTGGGAGGGCGCAGGTGTTGCGCGTGACGGTCAGGCCTACCGCAACAGTTATGCCTGGATCTTTCATATGCGCGATGGCAAAGCCTTCGAGGTGACCGCCTTTCTGGACTTGACCCCTTATGACGATGTGTTGCGGCGTATCCCGGAGTGACAGGGTGATTGCTGACAGCGGTCAGTCGTGCATGCTCCAATGGCCGACTTACGACTGATCACCCAGGTAACACGCAATGGCAGATGCTACTGACTCCACCTTCTACGACCGCGCCGACGCGCACATCGAATTGTCGAACGAGCAACTTCAGGCTCACGAAAACCTCGGCCAGGTCAGCGCCTCGATGATGTTCGGCACCACGCGCTTCAATGCCTGGGCCAGCGCGCGCAACTTCAAGTCCGGCGCGGAAATGGCCGAGGCGCGGGAGGCGATGTTGAAGTACTTCTGTGACCAGTACCGGATGATGCTTGAAGATAATCTGGATGATCACATCAATCATTTCGACCGATACATGGGCGTGAAACAGCCGGAGTGAGCATCGAGATGTGGGCGCTGGCTGGCCTGCGATGGCGGTGGGCCAGTTGCACTTAAGTGTCTGCTGCACCGCTTTTGCAGGCAAGCCAGCTCCCACACTGGATGTGCGTGGTTTTTGAGATGTGCGCCATTAGTTACAGGGGGGGGCGCTGCGATGAGTGTTTTTGCCCCATTTTTGGGCGATTTACGTTAATTGTTGGGTGCGAACCCGTCTATTCTCTGGCTTCATCCAGCGGCCCATATCTTGCTAGAGCCTTCCCAATCAATGACATGGCATTTTGCCGTTAGTTATTTCAAGGCTTCACCCCGCGGTGCACCGCGTGGGTCGTTTTTGGGGAGTGGTTGGACATGCACAGCCTTTTATCACCGGGTATCCGCCTGTTGGGGCGATTCGGCTTTGCGCGTAAATTCCAGATTCTGTTTTTCCTGTTCATGCTGCCCCTGGCGGGTAGCCTGTGGATGATCGGCTCGGACTATCGTGACAAATTAACCGTGATTTCCAGCGAGCAGTCCGGCGTACGGCAATTGTTGGCCCTGGACGCGCTGGATGGCCAGTTGACGGCCCAGCGTAATCTGGCCGCACGCTGGAAAGCGGCGGATATCCTGCACGCCCCGACGCCGGCGGCGAAGGCGGCGATGGACAAGGTCGATGCCAATTTCCCGCTGATCCAGCAAAGCCTGCAAGCCTTGGGCGACGCGCTCAACGCCCAGCACGCCAGCGCCGACATCCTGACCCGCTTTGAAGCCCTGCAGGCCACGGTCAAGGGCATGGACTCTCAATCCCTGCGCACGGTGGGCTGGTGGCCGGACGGTTATGACCGTTTCACCTCGGCGCTCACCGCCATGCAAACCCTGCGCGAGCAGATCACCCTGGATGCTGGCCTGATCCTCGACCCGTGGCTGGAAACCTACCTGCTGATGCAGATTTCGACCCAACACACCCCTGACCTGATCGAGCGTATCGGGCGCATGGCCAGTGTCGGCCAGTCGTCTATCGCGTCGGGGCAGTTCACGTTGCAAAGCCGCTTGCAGATGCGTGACCTGCGCGGTCGGATCGGCGACGCGCGGGACCAGTTGGTCAAGGCGGCGGCCTCGCTCAAGGCCAAGCAATACGCCGGTCTTGAACCCTGGACCGCGCAGTACGACGACAGCCTGCAACGGCTGGACAACGAACTCAAGGTGCTCGACGACGGCGTCTTCGGCGGCACCATCAAGCTCGACACCGCAGGCTTCGAACGCAGTGTCGACGCGATGCTCGACAGCCTCGGCGCGCTGCGTAACCAGTCGCTCCATTCGCTGGACGCGCGCCTGGCTTACTACCGTGATCGTTCGCTGCAGAAATTCATTCCCGTCGCCGCGACGTTCAGCCTGCTGGCCTTGGCCGCGCTTTACCTGTTCATATGCCTGCAAGCCTCGATTCGCCGCAGTGCCAGTGGCATCACCACGCTGGCCGAGTCCCTGCGCGACGGCAACCTGTGCGTCGAGGTGGCGGTGGAAGGGCGTGACGAACTTGCGGCCATCAGCACCGCGCTCAACGTCGCGGTGGTGCAACTGCGCACCAGCCTGCTGGGGGTCAACCACGAGACGCAGCAACTCGGCTCGGCGGTGCTCACCCTCAATTCGCAATCGGGCAGCACCCTGACCGAAGTCGAAGACCAGCAACTGCAAATCAGCCAGATCGCCGCCGCCGCGACCCAGTTGGCGGCCACCTCCCTGGGCGTCGCCAAAAGCTGCGAACAGGCCTCGGGCAGTGCCCAGCAAACCCGGCGTATTGCCGAAGACAGCAGCCGTGACAGCCAGCGCACCACCGCCAGCATCCAGCAACTCAACCTGCGCCTGACCGACACCGCCGATGCGCTGGAGCAGGTCAGCCAGCAGGGCCAGCAGATTCAGTCGGTGGTCGACACCATCCGTGGCATTGCCGAGCAGACCAACCTGCTGGCGCTCAACGCCGCGATCGAAGCCGCCCGCGCCGGTGAGCAGGGCCGGGGGTTTGCCGTGGTGGCCGATGAAGTGCGCAGCTTGTCGCAACGCACCCAGGCGTCTACGGCGCAGATCGCCGGCACGGTCGACAGCCTGCGCGCCACGGTCAGCCAGGCGGTCACGTTGATGGGCGCCGCGTGTGAACAGGCACTGACGGATGCTGAATCCGTCACCGGGCTGGGCACACGTTTGGGCGAGATTGCCGGTGCGGTGCAACACGTCACCGACACCCTGGCGCAAATCGCCACCGCCGTAGAGGAACAAGCGGCGACGGCAGATGAAGTGAGCGGCAATATCCAGCAAGTGGACCAGGCGGCCGGGCGTTTGCTCGACGGCGCGCGGGCAGTGAACCGGGCGGCCGACACCTTGAGCAAAGGCAGCCAGGCATTGAGCGACAACACCGCGCGGTTTCGCCTGGGCTGAGCAGGTTTTTGTGGTGACCAGGCTTCCAGTGGTGAGCGGGCTCGATGTGGTGAGCGGGCTTGGTGTGGTGAGCGGGCTTGCCCCGCGCTGGGCTGCGCAGCAGCCCTAAATTCTGGCGACTCGGTTTAACTGACGATGCGCGGTGTTATTAATGGGGCCGCTTCGCAGCCCAGCGCGGGGCAAGCCCGCTCACCACAGGAACCTTCGGCTTCTACAGGGCTCACTTACTAGGTCGCCCTGTTTCGTCGCCGAAAGGACTCCGCATGACTTCAGCCCCGCCAACGACCCTCCCGCACGGCCCCGTCACCCGCGAACTCAGCCTGCGCGCCGTCATCACTGGCAGTGTCCTCGGCATCCTGCTCACGCCGTCCAATGTCTACGCCGGGTTGAAAATCGGTTGGTCGTTCAACATGTCGATCATCGCGCTGTTGATCGGCTACGCCATCTTTCAAGGAGTGGCCAAGCGTTCCACCGACCACCTGCCGTGGACCTTGCATGAAAGCAACATCAACCAGACCGTCGCCTCGGCCGCTGCTTCAATCATTTCCGGCGGACTGGTAGCGCCGATCCCGGCCTATACCTTGCTGACGGGCAACCAGTTGGACGCTATCCCCATGATTGCCTGGGTGTTCTCGGTGAGTTTCCTGGGCATCTGGATCGCCTGGTATCTACGGCCCTCGTTGCTGAATGACAAGGCGCTGAAATTCCCCGAGGGTATGGCCACCCTGGAAACCTTGCTGCACATCTACAACCATGGGCGCGAAGCCGCGACGCGCTTGAAGGTGCTGCTCAGCGCCGCGTTGCTCTCCGGGCTGGTCAAGTGGGTCGATACTTTTATGTGGGCCTTCCCGCGCTGGTCGCCCAGCGCTCAGTTGGAGCGCCTGACCTTCACCGCCGACCCTTCGCTGTTGCTGGTGGGCTTCGGCGGTATCATCGGCATTCGTGTGGGCCTGACCCTGCTGCTCGGCGCCTTGCTCGCGTGGGGCGGCCTGGGCCCCTGGTTGTTGGCGCAACACCTGGTGACCTTGCCTGCGGGCAGCAGCGGCCCGCAGTTCGCCGCGTTGGTGGAGTGGTTGCTGTGGCCGGGCGTGAGCTTGATGGTGTGTTCCACCTTGGCCTCGCTGGCGATTCGTTTGTGGGCGTTGTACCGATCAACGCACTCCGACGGCGAATCGACCTGGACGGTGCCCAAGCCGGGGCCGGCCGCCGGTTTTGTGCTGGCGATTGTGCTGGTGGTGAGTCTGCAGGCGCTGCTGTTCGGCATTAATCTCGGCATGGCGTTGCTCACCATCCCATTGGCGATCTGCCTCGCCGCCGTCGCCGCGCGCGTGGTGGGCGCCACCGGCATTCCGCCCATCGGCGCCATCGGGCAGCTGTCCCAATTGAGCTTTGGCATCGTCGCGCCAGGGCAGGTGCCGATCAACCTGATGAGCGCCAACACCGCCGGCGGCTCGGCTGGGCAATGCACCGACCTGATGAATGACTTCAAAGTGGGCAAGGCCATTGGCGCCACGCCCCACAAGCAAGTGATCGCGCAGATCCTGGGGATTTTCATCGGCAGCATCGTTGGCGTATTTGCCTACCTGGCACTGATCCCCGACCCGCAATCCATGCTGCTCACCGAAGAGTGGCCGGCACCGGCAGTCGCCACCTGGAAAGCCGTGGCGCAAACCTTGACCCATGGGCTCGATTCGCTGTCGACCAGCATTCGCTGGGCAATCGCCATTGGCGGCCTGGTCGGCGTGCTGCTGGGCATCCTCGACAGCACCTTGCCCGCCCATCGCGCTCGTTACTTGCCGAGTGCCGCGGCCTTGGGCCTGGCCTTTGTACTGCCGGCCTCGGTGTCGCTGATGATGGCGTTGGGCGCGATCCTCACCTGGCTGGTGAGCTGCCGCTGGCCGAGCCTGACCGAACGCTTCGCGATAACTGCCGCCGCCGGGTTGATCGCAGGAGAAAGCATCACGGGCGTGGGGGCGTCGTTGTGGTCGATGGTGGGGAGTGGGTGAAGCGTGGCTCGGCAATGGCCGAGCCTGTCGATGACCGCTAGGCGATTTTTACGTTCATGGTGATCTTCGCCGTGAACACCTTCACTTCGCCTTCATCGAAGATATCCACCGGTACGATCTTGTCCCCCGCGGTTGACCAATCAATGCCACTGCCGTCCGCCACCGCGCGGATATTCGACTTGGCCTTTGCCAGGTACTCCACGGTCATGCCTTTGGGAATCCATCTGGCACCGGGCGGGATCGACACGTCGGTCATCGTCCCACCTGCCAGCTCGGCCGCGTTGCACAAGGCGATGGCGTGCACGGAGGCGAGGTGGTTGGTGATTTCCTTGCGAAACGGCACGTTCACCACGGCATGCCCTGGGCGCAGTTCGGCGATTTCAGGGTTGATGGTGCTGAAGTAGGGCGCCACCTGGCAGGCCATTTGACTGAACGCTGCAGGGCCTACGCTGTTGAACATGCTGAGAAACTGACTCATGGATTATCCTCCTGATGGGTTTACAGAATAAAATTCTGTAACAGAACAATATTCTGTTAATTCCAGGGGTGTCAAGCCATGCCTTCTCTAGCGACTGCTGTACCTTTAAACTCCGCACATTTGGCGAGCCACTCCATGCACGCACCTGATCTGATCGAGCGCACCTTTGCGGGCAAGCGCAGCGACCTCAAACGCAGCATCCTGCGCGAGGCCCTGGCCAGCTTTAACGAGGTCGGTATCGAAGCCACCAATATCGAAACCATCCGCGCGCGGTGCGAGACCAGCGTCGGCGCCATCTACCATCATTTCGGCAATAAGGAAGGCATTGTCGCCGCGCTGTTTTTTGCCGCGCTGGAGGACCAGGCGACCTTGCGAGATCGCTACCTGCAGCAGGCGCAAACGGCGCAGGCAGGCGTGGAGGCGCTGGTGCGCAGTTACGTGGAATGGGTTGACGCGCAACCTGAATGGGCGCGCTTCATGTTCCAAAGCCGCTTCGCCGTGGCCAACGGCCCGCACAAGGATGAACTGCTCACCCGTAACAAACAGCGCAACCGGCAATTGACCGAGTGGATGAGCGACGAAGGCCGTCGCGAGGCGTTCAGTCATATCCCTGCCGAGCTTTTACTGTCGCTCATCATCGGTTCGGCCGAAAGCTACGCCCGGGCGTGGCTGTCCGGGCGGGTCAAGAAAAGCCCGAAGGACTATGCGCAGTTGCTGGCACAGGCGGCGTGGGCGTCGATCAACGCGGCAGATATTTAATTGTTGGCACTCCCCGGCACTGGCGTAGTCTCTTTCCAAGACACCCCCCAGGCCCTTCGGAGTACAGCATGATCATCGTCCACCACCTCAACAACTCACGCTCGCAACGCATCCTGTGGCTGCTCGAAGAACTCGGCCTGCCCTACGAAATCAAGCGCTACCAGCGCGACCCCAAGACCAATCTCGCACCGCCCGAGCTCAAGGCCATTCACCCACTGGGCAAATCCCCGGTAATCGAAGACGGCGGCCAAGTGCTGATCGAATCCGCCGCCATCATCGACTACCTGATCCGCCGCCACGGCCACGGGCGCCTGCAACCGGACCCTGCCAGCGCCACCTATGACAAGTACGTGCAATGGCTGCACTTCGCCGAAGGCTCGGCCATGTTGCCGTTGATGCTCAACCTCTACGTCGGCCGCCTCGGTGATGCCGGTGCGCCGTTGCACCCGCGCATCGAATCGGAAGTGGCCAACTACCTCGGTTACCTGAACGACGTGCTGGGGCAGGCGCCGTACCTGGTGGGCGATGAGCTGAGTGGCGCGGATATCCAGATGAGCTTTATCGGCGAAATCGCCAAGGCCCAGGGCAAGCTGCAGGCCTACCCGAACCTGGCGGCCTGGGTGGCAAACTTCCAGGCGCGGCCTGCGTATCGCAAGGCGGTGGAGCAGGGTGGGGAGTATGCGTTTGCCAAGTGATGTGAACTAAGCGAGGCGGGCCCGGTTGATCATCCACGTGGCCCGCCTCTGATTTCATTCAGGTGAGCAGCGTGACCGCCCCGGTCAGCAACGACACCCCGATCATCAACAGCGAGAGCAAAACCGCCCACTTGATCGTGCTCTTCTGAAAGTCCCCCAGGTCCCGGTCGATCATGCCGACCAGCAACAAGGTCGACGCCACCAGCGGGCTGATCTGATGCACGGGCTGGCCGAGCACCGATGCGCGGGCGATGTCCATCGGGCTGATGCCATACGCCGCCGCGGCGTTGGCCAGGATCGGCACCACGCCAAAGTAATAAGCGTCGTTGGATAGCAAAAACGTCAGCGGCATGCTGGTGATCGCCACCACCAGGGGGAACAGGTGCCCCCAGGACGGCGGGATGGCATGGACCAGCAATTGGGCAATCGCGTCAACCATCTTGGTGCCGGAAAAGATCCCCGCAAATACCCCGGCTGCAAACACCAACAGCACCACGACCATGGCATTCCCTGCATGGGCGAGCATCCGTTCTTTCTGCAGGTTCAGGCGCGGGTAGTTCATCACCAGCGCCACCATGAAGCCCAGCAGAAAACTGATCACCGAATTCAGCAGACCGGTGACCAGGCACACCATCACGATCAATACGAGGATCAGGTTGGGCACCACCATCCGTGGTTTTTTATGTTCTCCCTGGCCGATGATCGATTCGATGTAGCAATCATCGCCGCCACTGGCCAGGTTCACCACGCCCAGGCGCCTGCGCTCTCGCCGCCCCAGCAGGAATGCGGTATAGAGCACACCGAGCGCACCCACTGCCATGGTCGGTAGCAAGGGGATGAAGTACTCGGCGGCATCCAGCCCGAGTACGGCGATCACGCGTGTGGCCGGGCCACCCCAGGGGGTCATACCGCCCATGACGCTGAGCGACAACACGCACAGGCTCGCCAGGATCATCGGGTTCATGCCGATCCGCTTGTACAGCGGCAGCATCGCCGCGCAGGTGATCATGTAGGTGGTGGTGCCGTCGCCATCCAGGGCGGTGGTCAGCGACAGGATCGCGGTGCCCATGGCGATCTTGACCGGGTCACCGTTTACCACCCTGAGGATCAGCTTGATCATGGGGTCGAACAAGCCGGCGTCAAACAGCACGCCAAAAAACAGAATCGCGAACAGCAACAAGGCAGCCGATGGCGCGACCATCTTGATGCCATCGAGCATCATTTTGTCAGTGGTGAGCGCGAAGCCTGCCAGGATCGAAAAGATCACTGGCACCACGACCAACGCCACAATCGGCGAAAGCCGCTTCGCCATGATCAGGTAGGTAAACACCACGACCATCAATAAGCCGAGAAATGCCAACATGTCAGGTACTCTTGTTTTTATTGGGGACGTCGCAGGCGCTGTCAGTGGGCGACGGTGGCACCCACGATGCCGTGGCGCTCGAGGGCTTCGGCGACGAAGCCGCTAGCCTTGGCCCGCTCGACGAATTGGTGCAGCACGTCAGCGGCTTCCTTGCCATACGCACGGGGAACGCCCATGGCCTGGCGGATCTGCATGAAGCGCCCCGGCAGCAAGCGCAGCCCGGGGAACCGCGCGGCATCGAACTCCAACTGCTGCTTCACGCCCGCCGCCAGATTGGCGCCACTGGCCAGGAAAGTCTCGACGACGGTAGGCGAGGTGGGTGAGCGAACAATCGTGGCGTGCTTGAGCTCGCGGGTCAGGTACAAGTCATAGGCGCTGCCTTTGCCCACCACCAGTTCAATCCCCGGCATGTCGACTTGGGCATTGTCGTCCAGGGGTGAGTCCTCCCGGACCAGGTAGCAGCCTTCGATCAACACGTAGGGCTTGGTAAAGGCCAGTTGCTCGTCCCGCGCCGGGTCAATGGCGAAGAAGCCGAAATCGGCACGGCCTGCGCAAACCGCCGCAACCGATTCGCCGGCACTCTTGAACACGCACAGCTGCAGTGTCAGCCCGAGCTCGGCGGCGAAGGCGTGGGCCAGGTCCACCGATACGCCAGCCGCCTGGCCGACGTCATCCAGACGCGCGAGGATGGGGTTGCCCACATTGATCGAGGCGCGGAGCACGCCGGTGGGCGCCAGTAGGCGAGGGGATCGGCTCATCTCAGGCCACCCGGCTGGCATACAGGTCAAGCAGGCGCTGGGTGGTGGGGTCCACCGGCACGCCGTCGCGCAGATAGCGCTGCATCTTCTTCAGCTCGATTTCACCCGGGACAATCACCGGCGCGGCCGGGTCGATGGCCGGGCTCTGGTGCAGGATGGCGGCGAAGTCGGTCATGCGTTCCTTGAGCCAGGCCGAGGAGCCCAGGCGGGAGGTGTCGATCAGAATGAAGAAGTGCCCCAGGTTCTGCGGCTCATCCGGCGCATCGACCCAGGACTTCACGTGGGTCAGGTAGGCCGCGTCCGAGAGCAGGCCCGCCAACAGGTCCACCACCAGCGCCAGGCCGTAACCTTTGTGAGCGCCGATGGGCAACAGGAAGCCATCCAAGGCCGCGCGAGGATCGGTGGTGGGTTTACCGTTGGCGTCCGTGGCCCAGTTATCCGGAATGCTTTGCTGGCGGGTGAGTGCGTTGCGGATCTTGGCGCGGGCAACCACGCTCATGGCCATGTCGAGCATGAAGTGATTGCCATCCGGGTTCGGCACGCCAAAACCCAGCGGGCTATTGCCCAGGCGCGCATCGCTGCCGCCCGAGGGGGCAATGGTCGTGGTGGCGTTACTGCCAATGATGCTGGCGAAACCTTGCTCGGCCGCGAGGTAGGCGTACGGCGACACCGGACCGAAGTGATTGCTGCCGCGCGCCAGGACCAAGCCAATCCCGAACTGTTTGGCCATCTGCAGGCCGGCGTCCAGCGCCGCCATGCCGACCAGCGGGCCGACGGCGTTGCGCCCATCCACCCGTGCGATCGCCGGTGCGACGGTTTCGACCACTGGCTCGGCCGAGGCACTGATACCGCCGCATTCTAGCCGCTCGCCATAGGACTCAAGGCGGCTCAAGCCATGGGTGGTCAAACCGAACAGATCGGCCAACACCAATACCTGGCAGACCTGTTCGGCGGCGTGTTGTGTGAGACCCAACCCCTGAAAGGCAAGGCGGCCTTGTTGGCGCAGGTCTTCAAACGCAATGGCAGGCAATTCGTTGTTGTTGTTCATGGTTAAGGCTCGTTGATTCGACTGAGTTGACAGCGTGCAGGGGGGCGATTAAAAAGAGAAATGCAAATAAAAGTGCGATCTATGAGGTAAATGCATGAATTTTGATCTCGCGGACCTTCGCGGTTTTCTCGCGGTGGCCGACCTGGGAAGTTTCAGCGCGGCTGCCCAAGCGTTGCACTTGTCGCAATCCGCACTCTCGCGGCGCGTCGACAAACTGGAGCAGGCGCTGGGTGTGCAGTTGTTCGAACGCACCACGCGGCGTGTGGAACTCTCTACGATCGGGCGAGGTTTCCTGCCGCGTGCGCGCAACGTGCTGAATGAGCTGGAGAGCGCGCTGATAGGCTTTCACGACCTGGCCTTCCGGCTATCCGGTGAAGTCACGATTGCCTGTGTGCCCTCTGCCGTGGCGTATTTCCTGCCGGACGTTATTCGGCACTACCACGCCAAATACCCGGGTATCCGGGTGCGGGTGATCGATGAGTCTTCATCGGCGATCTTGACGGTCGTAGCCAGGGGCGAGGCGGACTTTGGCCTGACCTACATCGGCACCCAGGACGCCGACGTGGTCTTCCAGCCGTTGCTGGAGGAAGACTTCGTGGTTGCGCTGCAGGTCGGTCACCCGCTGACCCAGCGCCCTTCCCTGACCTGGGATGACCTGGCCGGGGTCGACTACATCAGCCTGGCGCAAGGCAGCGGCAACCGCTTTTTGATCGACCAGGCGCTGGCCCATCGTGATGTGCGGCCACGCTCATTCTGCGAAGTGAAGCATGTGCCAGCGCTGGTCAGCCTGGTGGAAGCGGGATTGGGCGTTGGCGTGGTGCCCAAGTTGGCCATGCCGGCCAACGGGCATGCGACGCTGGTTACGCGGCCGCTGAGCGACCCAGCGATCAGCCGCACGCTGGGGCTCATATCCCGACGAGGGCGAGCGCTGTCGCCCGTGGCGCAGTTGCTGTTTGACCTGCTGATGGCGGTGAAAAAGTAGTCTCAGCGCTGCTGCAACGCCACATTCAGCCCCAGGCCCATAAACAGCGTGCCAATGATTTTGCCTTCCCAGCGGCGCAGCCGGGAAAGCCCTTTGACCCCACGACTCAAGGGGCGGATGGCGAGCGCCAGCAAGCTGGTGTACACCGCACTGAGCCCGGAAAAGATCAGGCCCAGCACCGCGAATTGCACCAGCGACGACGCGGATTCCGGGTGCACGAATTGCGGCAGGAAGGCCAGGAAGAAAATCGCGGTTTTCGGGTTGAGCACCTCGGCACCGACCGCCTGGAAAAACGCCTGGCGTGGGGTGACGGTTGGTAGCGTCAGCCCCGACTCTGCGGCCGCCCTCTACGGTGCGGGTGATCACCAGTAACACGGACGGGCCGGGGATCTAGAACAGACCGATCACAACGGCGACATAGGTGAGGAGGGAGGCGAGTTCAAACATGGCGGACGCTCTCTAAGTAGGGCCCGACCGCCAGTTATGCTGATGTGAATGGTGTTTACAACTGTTAACGGATTGATTGGCGCAATCGCTATAGGCTGTGCGTTGTCCGTACAGGAGCCCCCGGCCATGAACCTACGCGCTGTCGCCGCCACGTTGTTTGCATTCGCGCTGTTGTTGCCCTCGCAGTCCGAGGCTGCGACGCCCATTACCCACGTCGCCATCTACCGGGGCCCGGCAGGCTGCGATGACTGTTCCGAGAACGTGGCGAAGGCTTTGCACCGTCTCAACCCCAGCTATCAGATCGATTACGTGGGCGCGGATGAGGCCATCGACATCACGCCCAAAACCCTGGCGCGCTATGACCTCTACGTGCAACCCGGCGGCGGCCAGGACATTCCCGGCGCCCTCGATAGCCTGGGGGATGCACGTATCGAGGCCATCCGTGGCTACGTCGCCAACGGCGGGCGCTACCTGGGCCTGTGCATGGGCGCCTACCTGGCGGATGACAGCAACCTCGGCCTGATCCCCCGGGACCTCGACGCCGAAGCCGGCCGCCCCGGCTTTGAAGTGCCCGGCATCGCCGACGCGGCCGTGCAGGTCACGTGGGAGGGCAAGCCTGATCACGTCTTCTTCCAGGACGGCCCGTACTTCCCCAAAGCCG
The DNA here is from genome assembly GCF_024112395.2 of Pseudomonas pergaminensis. Lineage (NCBI taxonomy): Bacteria > Pseudomonadati > Pseudomonadota > Gammaproteobacteria > Pseudomonadales > Pseudomonadaceae > Pseudomonas > Pseudomonas pergaminensis. The sequence goes on along the minus strand of NZ_CP078013.2, from coordinate 4,573,713 downwards.
ACCCGGCCGCGCCCTACAAGACCATCGCGACCTACCGCAACGGCGACGTCGCGGCGGCGCGGTATACCTATCAGAAGGGCGTGGTGGTACTGAGCGGCCCACACCCCGAGGCCGGGCGCGAGTGGTTCGAGAATGCCGACATCCCGTTGAGCAAAATGCCGCAGGGTGATCTGTTCGGAGCGTTAATCCGCAACTTCTAAAGGCTCGCTCACCACAAAAAATTCGCTTTCAACCGCTAACCCCGTCGACCGGCGACCTTTACGCCGGTTTTCGCCAGCGGGTACACCGTGGCGGCACCCATGGCGCCCAGGCCGATGACCAGCGATTCATATCGTTCCAAGGTTGATACTCGCCTGAGAGGCTGAGTTGGGAAACCACACGTCAGCGCACCACATCCAGGGCCGTGAACTCATTCACATAGTGCGTCTGGCTCGATGTCGACTCCAGCGTCAACGCGACGCCCAGGTCCTCGATAAAGGCGCGATTGGACTTATAGTCGTCCTGTTCGCAAGCCAGCCGAATGGCATCCCCCGTCAATGAAGCAAACACCTGGCGTGCCGGGAAGCGCTCGCCCACTGTGCAGGTGAGCGTCGTTTCGGTGGGTGGGTCAGTGGGCTTGGTGGGCACATAGGCCATTTGCAGGTGGGCACTCAGGGTCTGGCCGGGCGTCCAGTGGGTGGGGACCTTCAGTTCGGCGTCGCGGGTCTGCAGGACCTGGCCTGCGCCCACACCGTTCATTTTGGATTTCAACTGGAACAGGTCCGCCAACATCAGGCGGTCCACATTGAAGGCGCGGCCATAGGCTTCGTTCTTCACCAGCAAACCGCCCTCTGCCTTCAATGTGACCGTTACCGGCGCGTCCTTGCCATCGCCATTCCTGGACAGGTACGTGTAGGTCAATGTCTTGAACCTGGGCTGCAACAGCGGCGCATCAAGGCGCTGGAGCACGTTGGGCGGTACGGCAACGTCACCGAGAGTGGTTTCGACCACCGTGCGCGGGTAGTCAACCGGCGCAATGTCGGGCCGCAACAGCGCCAGCAGCCCGGCGTTGACGCCACCCTGCACCGAGCAACTCACGCGCGATTGCGTGCCGAGCTTGCCTTCCGGCTCCACGATCAGCACCCGCTCCACGTTACGCAGGCCCGGCGCCTTGCCCGGCATGGGCTTGATCCCCTGCCAAGTGTTGCCAACCTTGAGTTCACTGCGCGTGTATTCGCCATCGCCTTTTTGCAGTGCCCCAGGCTGGTCGAGCAGTGCTGCGAAGTGCTTGGCCACCTCATCGACACCGCCATCGACAATAAAGCCCCAGTAATAGTAAAGGCCCAGCGGGCCGAGGTCGGCGACTTCATCGTTGTAAGACAGCAGCTTCAACCCGGCGATGGCCGGCGCGCTCACCGGCACTGCGTTGGCCTTGCGGTCAGTGCGATCCCTCACCGCGATCCAGGTGAAGTCCTTTTCCTGCTTGAGCGGCGCATAGGCCTGCCAGGCGTCGCGGTGGCTGTTCAGGCTGCTGAAGAAACTGGCGTCGCAGCGGGTGAAGGCCTTGAGCGTGTCGACCAATGCGGCGTCGTCGGCGTGGGCGAGGGAAGGAAGCAGCAAGGCTGAGGCGAGGACGACGGCGGACGCGGGCAACTTCATTGAGCGGGATTTCCGTATCGAGGCGGGAGGGGGGCATTATCCAGGGATTGACGAGTAGGCTCTAGCGCTTATCGGGACTACTGACTTAAAGCCTTATCCATCGTCGCCGATACCCCGGATGAACCCGCCAATCATGGACCGATTAAATGGCACTCACCGTCAGCTCAGCCTACGTCCCATCGGCCAACCCCGTCCTTACGGTTTCCGGCCAGGCAATCGCACCCGCGCCACTAACGGATACCGCCGAGGCAGCCTTGGCAAACGCCGCCCCGGCGGCTGTCTATCACCCAAGTGAAGCTGCCCAGACCCTGGCGCAACCCCTGGAGGCTATCGACACCTGGGTCGGCCGGTCGGCATCGCCGGAACTGCCTCGATTCGAAAAACTGTTTGAGGGGGCACAAAGCGTGCTGAAGGCCGCAGTTGAGCGCTTCGAGGCAGCACTGCCAGCGGACTTGGCCGGCAAAAAGTTCGGCTTCACCGTCGAGGCCGATGACCGCTGGAAGGTCCTCGACACGGCCGGCCAGCTCAGCCGTGCGGATATTCAGCGGCTGACCGACCTGCTCAACCAGGCCTCTGACCTGAAGCCCGCCGTGATCAAATTCCGCGACGCCACCATTGACCTGCTGGACGCCGACTCGCCTTGGTCGGGAAACTTGATGGGCTACTACAGCCTGACCCAGGAGAATTTTGCCGCTTCCTTTGACTTGGCGGCCTTGTTCAACCGCCCCGGCTCCTTGCCGCCCAAAGAGTATTCCGCAGGGTTATTCATCAACCAGTTGGCCTACAAAGGACAAGTGGCCACGCGCGAAACCGAAGAGGCGATGTTCGCGCGGCGTGCTGCGCAGCGGTTTAGCGCACAGGCCTGACAGCACTTGTCGCGCGAGCCAGGCGCGCACGCCAGTCGCCGCCGTGCTGCGAGTGGCAGGCCTCTTCAGAATCAAAGTGCACGCAGCGGTCCAACGGCATGGCGGGGACGCCTGCCGCTTGCAACGCAGCCCCGGTCAACTCGCGCATGCGCTGGTCGACGCCGCTGGCCAGGGCGTGGTCCTTGCTGGCGCGCGTGTCGAATACCCAGGTGACACGCAGGCTTTGGGGGAACGCGGCGTAATCGACGGTATGCGTCAGCCATTCAAACCCCGGTAGTTCAGCCTTGGCCGTTTCGCACGCCTGCGTCAGTGTGGCGATCAGTCGGCGTTCAATACCGGCGGTTTCGCGTTTGGATAGGGCCATGCTAACGCTCCGAATGCAGACAAGCGCCGCAGATTAACAGGGTGCAGGCACCTGTGGGAGGGGTGATGAAAATGCTGGATTCTCAGGGTGGGAACTGTTTTGCTCGGTGGATTGCAGTCGTGCCTGCACATGCAATTTAAGCAACGACAACAATCAAGTGTGGGAGCTGTCGAGCCCTGGCGAGGCTGCGAAGGCGGCACTGCGGGCATATTTATCGACTGATCCACCGCTTTCGCAGCCTCGCTAAAGCTCGACAGCTCCCACAGGGGAGCGGTTGTGTGGGTGGGATTTGTGCCACGACGAAGATCAAGTGTGGGAGCTGTCGAGCCCCGGCGAGGCTGCGAAGGCGGCGGCACTGCGGGCATTTTTATTGACTGATCCACCGCTTTCGCAGCCTCGCTAAAGCTCGACAGCTCTCACAGGGGATCGGTTGTGTGGGTGAGATTTGTGCCACGACGAAGATCAAGTGTGGGAGCTGTCGAGCCCCGGCGAGGCTGCGAAGGCGGCGGCACTGCTGGCATTTTTATCGACTGACCCACCGCCTTCGCAGCCTCGCTAAAGCTCGACAGCTCCCACAGGGGATCGGTTGTGTGGGTGGGATTTGTGCCACGACGAAGATCAAGTGTGGGAGCTGTCGAGCCCTGGCGAGGCTGCGAAGGCGGCGGCACTGCGGGCATTTCATCGACTGATCCACCGCTTTCGCAGCCTCGCTAAAGCTCGACAGCTCCCACAGGGAATCGGTTGTGTTGGCGCAATCTTGGCGGCGACGGAGATCTAATGTGGGAGCTGTCGAGCCCTGGCGAGGCTGCGAAGGGATCACCTCGGTGTCCGTGTAAACACGCAGCGCCTGTATCGCCTCCAGCCTGACGCCTCAGTAAAAATCATAATAAAGCGCCCACTCCCCCGTGACGCTGTGCTTCCAGAACATCAGGCTTCCGCTGTCCACCACATTCAGCTGGATTTTCGCGTCCGACGAAATCTGGAACACAAACTCAAAACCTTCGCCCGGATCGACACCCGACTGGCAAAACGACGGGTAACCGCCGATCTTGTGCTCATAGGTGTGTGTCACCAGGTCATAGTAACTCTGTATCTCGCCCGCGCGTTCCAGCTTGAGTATTTCGTCCTCAAGCTCGGAAGGAACGCCACCGCCATCCCACAACGGGTAATCCTCCGGCACGTTTTCCGTCTTCAAGGGGAATGGCTTGAGAAAGGCGCCTGCCACCGGCAGTGTTTTACGCACCAGCACCTCGTCCGGCCCGTATTCGCGTATCAGCCAGTTATCCCCCATGGGTTCAAAATGCTCGGGAAACGGGTTCGACATAAACAACGTCAATACCCGAACCCCCTCCAGCGCCGGGCTGTTGAAGGGCAGGGCGGGCAAGTAGAACTGCGCGTAGGGCAGCAACTGTTCACCGGCCTTGTTGGTGGGGATGCCTTCATCGGCGCGGAACAGAAAGACGTGACCCAGCCAGCTTTCTTCATCGGTGCCCGCAGGGCGAAAGCCGCCAGCGATGAGTTTGAGCGCCGGGCGGGCCAGGCGTTGTTTGATTTCCTGAATATCCATGGGTGTGTGAACCTTCCTTTTGATAGCGGTACGCAAGGGAGCTATGCCTGAACCCGCAGCGCACTGATGATAAACCCGTGCAGGCTATTGACCGCCTTGGACCCGCGAGAGGCCCGGCTACGTAGAATCGACACCTCCATAGGTTCGATAATCCCCAAACCCTGTTCGCCGCTCAAGACCTGCAGTGAGGGCTGCACGGTGCATTGGGTGATCGCAGCAATCGCGAGCCCACCCTCCACGGCGGCGACCTGGCCGGCCAGGCTGGAACTGTTGTACACCACCTTGAATTGACGGCCCTGTTGCGCCAGTGAATTCACCGCGTACCGGCGCGCCAGGCTTTCGCTTTCGTAGACGGCGATAGGCACCGGGTCTCGGCGCCACAGTTCGAACTGCGGGGAGCCTACCCAGACCATCGGCTCCTTGAACAAAAAAGTCCCCGTGTGCGGCGAGTCCCTGGACACCAGCGCAAGATCAAGGTCGCCACTGCGCACACGCGGGATCAGGGCGGTCGACTGTTCACAGGTCAGCTCAATGTCCACACCCGCATATCGCGGCGCAAATCGTTTCAGCACCGGCGTGAGGTACTTGGCCGCGTAGTCCTCGGCAACGCCCAGGCGGATGCGCCCGGTCAACGCTTCACCATGAAACGCCGCCTGGGTTTCGGCGTGCAGGGCGAGCATGCGGCGGGCATAGCCCAGCAACGTCTGGCCGTCATCGGTCAGCTGAAGGTGGCGGGGGCCACGGTTCAGCAAGGGCCGTCCCAGCGCGGCTTCCAGTTTTTTCATCTGCATGCTGACGGCAGACTGCGAGCGGTTCACCTCATGGGCCGCGCCCGACAGCGAACCGGCGTCCACCACTGCCACAAAGCACTTGAGCCAATCGATCTGCAAATCGCTGGAAGACATGGTGGTTACCTTTATTCGTTAATCGAATGGCTGTGGCGTGAATTATGCGCTTTCCACTGTCGTTGTTCATTCGCAAGATAGCGGCCAGAACTACCCACCTCGGACCTGATCATGCCCTTCGAAACCTGGTTGCTCTACCTGTTCACCTGCTGCGGAATATCCGTGGTGCCTGGGCCGAATGCATTATTGGTGCTGACCCACGGCGCGCTTCACGGCAGTCGCAAAACGCTGTTCACCATCAGCGGCGGCGTGCTCGGCTTCGCTCTGGTGCTTGCGCTGTGTGCGCTGGGCCTTGGGGCCCTGATCCAGACCTCGGCCAGTTGGTTCACGGCCTTGAAGATTGCCGGTGGGCTTTACCTGATCTGGCTCGGCTTCGGACTGTGGCGGTCCGCCCCCGTCACCCTGGAGACGGCGGCTACCACCCACTTGCGAAGCTGGTCACTGTTTCGCCAAGGGCTGGTCTCGGCCCTCTCAAACCCCAAGGCGCTGCTGCTGTTCACCGCGTTTATCCCACCGTTCCTGGACCCCCACAGAAGCATCATCACGCAGACGGCCATCATCGCGCTGACCTACGCCGTGGTGGAATTCGTTGTCGAATACATGGTGGCCAGCGCCGCGCACCGCGTACGGCCCTGGTTGGCACGAACCGGGCGCCGGTTCAATAAAGTTTGCGGTGGGTTTTTTGTGATGTTTGGGGTGGTGTTGCCGATGCATAGCTGAGGGGACGGTGTGAGTCAGGCGTAAGTGCATGAATTGAATAGCGTGCTTTCACCCAACGGCATGCGGGCTTTTATCCTGGCGATCAACTCTGTCCCCTTTAATGTGTCTTCGAAGATCATGGCAACGGGTTCAGGACGGTGAATTGGCATTCCTCGACGGAGTCAGCTTCACAGTAGTCTTGCGCAGTCCAGTTCGGCCCCACTGCGCGGGGGCGATCGGGGAAATGCTTGGCCAGTCTCAAAAACGCAAGCGGCTCTGGCCCCACATAGTCACAGGCCACGAAATGATATTCAGGGCGAGTCGGGCTTTGCGCGACGGTAAGGATAGCGGCCGATTCAAATACCAGACCCTTGAGGTAATGTTCTTGGGCTTGAGGGTTCTCGCCACTCCACCCCCCGCCGGGTGAAATAGCGTAATAGCTATAGCCTTCTTGCTGTTTGACTTGCTCGATGCTCCTCACGCCTGGGCACATGCCGATAGCATTAGGTAAGTGGGTTCCGGTTGTGCAGGCGATAAGGCTGGCCAGTAATAAAGGGACCCATGTGGCCTTCAGGCCGGTGCCAAGGGGCAGTGAGTGGGCAAGGGTGCGCATGGTTCGGATCTCCATTGAGTAGTCTTCACTCTGGAGGGCGAGGAGCGTGGCGGGTACTGTGATTTATGACAGTTTTATAGACGGGTTCGGAATAAGGGACGGGCCTGCCTCAAACAGGCCCATCCCTTGTGTCATTTAAGGAAGCACCTTAACAATTGCATCAAACGCAACCATGTCATCAATCACCTCACCCCCAGTCGGCTGGGTCTGCGCCTGCCACACCACAATCACCACATTTTTGGTCGGGTTGATGTAGAGGCGGTCGGTATTGCTGAAGGTGGTCACCGCCAGTTCGGGGCTGAGTTTGCCGTCTTAGATGGTCTGCACGTCTCCAATCGGTTCCTGGGCATGCGGGTAGGGTGGGGCGGGGTGGCGCAGACGGACAGCCACAGTGCGAGTGTTGAAGCGCACACCATGACGCTAAAAGGGGGGCGCGTCAGGCGCGGCGATCTTGCAATATTGCCCTTTGAAATACAGCAACGGCTGCGTCGCCGTTGCCTCTTGCAGGTTCAGTGCTTTCACTTCGCCAATCACGATCAGGTGATCACCGGCGACGTGTTCGGCGTGAATGTCGCAATCCAGCCAATGCAGGCTGCCGTCGATGATCGGGTTGCCCAGCGGTGATGCCTGCCAGTCGACGTCATGCCACTTGTCAGTGCCACGCCGCGCGAACTGGTTGGAGATCCTGACCTGCTCACCCGAGAGGATATTGACGGCGAATCGACCGGCCTGGCGGATTTTGGGATAACTGGCGGAATTGGACATGACGCTGAAGGACACCAGCGGTGGGTTCATCGACACGCTGTAGAACGACTGGCATGTGAAACCAATCGGCTCACCCTCGATGTGCGACGTGATCACCGTGATGCCGGAGGCGTAGTGCCCGAGCGCTTCGCGAAAGCTCAATGGCTCGATGGCCAGGCTGTGACGTGGCATGGTGGGCACTAGTTCGACAGTTCTCGGCGGATGATGTCTGCGCCGGCACTCAACGCGTTCAGCTTGCCTCTCGCAACCTGACGGGGCAGGGGCGCCATGCCGCAGTTGGTGCACGGGTATAGCTTGTCAGCATCCACGAACTGCAGGGCTTTGCGCAGGGTATTGGCGACTTCCTCGGGTGTCTCGATGGCATGGTTGGCCACGTCGATGGCACCGACCATCACTTTTTTACCGCGAATGAGTTCGATGAGCTCCATGGGCACATGGGAGTTGTGGCACTCCAGCGAGACGATATCGATGCTGGATTTTTGCAGCTTGGGAAACGCCTCTTCGTATTGGCGCCACTCTGATCCGAGTGTCTTTTTCCAATCGGTGTTGGCCTTGATGCCATAGCCGTAGCAGATATGTACCGCGGTTTCACATTTAAGGCCTTCAATTGCGCGTTCCAGGGTGGCAACGCCCCAGTCATTCACCTCATCAAAGAACACGTTAAAGGCTGGCTCGTCGAACTGGATGATATCGACGCCCGCCGCTTCCAGTTCCCTGGCTTCTTCATTGAGGATCTTGGCGAATTCCCAGGCCAGTTTTTCGCGACTTTTGTAGTGGTTGTCGTACAGCGTATCGATCATGGTCATGGGGCCTGGCAGCGCCCATTTGATGGGTTGCGTGGTTTGCTGGCGCAGGAACTTGGCGTCTTCGACAAACACTGGCTTTTGACGCGTGACCGCACCCACCACCGTCGGCACGCTCGCGTCATAACGGTCACGGATTCTGACGGTTTCGCGCTTCTCGAAATCAACGCCGCCGAGGTGCTCGATAAAGGTGGTGACGAAGTGTTGGCGCGTTTGTTCACCATCGCTGACGATATCGATGCCCGCGTTTTGCTGTTCTTGCAGTGACAAACGCAGGGCGTCTTGTTTGCCCTCGACCAGCTCGTTTTCTTGCAGTTTCCAGGGTGACCAGAGCGTCTCGGGTTGTGCCAGCCAGGACGGTTTAGGCAAGCTGCCGGCGGTTGAAGTAGGCAATAACTTTTTCATTACGGGTGACCTTGTCTTTTAAATGAATCAACGCGCGTGGTTGGCAGACCATTGCTCCAGCACCGACTGGTAGGGCTTGATGAAGTTTTCTTCAACAAACTTGCCCTGTTCAATGGCCAGTCGGCTGCGCTCTTCGCGGTCATAAACAATCCGCGTCAGTGAATAGTCCTGGTGTTGCAGACTGGGCTGAAAGGATTTGCCGGCTGCAGAGTTGGCGTTGTAGATCTCCGGGCGGTAAATCTTCTGGAAGGTGTCCATGGTGCTGATGGTGCTGATCAGCTCAAGCGGGGTGTAGTCGCTGAGCAAATCGCCGGAAAAATAAAAAGCCAGGGGCGCAACGCTATTGGCAGGCATGAAATAGCGGACCTTCAGCCCCATCTTGTTGAAGTATTCATCCGTCAGGGAATATTCATCTTGCTGATATTCAACGCCCAGTACAGGGTGCAGGTTTTCGGTGCGATGGTAGGTCTTGGCACTCGACACACTCAGGCAGATGACAGGCGGCTTGGTGAAGTGCTCTTTGTAAGTGCTTGAATTAACGAAGCTCTTGAACAACTTCCCGTGCAACTCGCCGAAGTCAGCGGGTGTGCTGAAGTGGGGTTGGTCCTTGTTGTGCTCCAGCAAGCGCACGCTGAAGTCGTAGTCACGTACGTAAGAGGAAAAGTTATTGCCGACAATGCCTGCCAGGCGCTCGTTGGTTTTTCGATCAACAATGTTGGTTTTCAATATCTCAATCAAAGGAATGGCATGGCCGCTGCTTTGTGTATCCATGTCCATTTCCACGGAAATGATTTCAAGCTCGACCGTGTAGCGATCGCCTTTGGGGTTATCCCAATGGGCCAAGGCATTGAAGCGGTTGTCAATCATCCTTAACGTGTTGCGCAAGTTTTCTTGACGGCTCGCGCCCCTCGCCAAGTTGGCAAAGTTGGTCGTGATGCGCGTATTTTCGGCGGGGTGGTAGTGCTCGTCGAAACGAACGCTCTTGACCGTAAATGCAAATTCTTTGTTCATTGTGATGCCACACCCTGATTGCCGCGATAGCACCTGAACGTATTCAGGTGCGTGTTCAGCGGTCTATAACTTGTCTTGAAGTAGGGTGCATTCTAGGCAGGCAACAACATGAGCAAAACTGAATTGATTTCACCGCAGCGTTAGCGCTCCTCATGATGGGGTGTAGGCCCGTTGCGCGGCGAGCGCCAAAACCAGCCCCTTTGTGTGCAATCCGGTCTACCATGCCTCCCCGGCAGTGGTTCCACGCGCTACCGATTTCTCTCTCGCAAGGTATCGCCCATGTCCATCGACCAAATCAGCCTGCCGAAAGGCGTCGGCCCTCACGCCACCAAGCTTCTCGACGCCATCACCGGCGCGTCCACCCACGAAGAACTCAACCGAGCGGGCGGGAAGGCAGAGGGTTTTGTCCTCGGGCTGGAAGCCAGCAAAGCCATCAAGAGCCAGATCGCCGAGTCGCTGTATGTGGCCTACGACGACGCAGCGAGTCATCGGGCGGGCGAGCTGAAGGGCTAGGCAGTCTTTTTGGGGAGGATGATCCGGCCGCAGGCTCATGGCTCAGCGGCTCACAGCTGATACAGCGCCCGAATCTCCTCCACCGCGCGCTCGCCGATCACCACGCACGGCGCCATGGTGTTGCCGCTGGTCACGTGCGGCATGATCGAGGCGTCGGCAATTCGCAGGCCCTGCACGCCGTAGACTTGCAGGCGGCTGTTAACCACTGACATCGAATCCCGGCCCATTTTGGCGGTACCGCATTGGTGCCAATAAGTCACGGCGGCATTTCGGGCGTAGTGTGCCAATGCCTGCGAGTCGAGCTTGCCCGGCAGGCATTCACCTTTGACCAGGCCCTTGAACGCGGGCTGTGCACCCAATTCTTGGACGAAGCGCAGGTTGTCCAGGGCGCAACGCAGGTCGTCTGGGTGCGCGAGGGTGTTGGGTTGGATGATCGGCGCGTCGTCCACGCGTGGGCCGGACAACGTCACGAGGCCACGGCTCTGCGGGTGGGCCAGGCCGGCAAACATGGTCCAGCCGTGGGCGGGGACGCCGAGGTGGGCGTTTTCGGCACTGGGCACCGGGAATTCAAGCTGGCAGTGGAACATGTCCGGCAGGCGCAGGGCGCTGTCGCTGCTCCAGTACAGCGTGGCTTCGGAGCCGCCGTAGCCCACGGGTTGGGGCGTGGCGTATTCGAAGATGGCGGCGAAGGACACGTGGTCCTGATGGTTCGCCCCGACACCGGGCAGGTGCTGGCGAAGCGCGATGCCGTGGCGCCGCAATTCCTGCTCAGGCCCGATGCCAGACTGCATCAGCACTTTGGGCGTGTTGATTGCGCCAAGGGACAGGATCACTTCGTGGCCGGCCTGGTAGCGCTGGGTCTGCCCGTCGCGCAACGCTTCAACGCCCACCACCCGCTGGCCGTCGAACAGCAGCCGGCTCACCAGCGTGTCGGTCAGCACGGTGAGGTTGGGCCGTGGTCGCACATAGGCGCGATAAATGGAGTGGCGTTTGCCGTCCTTGATGATCAAGTCGTTGATGGCCGCGCCGCCACGACCTTCCATCATCAGGCCGTTGGGGCTTTCAAAGGTCGGGATGTCCATCGCGCGGGCGGCGTCGAGCAGGGCGTGGGCGATGGGCTGGGCCCCCGACGCCGGTTGAATGTGAACCGGGCCGTCAGTGCCGCGTCGGGTTGGGTCGCTGGTGCCTTGGTAGTGTTCGATGCGCTGGTACAGCTTGAGCACGGAGGCGTAATTCCAGGCCGGGTCGCCGCTTTCTGTGGCGAAGTCTTCCCAGTCGTTTTTGTGCCCTCGCGCCCACAGCATCACATTGATGCTCGACCCGCCACCCAGGCCCCGGCCCATGCTCAGCGGGAGCTGTCGGTGATTGATGTGCGGGTTGGCGGCCGCGGTGAAGTTCCAGTCGCGGTCAGTGCCCAGGTTCAGCGGCCAGTGGCCGGGCTGTTCGATGTCGGGGTGGTCGTCAGTGCCACCGGCTTCGATCAGCAGCACACGAACGTCGGGGTTTTCCGCCAGTCGGCCGGCGACTACAGAGCCGGATGCGCCGGCGCCACATACAATGAAGTCAAAATTATCGCTGGACATGAATCCGTTTCCATCCGCTTGATGCAAGTAAAGTCAGGCACTTACTTTTTCGTGCGTTCTTGATAAGTGCCTGGCCCGTTGTGAGAATGCCGGTCGTTACTGGCTTTGCTGCACGGCCTGGATGATCACCCTGGCCACGTCGGCCGGGCGCGATTGTTGAGGCACATGGCTGGCCGGGATCTCAGTGACCTGTGCTCCGATTTTCTTGGCGAAGGCGCGCTGCAGGTCGGGCTGGATCATGCGGTCGTCACGGGCCACCACGTACCACGACGGCTTGCCTTTCCAGGCGGCGACGCTGGTTTTGTCGTCAAAGGCCGAGGCGCGGATCGGGCCTTGGGTCGCGGCCATCACGGCGGTCTGCTCAGGTGACAGGTCCTGGGCGAAGCCGGTGGCCATGCCTTGCGCGGTCATGTAGAGAAAGCCGTTTTTATCAGCTGTAATGTCTTTGACGCCGGTCGGGGCGGGGTAGTCTTTGCCCAGGTCTTTGCTGGCTTGGCCTGCATCCGGTGCGAAGGCGGCGACGTAGACCAGGCTGCGCACTTTCTTGTCAGTGCCGGCCTCGCTGATCACGGTGCCGCCCCAGGAATGCCCGACCAGTACGACGTTGCCGTCCTGGTTGTTGAGCACGCGTTGGGTAGCGGCGACGTCGTCGGCCAGGGAGGTCAGCGGGTTTTGCACCACGGTCACCTTGATACCTTGGGTTTGCAGCAGCGGCACCACCTTGGCCCAGTCGGAACCGTCGGCAAAGGCACCGTGCACGATCACCACCGAGGGTTGGGCGGCGAAGCTGGCGCTGGCGAAAAGCGAAGTGGTCATGGCGAGTGCGAGGGCGATTGCTTTGGGCTTGAACATGGCGGTGTCTCCGGTTGGGGGTGACGCCAGTGTCGGCATTGCGGGGGCGCGCGGGTATCGGTCGTTTATCCGAGGCCGGCCAAATAATCTGAGCGGAGAGGCGTATGGACGACACTGACTGCATTGAGATGGACGGCGCGATCCTGGCGTTGTCCATGGTCGGCGACTTGAGCATGGGCCAGCCGTTCGGCCAGTCGCGCCGCACGGCACGCCTGGTGCAGCTGCTGGGCCAGGCCTGCCACGGCGACGGCGAGCACATCGACATCGGCCGCCAGGTGGCGCTGCTGCGCTGGTCGGGGTGCACGGCCAATGCGGACGGTTTTACCGCGTTGCTCGGCGACGACGTGCAGGGCCGCAACGCGATGCTCAGCCAGACCCTCGACGCGGCGGGCGTGCGCGCTGTGGGCCAGGCGACGGGGTTGGCGCAGGTGCATTGCGAGGTGTCCGGCGACATCGCGCGCACCTTGGGGCTTAACGCCGGCGTTGAGCGCGGCCTGCGCAATGTGTTCGAGCAGTTCGACGGCGGCGGCAGACCCTTTGGCCTGCGCCATCCACAGGTGCCGGAAGTGGTCTATTGGGTGGTGCTGGCGGGCGACCTGGAGATTCTGTCGCGGGTGCACGGCCTTGAGATGGCGTTGCAATGGATCGCAGGCCAGCGTGATCAACGCTATCCGGGTGCACTGATCGCCGAGCTGTCGCGGCACGCCGAGGACTGGCTGGAGCAATTGCGTTCAGTACCGGAGGGGTTGGCTTGCGCGCGCACCGAGCTACGTGAGGTGCCGTTGACCCTGGTGGGCGACGTGATCGACCTCAAGTTGCCCTGGCTCGCCGGGTATTCGCGGCGTTCGGCCGAATTGGTGCGCGTGGCGGCGGGCCTGTGTGGCCTGTCGCACACCACTACCAATCACCTGAGCCAGGCGGCATTGATTCACGGTATCGGCCGGGCGGCGGTGCCCAATCGCATCTGGAACAGCCCCAGTGCGCTGCTGGACGACGACCTCGAGCAGGCCCGTTTGGTGCCCTACTGGACGTCCCGCGTGTGCGGCCAGATTCCCGCGCTCGCGGTGCCGGGGCAATTGGCAGCCCACGCCTATGAGCGGCTGGACGGCAGTGGGTACTTCCGCAGCCTCAGCGGCGATGCACTGACGGACGAGCACCGCTTGCTCACCGCCACGCTGGCCTGGGAGGCCTTGCGCAGCGAGCGTCCGTGGCGGCCAGCGTTCAGCGAGGAAGGGGCTGAACGCGTGCTGTTGGATGAGGCGCAGCAGGGGCGCTTCGACCCTCGCGCGTGCCAGGCGGTGATCGCTGCGGCGCGGGGCGAGCTGTCGGTCAAAGGCTGCAAGGCCAGCAATGGCCCGCTGACCGAGCGCGAAACCGAGATTTTGCAGCGCATCAGTAAAGGTGGCAGCAACAAGGAAGTGGCGCGCCAACTAGGCATTAGCCCGAGCACCGTGCGCACCCACGTGGAAAGCGTGTTTCGCAAATTGGAGTGCACAACGCGTGCGGCCGCCACGCTGAAGGCACTGACGCTGGGTTTGATTTAGGCGTGTCGGTCACGAAATCCTCTTCTCGGTCGTGTAGGCTGGTGACACCTCAAGGAGTGCCCATGACATTGACCGTCGAAACCCTGATCAACCTGGCCATGGCCAACCCCATCAACGCCGAAATCACCGCGCGCCTGCCTGACTTGGAGGTAGACCAGTGTTTTCTCACGGCGGGCTGCCTGTTCCAGGCGGTGTGGAATCATCAGTCGAATCTGCCTGCAGCCCAGGGCGTTAAGGACTACGACGTCTTCTACTTTGATACCGACCTGTCCTACGAGGCCGAGGACAGGGTGATCCGCAGGGCCGAGGGGTTGTTTCAGGACCTGGGCGTGAATGTGGAAGTGAAGAACCAAGCGCGGGTTCATCTCTGGTACGCCGAGCGGTTTGGTCGACCTTATCCGCCGTTGCACTCGGCCAAACAAGGGATTGATCGTTACTTGGTGGCGGGTACGTGCATTGGGTTGGAGATTGCCACGGGCGAACTGTACGCGCCGTATGGGCTGAAGGATGTGGCGCAGGGCGTGCTGCGCATCAACCCGGTGCATCGAGAACCTGAGTTGTTCGCGCAAAAGGCCCGCAGTTATCAAGCGCGCTGGCCTTGGTTGAGAATTGTGGGAGCTGTCGAGCTTTAGCGAGGCTGCGAAAGCGGTGTATCAGTCAACGAAAATGCTGGCAGTGCCGCCGCCATCGCAGCCTCGCCGGGGCTCGACAGCTCCCACATTAGATCTGGGGCGTGGCTGACATTTGCACAGATGGCTGAAACTCCGCCAGGTACGCGGCCCCCTGTGGGAGCTGTCGAGCTTTAGCGAGGCTGCGAAAGCGGTGTATCAGTCAACTAAAATACTGGCAGTGCCGCCGCCATCGCAGCCTCGCCGGGGCTCGACAGCTCCCACATTAGATCTGGGGCGTGGCTGACATTTGCACAGATAGCTGAAATTCCGCCAGGTACGCGGACCCTTGTGGGAGCTGTCGAGCTTTAGCGAGGCTGCGAAAGCGGTGTATCAGTCAACGAAAATGCTGGCAGTGCCGCCGCCATCGCAGCCTCGCCGGGGCTCGTCAGCTCCCACATTAGATCTGGGGTGTGGCTGACATTTGCACAGACGGCTGAAACTCCACCAGGTACGCGGCTCCCTGTGGGAGCTGTCGAGCTTTAGCGAGGCTGCGAACGCGGTGTACCAGTCAACAAAAATACTGGCAGTGCCACCGCCTCGCAGTCAGCTTTACATTGAAACCGCAGTGAACTTTTACCCGCGTCCTGCACGTCCAAGCTTGAAATGCCCAGCCAAGGACCGACTATGACCTTCTTCATCTTCCTGCTCGCCTGCGCCGCTGCCGCCAGCACCGGCATTATTTTCAAGCCGGGTGCCTGGTACGAATCCCTGGTTAAACCCAGCTTCACCCCGCCCAATTGGTTGTTCCCGGTGGCGTGGACGATTATCTACTTGCTGCTGGCTTGGGCCGGATACCGCCTCAGCCTGATTCCAGGCAGCCAAATGGTGCTGGCCTTGTGGGCGGCGCAGATTGCGTTGAACACCCTGTGGACGCCGGTGTTCTTCGGTGCCCATCGCATCCTCGCCGCGATGGTGATTATCACGGTGCTGTGGGTCACGGTGGCGGCGATGGTGGTGTTGGCGGTGCGTCTGGATCTGATCACTGGCTTGATTCTGTTCCCTTACCTGGCGTGGCTGTGCGTGGCGGCGGCGCTGAACTTTTCGATCCTGCGCAATAACCGCTGATGGCCGTTAAACCCTGGCCCGCCAGTGAGCCCGAACTGGCCGAGATGCGCCGATTCAACCAGAAACTCGCCTGGTTGCCGCGCTTCAAGATCCGCAATCGCGTCACGCCGCGTTTGATCCAGGCGCTGTTGCGGGTCAGTCAGAAGATCAAGCAAGCCCCTGTGGCTGAAACCCATTACGTCGATTCAGTCCCCGTGCGCATCCTGCGCCCCAGCGGCAAGCCTAAAGGTGTGGTGCTGGATATCCACGGCGGCGGCTTGGTGATCGGCAATGCGCAGATGGATGACGACCTGAACCTGGGGATGGTCAATGCCTGCGACGTGACGGTGGTGTCGGTGGATTATCGGCTGGCGGTCGACACGCCGGTCGAAGGGCTGATGGACGACTGCCTGGCGGCCGCGCGTTGGTTGCTCACCGCCGAGGAATTCGCTGGCCTGCCGGTGTTCGTCGTCGGTGAATCGGCCGGTGGGCACCTGGCAGCGGCCACCTTGCTCGCGCTGAAGCAATGGCCAGCGCTGCTCCAGCGGGTGAGCGGGGCGGTGTTGTATTACGGCGTCTACGACTTGACCGGCACACCCAGCGTGCGCGCGGCGGGGCCGGACACGCTGTTGCTGGACGGGCCGGGCATGGTCGAGGCGCTGCGCATGCTCACGCCGGGGTTGAGCGATGACGAGCGCCGCCGGCCGCCGCTGTCACCATTGTACGGCGACTTCGAGGGCCTGCCACCGGCGTTGATGTTTGTGGGAGAGCTGGACCCTTTGAAGGATGACACACTGTTGATTGCTGAGCGCTGGCCAGGGGCTGAAGCGTACCTGTTGCCGGAGGCGGCGCATGGGTTTATTCATTTTCCGGTGGTGATGGGGAAGGAAGTGCTTGCCTGTTGCCGTGAGTGGATAAGCCAGCGAGTGAGCGGGGAAGTACTCAACCTTACATCGTCCAAGTAATCTTGCGCCTTCCAATAAAGCGCCAAGGAAAATACGTGCCTGTGAATGCACTGAGCCTACGCCCAGCGATTGTCACTGACCTACCGTCAATCTACCGAGGGGAGTTGGCCTACATCCAACAGTGGGAGCCTACTCACGAAGCCGGTTGGCGCTCGCAGGTGGAGCGCAACCTCGCGCTGTGGGTCGATAACTTCGAGCTGCTCACGGTCGCGGTGCTGGACGGTCAGTTTGTCGGGTATTCGCTATGGAAGCCCGAGGACGGTTTCGCCGAGCTGTACACGATCAATGTCAGCGAAGCTCATCGGCGCAAAGGGATAGGTCGGGCGTTGCTGGACGCTTATGGGGTTGCGGCGTTGGGCAGCGGCTGCACTCACCTGAGTTTGAGCGTGCGCCCTGATAACCCTGCCCGGCTGATGTATGAAGGTGCAGGGTTTATCACGGTGGGGACAGACGCCCATGGCTACCTTCGCTATGAGCGCGCAAATGGGTTTGGGAACTTAAAACCTGATCGATGAGTCAGGTTAATCAGTTGCTCTTCTTCTATAAAAAGGACTCCCCCATGCGCGAATTCACCCTCGACTACTTGTTCAACAACGAGCCCCGCACCCAGGTATTCGAACTCAAGCAACTTCAATTGCCGGTGCATGAAGCGGCGTTGCACCTGCTGCAGTTGCATTTTGGCGATGCGGAGAATGGCTTGATCCTGCCGCCTGCGGATGCGACGCCGGAGGAAATTCTGGAGCAGGCACAGGTGGTAGGGATTACGCAGATCGAGGTTGCATGAGCCCAGGGCCCATCATTCAGGCGGTCACGGCGGCGGATATCCCTGAGGTAGTGAGGTTTGTGCTGCAAGCCCGTGCCGAGCTGTTTCCCACGCTCACTGCGACAGGCATGCCGGCGGACCTGGCGCATTTCGAGGCGATTTATCTGCACGGCGATGGGCGATTTCTGATCGCGCGTGATGAGGGCCAGATCGTCGCTGCCATCGGCTACCTGCCCTATGACGGGCGTTTCCCGCAGTTGAATTACCACGGCTACAGGACCGTGGAGGTGGTGCGCCTGTTTGTGCTGCCGGCGTTTCGCCGCTTTGGCCTGGCGGGCGAGTTGTACCGTGCGCTGGAGGCGCAGGCCAAAGCACAACGGGTCGCGGTGATGTACCTGCACACCCATCCGTTTTTGCCGGGGGCGATTGATTTTTGGCTTCGGCAGGGGTTCGAGGTGGTGGATGTGGACGCTGACCCGGTGTGGCGCACGACGCATATGCAGCGCACCCTCTAACACCAACGCCCACTGTCGGAGCCGACTCCTACAGTGGGATGCGTTGATCAGTTTGGGCGTAGCCGCAGTATCTGCGCCCCATCGAACGGGTCTGTCAGGTAATGCGCCTGCACCCCGAACGTCTCCTGCAACCGTTGCGCGGTCAGCACTTCCAGCGGTTCTCCCAGGGCGACCAACCGCCCGTGATCCAGCACCGCCAGGCGGTCGCAGGTGAGCGCCTGGTTGAGGTCATGCAGGGCAATCAGGGTGGTGACGGGCAAGCCTTGTACACCCTTCAAGATCCCCAACTGATGCTGGATATCCAGGTGATTGGTCGGCTCATCCAACAACAGGATCTGCGGCCGTTGCGCCAACGCACGGGCGATGTGCACCCGTTGGCGTTCACCGCCCGAGAGACTGCGCCAGGCGCGTTGGCTCAGGTGGATGGCGTCGACGTCATGCAAGGCCTGGTTCACGATGGCGTCGTCGTCACTGGACCACGGGCTCAGCGCCGACAGCCACGGTGTACGGCCCAGCGCCACGGCGTCGAACACGCGGATGGCGTCGTCGGTGTCGGCCTGCTGTTCCACCACGGCCAGTTGTTGTGCGATGGCGCGGCGCGATAGCGTGCCCAGGCGCTGGCCGCCCAGCAACACGTCGCCGGCCGCCGGCGTGCGCAGGCCGGCGAGCAGCTTGAGCAAAGTGGACTTGCCGGAGCCGTTCGGCCCGACAATTCCCAGGGTTTCACCCAGATGAACGTCCAAGTGAATATCGCGCAGCAACTCGACCTCGCGTACTTTGAAGCCTAACCCCGTGCAGCTCAGTACCGTCATCGCGCATTCCTCCGGCCGATCAGGATCAGCGCAAACACCGGCGCGCCGACCAGCGCAGTGACCACGCCGACCGGAATCACCTGGCCCTTGATCAAGGTGCGTGAAAGCACGTCCGCCGCAATCAAAAACAGCGCACCGCCCAACGCACTCGCCGGCAGCAGGCGTGAATGCCCGGTGCCGAGCAGCAAGCGCACGGCGTGGGGAATCACCAGCCCGACAAAGCCGATGGAGCCGACAATCGACACCATCACCGCCGTCACCAGGGCCGCGCATCCCACCAGCACAAATTGCACGCGGCGCACCGGGATACCAAGGGACGCCGCCGAGTCGCTGCCGAAGGTAAACGCATCCAGCGCCCGCCGGTGCCACAGGCACACGGCCAACCCAGCGACCGCTACCGGCACCGCCAGCCACACCGAGGGCCAGCGCACGCCGCTGAGGTTGCCCAGCAGCCAGAACATGATGCCGCGCGCCTGTTCGGAACTGGCCGACTTGGTGATCAGAAACGCGGTGAGTGCATTGAACAGCTGCGAGCCGGCAATGCCGGCGAGGATGATCTGGCCGGTGCCACTGGCCGAACCACTGGCACGCGCCAATAGGATCACCAGCGCAAATGCCGCCATCGCGCCGACGAAAGCGCCGGCCGATAACGAAATCAAGCCACCGCCCACGCCCATCAACGCCACCAACACCGCGCCAGTCGAAGCGCCAGCGCTGATGCCCAGCAGGTACGGATCGGCCAGCGGGTTGCGCAACAGCGATTGCAGGATCACCCCGCAGGTGGCCAGCCCCGCACCGCACGCGGCTGCGACCAGGGCACGGGTGAGGCGGTAATTCCACACCACGCCTTCGTCGATGGGGTCGAGCACGTAGCCGGCCGCCCACAGTTTGTTGGCGAGTACCTGGAGCACCACGTGCGGCGAGATGGCGGTTTCACCGATGGCCACGCCGGCCAGTACGGCGGCCAGGAGCAGGGCCAGGGCGAGTAGGGTGCGCATCATTTCGGCAGGTCGTAGCCGTCGATGGCCGTGGCCAGTTGTTCAAGACCGTCGAACATGCGGAT
This sequence comes from Pseudomonas pergaminensis, assembly GCF_024112395.2. Taxonomy (NCBI): domain Bacteria; kingdom Pseudomonadati; phylum Pseudomonadota; class Gammaproteobacteria; order Pseudomonadales; family Pseudomonadaceae; genus Pseudomonas; species Pseudomonas pergaminensis. The sequence continues at coordinate 4,553,752 of NZ_CP078013.2, read as the reverse complement.
GCTGGCCTGCAATGCCAGGGCGTCGAGGATGATGATACGGTTGTTTTTCACCGCATCCATGTTGCGCGTCACCGGGTCGCTGCGCAAAAACGCCAGTTTCTTTTCATGGTCGTCGGCGGGGTAGCGGCGGCGGTCCATGCGCGCGATCACCAGGAAGGTCGGGTTGGCCTTGGCAATGGTTTCCCAGCCGACGGCGGGCCACTCTTCATCGGACTGCACCACGTTGGACAGGCCGAGGGTTTGCAGCATGAATTCGGGAATGCCTTTATGGCCGGCCACGTACGGGTCGCTGGCCATCTCCGAACTGGAGAACCACACCAGCGCGCTGGCCTGCTTGAGGCCTTTGCCTTGCACGGTGGCGACGGACCTGGCCAGGCGTGCCTTGAGCTCATCGTTCAACTGCTGGCCGCGATCCTGAACGTCGAAAATCTGCGCCAGTTGGCTGATGCTCTTATAGATAGTCTCGATACGGAACGGCTCCAGCCGCGTGCCGTCGGCGCCCACCAAGTTGTCCTTGCCTTCACAGTCGGAGGGCAGCAGGTAGGTGGGGATCTTCAGTTCATGGAATTGCTCGCGGGTGCCGACCACGCCTTGCGGCCCGACCACCCATTCCAGCTCGGCGGCCACCAGTTGCGGGCGCTTGGCGATCACGGCTTCGAAGCTCGGCTCGTTGTTGGCCAGGCGCTCGATGCGGTCGTTCTGCGTTTTGTATTGCGGCAACACACTGTTGAACCACAGCGAGGTGCCGACCACTTTGTCGCCCACGCCCAAGGCATACAGCATCTCGGTGGCGGCTTGGCCGATGGTCACACTACGGGCGGGGGCTTGTTGGAAGCTGAGGCTGCTGCCGCAGTTTTCCACGGTCAGCGGGTAGTGGGTGGGCGCGGCGTGGGCCAGGGCACAGCAGCCAATGCCGGTGAGCAGGGCGGTAACGCGTGGCAGCATGGGGCTATCTCCGAATGAACCGTACGTGGAACTGGGGAGGTACGGTTCGGAAACACACCCTCGAGCGCTGTGGTAGAGACAGGCAAGAATGTCCTTCCCGGACACCCCGCCGGTTAGTGATTGAGCATGAGCCGGCAGGTCTCCTGACTGATGCGTCGTCGCCACGCTCCGGCCTTCCCGGACAAGGTCCAGTGGCATCGAGGAGCAGGCTCAGCACCTACAGTTGCGGGGGCAGTTCCGATTGGCGCGCAGGTACCGCGCTTCGAATTCCCTATTAGTCCCGTTTGGGAACCGGTGCGGTATGGTAGTCGATCGCGAGGTTGAACGGGAGGCCGAAAAGCCAGTGGTAGCTCTTTGACGGTGGGGCTCCTATGATGCGCAGCCAATGGATCGCTTTATCACAAGGAATACACAGTGAAATCTTTCATCGCGCTCGTCCTCGTCGCCACGCTCGCCGGTTGTGCCACCCAGGGTAAATCTGAAAAGCAGATTTTTGATGAGGCCACCACCGCTTATGTCAAATCGATGCCGGCCGGGTCGGAACAGCTCCGTTTGCACACGACGAGCATCCCCAAGAGCGGTATGTTCGGCGATACCTTGGCGATTTCCATGGCCGGTGAGCAGAACGCTGCGCAACTGCGGGGAGAGCTGCTCAATGCCAAGCGCTTGGGCGATGGGTTCTTTTTGATTATCGGTGCCAGTACGCCGGTTGATGTTGCCGTGATTGGCAAGGCGGTTGAAGGGCAGGATTTGAAGGGCATGCAGATTTATTACTCGGGCACCGATGCGCAGAAGGATAAAGTGCGTACGGCGGTTGAGAAGACCCAGGCGCAGTTTCATTACATCAATGCGCAATGAGGGGCGGCCAACGGGCGCAGGTATCGACACCACGCTGGGTACGGCGCTGGCGGCTTGACGGCCGGGCGCAACCTTACTGTTAACCGCCGCGATCCAGAGTGTGGGAGCTGACTTGCTCGCGAAGGCGGCCTAACTGCCGACCACTCTTTTACTGTTGCCCCGCGATCTAAATGTGGGAGCTGGCTTGCCTGCGAAAGCGGCCTGACAGCCGACCACAAACTAACTGTCGCCCCGCGATCCAAAAATGTAGGAGCTGGCTTGCCTGCGAAGACGACCTGACAGACGACCACACTCTAACTGTCCCCCCGCGATCCAAAAATGTGGGAGCTGGCTTGCCTGCGAAAGCGGCCTGACAGCCGACCACAATCTAACTGCCACCCCACGATCCAAATGTGGGAGCTGGCTTGCCTGCGAAGACGGCCTAACAGCCGACCACGCTCTAACTGCCACCCCACGATCCAAATGTGGGAGCTGGCTTGCCTGCGAAAGCGGCCTGACAGCCGACCACACTCTAACTGTCACCCCACGATCCAAATGTGGGAGCTGGCTTGCCTGCGAAGGCGGCCTGACAGCCGACCTAGATGTTGGATCTTACCGGGTACATATCCGTTATTTAGGTAAGGGCTGCTATGGGTTCCGTCCTTACGGCGGGTCACTTTGGAAAAGAGCCCCAAAGTAACCAAAGGGCTCTTGCCCCAACACTCGGCACCTCGCCTAGGCTCGGTGTGCCCGTAATCCGACAGGTATTTGGGGGGCCGCCGCCACGCGCCATCCATGGCGCGGGGCGGCTAAACCGGCATCCCTGCCGGTTTACCCCCCAAATCCCTGTCGAATTCCGGCCAGCGTGTTTGACGGGGCGCCTGAGATCAAAAGCAGGATCAAGAGCAAGAGCAAGAGCGGCTCGCTTCGCATCGTGGTTGGTGTTGGGTGTGACGCCGTTCAACATGTGAAGCCTCGGTCAGAGACGAATGTCCTCTGGACCTTGTATCAGCGCTTCAATGCGCGTGCCGGTGGCGCGTTCTTCGTTGCTGAAACCGTCGTAGTCGGCCAGGTTGGCGAAGCGGATGCCGGTCAGGCGTTCTATCTGGATCACGCTGCGCTGGTAGGTCCTGAGTTGGCCGAACACCAGGTCGAGTTGGCCCAGTTCGCGGCTCTGATCGATCATGTAGGCACTGGCCGAAGGCTTGCCGTCATCGCTGAGGTAGGCGACGACTTTCCAGAATGCCTTGGGGATCTGCACGCCTCGGTACACACGGTCGTCGTCGGCGAACACCGGGCCGCTGAACACGGTGGCCCGGGCTTTCCAGCGTTGGGTGTTGTCGAGGATGTAGTCTTCGAGCTCCAGCCAGGTCTTCTGGTTGAACCCGCTCATCTGCGGCGAACAGTTGGTGAAATGGAAGGTGTCGAGGTTGGCGGTTTGCGCCGTGTCGCCCCAGTTGGGGTCTTGGCGGCGGACCAGGTGGCCGCGGTCCAGGCCATTGCTGGCATAGAGCGCTTCGCCCACCTGTGCGTCCGTGGGCAAGCGGCCGTCATAGGCCCAGGTGTCGTTGCTGCGGATGATGTCTACGTGCTGGCCGCCGTCGATGTTGACGCCCACGTACAGTGCGAGGCGCTTCGCGCGTGACATCGTGATTGAGAAGTGCGTGTAGTCCAGGCGTTTCTGTGTATCAGCCGCCAAGGCCTCCTCGACCGTGGGCCAGGGCACCGCGAAGCTGCCGAGAAAGTCGTCAGCGTAACCGCGCCGGTCCTTCAAGTCTTTGGCCGGTGTGACGCGGGGTGTCGCCGCTCGCGCCGCCAGTAACGTGGGGCTTGGTGCGATCAATGGGCGCAGGTCGGCGAGCCGGGGACGGTACGAAAGGTCGATTTTGGTTTTACGTGCGGGCATCGGTAAGTCCTCCTTGGATAAACACGACTGCAACATACGTTAATGACAATTGATGATGCGCGTTAGCCCCCTGGGTCTATCCTGAATCGATTACTCGGACGTTGTCACATGCCAAATGGAGCCAGCCAATGTGTGTTCGTCAGCAGCATCGCAATCCGATTTTCTGCCTCATCCCGCCCTATATGCTCGACCAGATCGCGCGCAACGGCGACAAGGCGCAACGGGAGGTCGCGCTGCGCACCCGCGCCAAGGACAGCACGTTCCGCTCGTTGCGCATGGTCGTCGTACCGGCCCAAGGCCCGGCGCGCATGGCCCTGGCCATGGGCGCCGGCAAGCGTCGCTCGATCTACAGCGCCGCAGGTACCGATAGCCTGCCCGGCACGCTGATCCGTGGCGAAGGGCAGCCTGCCAGCGGTGATGCGGCGGTGGACGAGGCCTATGATGGCTTGGGCGCCACCTTCGATTTTTTCGACGAGGTCTTTGACCGCAACTCCATCGACGATGCCGGCATGGCATTGGACGCCACCGTGCATTTTGGCCAGAACTACAACAACGCGTTCTGGAACTCGACCCAGATGGTGTTCGGGGATGGAGACGCGCAGTTGTTCAACCGCTTCACGGTGGCCCTCGACGTGATTGGCCATGAGTTGGCCCATGGCGTCACCGAAGACGAGGCCAAGCTGATGTATTTCAACCAGTCCGGGGCGTTGAACGAGTCGCTGTCGGACGTGTTCGGTTCGCTGATCAAGCAATACGCGTTGAAGCAAAGCGCGGAAGACGCCGATTGGCTGATCGGCAAAGGGCTGTTCACCAAGAAGATCAAAGGCACCGCCCTGCGTTCGATGAAGGCCCCCGGCACCGCGTTTGACGACAAACTGCTGGGCAAGGACCCGCAGCCCGGGCACATGGATGATTTTGTGCAAACCTACGAGGATAACGGCGGGGTGCATATCAATTCCGGCATTCCCAACCATGCGTTCTACCAGGTGGCGACAGCGCTGGGCGGGTTTGCCTGGGAGCGCGCCGGGCGCATCTGGTATGACGCGCTGCGCGATGCGCGGCTGCGGCCCAACTCCGGCTTCCTGCGCTTTGCGCGTATCACTTACGATGTTGCGGGCCGACTCTACGGCGCAAACAAGGATGAACAGAAAGCGGTCAAGGACGGTTGGAAGGCGGTCGGCATTGCTGTCTGACGCGAGGAACAACCATGCAAATTTCAATCAAGGAAAATGGCGGGCCTGGGTTCTTTCCGGGCCTGGCCAAGCCACAGACGGTGGAACTGGACGCGCTGCCGGAGCAGGACCAGAAGGAGTTGCGGCGGCTTGTCGAGGCCTGCGACTTCTTTCAATTGCCGCAAAGCAATGCACCTGCCACTGGTAATCCGGGCCAGGTGCATTACACCCTGACGGTGAAGGAGGCTCAGCGCGAGCACACGGTCTGCGTGCTGGCGCCGGTGAAGTCGCAGGCGCTGGACGGGCTGGTGCAGTGTGTGCGTCGGCATGTGCGCTGCTGATGTTCAGGTGGCAGCTTTAACCCTGCCTGCCAGGCACGCGCCCAGGCTGTAGAGCAACCCGCCCGCGACCACAAACAGCGCCAGCATGTAGAACATGGCGTGGGCGGGCTGTGTCGCCAGCACCATCCCGCACAGCACCGGCCCTAGGGCTGCGCCGACGTTGCCGAGGTTTTGCGCGCCGTAGTACATGCCCCGCAGAGGCTCGGGCGCGATGATGTCGATGAACATGTACTCGGCAGGGAACACGATGATCTCTCCCAAGGTGAAGATCGCCATGGACAGCACCCAGCACATCAGTGAGGTGGACAAGCCGAACCCCGCCAGCCCGGCGATAAACATGCCCAGCCCACCAGCAAGCCACAGGTGCAGGTGTTGATGGGTGATGCGCTTGCCGATCATGTATTGCAGGCTGATCACCATCAGCGCGTTGGTGGCCACCACGCTGCTGATAATCCGGTACGCCGCCTCGGCCGTGGTGGTGACGACCAGGTATTGCGAGAGGTAGGCGGTGAACTGGCCAAACACCACTGCGCTGAGCATCCCGCCCAAGGTAAAGCACACCAAGCGGTAGTCCCGCAGCAGTCGTTTGCCGACCGCCAGGAACGCCGCGCCATGCTGGTTGGCAGGGGTCGGCACCCAGTGCCTGTCGCCCCACACGCAATACACCGTAAAGCACCCGGCCCCAAGCACCGCCGACGCCAGGAAGGGCAGGCTGATAGCGAGCGTGGCCAGCCCTGCACCGAGAAAGGGGCCGACGGCATAGCCGACATTGGTCAGGGTGTATTTGATCGAAAACGCTTCGCTGCGCGCATCAACGGGCAGTAGCCGGCCAAATCCGGATTTGACCGCAATGTCGATCACGGCATACGCCAGGTTGATCGCGACCAGGCAGGTGAAGAACACCCACAGTTCTCGCGCGATGAACGCGCCCAGAAAGCCCACGGTGAAAACTGCGCAACAGCCCAGGAGCAAACGATAACCGGGCAGGCTGTCCACCAGGTAACCGCCATACAGGCTCATCACGGAGCCGATGATCAGCGAGCTGCCGATCACCAGGCCGATGTCGCCCACGCCCAAGCCGAACTCGCCCGACAGGTAGATCACCAGGTAGGGCAAGGTGATCGCCCTGGCGAGCGTCAACACCAGTGACGCACCTACCAGCAGGTTGACGGTCAGGGGGTAGTTTTTCAGCGTGGTCAGCATCCGGGCCTCAGTGTCAGCGTTTGTCGGGCATAGCTTACTGTTGAGTTGAATTCTGATTTAGGATGCTTTTTACCGAGTTACCTGAATTGAATTCACGAATACAGGACGTCCATGTTTTCTTCCGAACGCTTGAAAGGTATCGATGTGTTTGTGTGTGTCGCGGACTACGGCAGCTTTACCGCCGCTGCTGAGAAGATGAACCTGACGGCGTCGGCCATCAGTAAAAGCATCGCGCGGCTGGAAAAACGCCTGGGCGCTCGGCTGTTCCTGCGTACGACACGGCGCTTGTCCCTCACCGAGGCCGGCGTGGCGTTTTACCGTACCTGCACGGGCGTGCTGGCTGACCTAGAGGACGCCGAGCTGTCGCTGCGCGCCGAGCAAAGTGAACCGCGCGGACGTGTGCGCATTGACCTGCCCAGTGTGTTCGGGCGCGTCCGCGTGTTGCCGATGCTGCTGCCTTTGCTGCAGGCATTTCCGTCCTTGGTGCCGCACATTTCCTTCAGTGACGGGTTAGTGGACCCATTCAAAGAGGGCGTGGATGTGGTGGTGCGCATCGGTGGTGCGGATGTCTGGCCGGAAACGGTGGAGCAGCGTGTGCTTGCGCGTGAATGGCACACCCTGTGCGCCTCGCCAGCCTATTTGGCGAATCATGGCGTGCCGACATCCGAACAGGCACTTGAGCAGCATCAGTGCATCACCTACGGCTGGGTGGACGGACGCATCAGCCCCTGGGACTTTGCCTGTGAACCGGGCACTCCGCGGCGTTGGCAGATGACGCCGCACCTGGTGATCGGCAATGGCGATGGCTTGATGCAGGCTGCGTTGGCCGGTTGTGGGATCGTGCAACTGCCGTCGTGGGTGGTCCGGCCATCGCTGGAGGAGGGCAAGCTGGTTGAGGTGTTGCCGCAGTTGGCCACTGAAGGGGCTGCGATCAGGCTGGCCTGGGTCAAGAATCGCCAGGCGTTGCCCAAGGTCAGTGTGGTACTGGAAGCCTTGGCGGCGGGGCTGAGTGGTTGATAGCCACGACCCGTGCCCGCGCCGCCGAAGCGTCTTACTTGCGATCCAGCCACACCGTCTGTGCGTTGCAGAACTCCCGCACGCCGAAGTGCGACAACTCACGCCCGAAACCGCTCTTCTTGATCCCGCCAAACGCCACCCGAGGGTCGGAGACGCTGAAGGCATTGACGAAGATGCCGCCGGTTTCCAGCTGGTTGGCGATAACGCGCGCCTTTGCCGGGTCGGTGGTGAAAATGCTGGCGGTGAGGCCGAACTCGCTGTCATTCGCCAGGGCCACGGCGTGGTCGGCGTCGCGGGCGGTGATGATCGAGGCGACGGGCCCGAACAGTTCCTGTTTGAACGAGGTCATCTGGTCGGTGACGTTGGCCAGCACGGTCGGCGCATAGTAGTTGCCGGCGCCGGGTACTTTGTTGCCGCCGAGCAGCAGGGTAGCACCTTCTTCCAGGGTGGCCTGGACCTGGCCGTGCAGCTCGTCGCGCAGGTCGAAGCGGGCCATCGGGCCGATGTAGGTGGCGGCTGACGTCGGGTCGCCCATCACCATCGCACGGCTGGCCTCCAGGAATTTGGCGGTGAAGGCTTCGACCACACCCGCTTCGATGATCAGGCGTTTGGCGGCGGCGCAGACCTGGCCGCTGTTCTGGAAGCGGCCGATCAGCGCGGCTTGCACGGCGGCTTCGAGGTCGGCGTCGTTGAGCACGATGAAGGGATCGGAGCCGCCCAGTTCCAGCACGCATTTTTTCAGCGCGGCGCCGGCCTGGGAGCCGATGGCGATACCGGCACGTACGCTGCCGGTGAGGGTGACGGCGGCGATGCGTGGGTCGGCGATGGCTTTGGATACGCCGTCGTTGGTGACGTTGACCACTTCAAACAGGCCCTCGGCAAACCCGGCTTTGTGGAAGGCCTGCTGGATCAGGTACGCGCTGCCCATGACGTTCGGTGCGTGTTTGAGCACATAGGTGTTGCCGGCCAGCATGGTCGGCACGGCGCCGCGCAGTACTTGCCACACCGGGAAATTCCACGGCATCACCGCGAAGATCGGGCCCAGCGGGCGGTACTCGATCTGGGCGCTGCCGTTGTCCACCAGCGTCGGTTCCGGGGCGAGCATGGCCGGGCCGTGGGCGGCGTACCATTCGCTGAGCTGTGCGCATTTTTCGATTTCGGCACGGGCCTGGGCGATGGGTTTGCCCATTTCCAGGGTGATCATCTGCGCCATGTCTTCGGCTTGCTCGCGCAGGGCACTGGCCAGGCTCAGCAGCAACTCGGCGCGCTGGCTCACCGGCTGGCGGCGCCAGGTGCGGAAGGCGCGAGTGGCACGGTCGAGGGCGGCGTCCAATTGCTGCTCGGTTTCGTAGGGATAGCTGCCGACCGTTTCGCCGTTGGCAGGGTTGATCGAGAGAGCGTGGGTGGTCGCGTTCATGGCACCGTCCTGCTGAATGATTAAGTTGGGTTCAGCGTACGGGGCTGGCTCTTTTCTGGAAACTGAATAATATTAAGCAATACATTCACGATTGGAGAATGACTTGGACCTGGTGCAGCTGGAAATCTTCAAGGCCGTTGCCGAGCAAGGCAGCATCAGCGCCGCCGCGCAGTTGATTCATCGCGTGCCGTCGAACCTGACCACGCGTATCAAGCAACTGGAGCAGGACCTGGGCGTGGAATTGTTCATCCGCGAGAAAAGCCGCTTGCGCCTGTCACCGGCGGGGTGGAATTTCCTCGGTTATGCGCGGCGCATCCTCGACCTGGTGCAGGAAGCCCGCGCGACCGTGGCGGGGGAGGAGCCCCAAGGCGCGTTTGCCCTTGGCTCGCTGGAAAGTACCGCAGCGGTGCGCATCCCGGCGCTGCTGGCGGCGTACAACCAGAAGCACACCAAGGTTGAGTTGGACCTGAGCACCGGCCCCTCGGGCACCATGATTGAAGGCGTGCTGTCGGGGCGGCTGACGGCGGCGTTTGTCGACGGGCCGGTGCTGCATTCCACCCTGGAAGGCGTGGCGGTGTTTGAAGAGGAGATGGTGGTGATTGCGCCGCTGCACCACGCGCCGATCAAACGCGGCCAGGACGTGAATGGCGAAAATATCTACACCTTTCGCTCCAACTGTTCGTACCGGCATCACTTTGAGCGCTGGTTCTCACAGGACGGCGCGGCACCGGGCAAGATCTTCGAGATAGAGTCCTACCACGGCATGCTCGCCTGTGTCAGCGCCGGGGCGGGGCTGGCGCTGATGCCGCGCAGCATGCTGGAGAACATGCCTGGGTTCGCGGCGGTGAGTGTGTGGCCGCTGGCGGACAACTTCCGGATATTGAACACCTGGCTGATCTGGCGGCGGGGGACGGTGTCGCAGAGCTTGAACAGCTTTGTGACATTGCTGGAGGAGCGCGTCCCCCCACTGTAGGGAGTGTCAGCCAGTAATCGGGGGTGTCAGCCGCCGAATTGCAGGGTACCCATGGCCAATTTTGCCATGATTGCCGTCGCGCCCAGTTGCACCAGCCACAAGGCCAGGCCGCCCAGAAACACGCCCAGGGCGACTTGCAGCACCAGGCTCTTCTGGCGCTTGGCTTGCGGTGCGCGTGGGGTGAAGTGGTCCAGCTCGTCGCGGTCGGCACGCAGGTCCAGGTCGTCGTTTCTCATAAGGCTCTCACAGCAAAGGGGCAGTCAGGGTTCAGTCTAGGGGTTGCGCGTTACGCCCAGTGAATTTTTTGCAAGCTCGCTCACCACAGGTTCAGTGTTCCCTAACAAAAAAGGGGAAGCCCATGAATGGCTTCCCCCCTCGTCACCTGCTCAAGGCTTACAGCACCTGAACAATCGCCTTGGTCACCGCACCAATGTTCGACTGGTTCAACGCCGCCACGCAGATACGCCCGGTATCCAGCGCGTAGATGCCAAACTCGCTGCGCAAGCGGGTGACTTGCTCAACGGTCAGGCCGGAGTAGGAGAACATCCCGCGCTGGCGACCGACGAAGCTAAAGTCGTGGCCCGGAGCAGCCTTGGCCAGTTCGGCCACCATCTGCTCGCGCATGCCACGGATGCGCAGGCGCATTTCAGCCAGTTCGGCTTCCCACTGGGCACGCAGCTCAGGGTTGTTCAGCACGGCAGCAACGATGGCCGCGCCGTGGGTCGGCGGGTTGGAATAGTTGGTGCGGATCACGCGCTTGACCTGGGATAGGATGCGCGCGCTTTCTTCCTTGGACTCGCCGACGATGGACAGTGCGCCCACACGCTCGCCGTACAGGGAGAACGACTTGGAGAACGAGCTGGACACAAAGAAGGTCAGGCCCGACTCAGCGAACAGGCGCACTGCGGCGGCGTCTTCGTGGATGCCGTCGCCAAAGCCCTGGTAGGCCATGTCGAGGAACGGCACCAGGTTCTTGGCCTTGACCACGTCCAGCACGTTCTGCCAGTCGGCCGGGCTCAGGTCGACACCGGTCGGGTTGTGGCAGCAGGCGTGCAGCACCACGATGGACTGTGGCGGCAGGGCGTTGAGGTCTTCGAGCAGGCCGGCACGGTTAACGTCGTGGGTGGCGGCGTCGTAGTAGCGGTAGTTCTGCACCGGGAAGCCGGCGGTTTCGAACAGGGCGCGGTGGTTTTCCCAGCTCGGGTCGCTGATGGCAACGACGGCATTTGGCAGCAGTTGCTTGAGGAAGTCTGCGCCCAGCTTCAGGGCGCCGGTGCCGCCCACCGCTTGCACGGTGACGACACGGCCGGCTGCCAGCAGGGGCGAGGTCTCACCGAACAGCAGCGTCTGCACAGCTTTGTCGTAGGCTGCGATGCCGTCGATCGGCAAGTAGCCACGGGCGGCGTGTTGCGCCACGCGAATGGCTTCCGCTTCGGCAACGGCACGCAAGAGTGGAATCTTCCCCTCCTCGTTGCAGTAAACGCCCACGCCAAGGTTGACCTTGGTGGTTCGTGTGTCGGCGTTGAATGCTTCGTTGAGGCCCAGGATAGGATCGCGTGGTGCCATTTCGACAGCGGAGAACAGGCTCATTTTTGCGGCAGCTCTATGGGGGAATGGAGGGACGTGTCGCGCTCCAGCCGAATGCACTAGAGCGGTGCACAAACGGGGAGCTAGTATAGAGGCCATCACCGTCAAGGGCGACAGCCGAAATGGCTTTTCGGCCAAGTTTTTCGGTTTATTTGCCGACCGTTAGTCTTATTGCAACATTGGTCCGCGACGGCAGGTAGGACGATTGCCTTGAAACCCGTCACATTCGCCACCACTTCTATGGCTATCATGGTTTTTTCCTACGGCCCGCTTTGAATCTTCGCGGGTGGTGGTCTATTTCGTCCTCGACGGGTTTACAGTCTGGGGGTGACTACACGAGGTACGTTATGTCGGATTTCCAACTCGTCACCCGCTTTGAACCCGCTGGCGATCAGCCAGAAGCGATTCGCCAGATGGTCGAGGGCATCGAAGCCGGCCTGGCCCACCAGACGCTGCTTGGGGTGACCGGTTCAGGCAAGACCTTCAGCATCGCCAACGTGATCGCGCAGATCAATCGTCCTACCCTGGTGCTGGCACCGAACAAGACCCTGGCCGCGCAGCTCTATGGCGAGTTCAAGGCGTTCTTCCCGAACAATGCGGTGGAGTACTTCGTTTCCTACTACGACTACTACCAGCCCGAAGCCTACGTGCCGTCCTCCGATACCTTTATCGAGAAGGATGCGTCGATCAACGACCATATCGAGCAGATGCGGCTGTCGGCGACCAAGGCGCTGCTGGAGCGCAAGGACGCGATCATCGTCACCACGGTGTCGTGCATCTACGGCCTGGGCAGCCCGGAAACCTATCTGAAGATGGTGCTGCACGTCGACCGCGGCGACAAACTCGACCAGCGCGAGCTGCTGCGCCGCCTGACCAGCCTGCAGTACACCCGCAACGACATGGACTTTGCCCGCGCCACCTTCCGCGTGCGGGGCGATGTCATCGACATTTACCCGGCGGAATCGGACCTGGAAGCGATCCGCATCGAGCTGTTCGACGATGAAGTCGAGAGCCTGTCGGCCTTCGACCCGCTGACCGGCGAGGTGATCCGCAAACTGCCGCGCTTCACCTTCTATCCGAAAAGCCACTACGTGACCCCGCGTGAAACCCTGATGGGCGCCATCGAGGGCATCAAGACCGAGTTGGCCGAGCGCCTGGAGTACCTGCGTTCCAATAACAAGCTGGTGGAAGCCCAGCGTCTGGAGCAGCGCACCCGCTTTGACTTGGAGATGATCCTGGAGCTGGGGTACTGCAACGGTATCGAAAACTACTCGCGCTACCTGTCGGGCCGTGAGTCCGGCGCGCCGCCGCCGACCCTCTACGATTACCTGCCGCCCGACGCGTTGCTGGTGATCGACGAATCCCACGTCAGCGTGCCGCAAGTGGGCGCGATGTATAAGGGTGACCGTTCGCGTAAGGAAACCCTGGTGGAATACGGCTTCCGCCTGCCGTCGGCGCTGGATAACCGGCCGATGCGCTTTGATGAGTGGGAAGCCATCAGCCCGCAGACCATCTTTGTGTCCGCCACGCCGGGCAACTATGAGGCCGAGCATGCCGGTCGCGTGATCGAGCAGCTGGTGCGCCCGACTGGCCTGGTCGACCCGGAAATCGAAATCCGCCCGGCGCTGACCCAGGTCGACGACCTGCTTTCGGAGATCACCAAGCGCGTGGCCCTGGAAGAGCGTGTGCTGGTGACCACGCTGACCAAGCGCATGTCCGAAGACTTGACCGACTACTTGGCCGACCACGGCGTGCGTGTGCGCTACCTGCACTCGGACATCGACACTGTGGAGCGTGTGGAGATCATCCGCGACCTGCGCCTGGGCACCTTTGATGTGCTGGTGGGGATCAACCTGCTGCGCGAAGGCCTGGACATGCCGGAAGTGTCGCTGGTGGCGATCCTCGATGCGGACAAGGAGGGCTTCCTGCGCTCCGAGCGTTCGCTGATCCAGACCATTGGCCGTGCTGCGCGGAACCTCAATGGCCGGGCGATTCTTTACGCAGACCGCATCACCGGCTCCATGGAGCGTGCGATTGGCGAAACCCAGCGCCGTCGCGACAAGCAGATTGCGTTCAACCTGGAAAATGGCATCACCCCGAAAGGCGTGTTCAAGGATGTTGCCGACATCATGGAAGGCGCCACCGTGCCGGGCTCGCGCAGCAAGAAGCGTAAGGGCATGGCCAAGGCCGCCGAGGAAAGCGCCAAGTACGAAAACGAACTGCGCTCGCCGAGTGAGATCACCAAGCGTATCCGCCAGTTGGAAGAGAAGATGTACCAGTTGGCGCGAGACCTGGAGTTTGAGGCTGCGGCGCAGACGCGGGATGAGATTGGCAAGTTGCGTGAGCGGTTGCTGGCCGTTTGATCTTGCAGGGGCGGTGCTGGCTTCTTCGCGAGCAAGCCCGCTCCTACTGTTGACCGCATTCTCATGTCGGAAATCGGTCAAGGGTGGGAGCGGGCTTGCTCGCGAATGCAGGCACCTCGGTCTGCCAGAATCACCCAAGCTGGTGTTACCATTCGCCCCTTGTTTCAATTTTCAGTTATATCGCCCATTCGAGACCTGCCATGACCACCGTCCGCACGCGCATCGCGCCATCGCCTACTGGGGATCCCCACGTCGGCACTGCTTACATCGCCTTGTTCAACTACTGCTTTGCCAAGCAGCACGGCGGTGAATTCATCCTGCGGATCGAAGACACCGACCAACTGCGCTCCACCCGTGAGTCGGAACAGCAGATTTTCGATGCCCTGCGCTGGCTGGGCATAACCTGGGCGGAAGGCCCGGACGTCGGCGGCCCGCACGGCCCGTATCGCCAGAGCGAGCGCAGCGACATCTACAAGCAGTACACCCAGCAGCTGGTCGACATGGGCCACGCGTTCCCTTGTTTCTGCACCGCAGAAGAGCTGGACCAGATGCGCGCCGAGCAACAGGCCCGTGGCGAAACCCCGCGCTACGATGGCCGCGCGTTGCTGCTGTCGAAAGAAGAAGTCGCCCGTCGCCTGGCCGCTGGCGAGCCGCATGTAATCCGCATGAAAGTGCCAAGCGAAGGCGTGTGCGTGGTGCCGGACATGCTGCGCGGTGACGTCGAGATCCCGTGGGACCGCATGGACATGCAGGTGCTGATGAAGACCGACGGCCTGCCGACGTACTTCCTGGCCAACGTGGTCGACGACCACCTGATGGGCATCACCCACGTGCTGCGCGGCGAAGAATGGCTGCCGTCGGCGCCGAAGTTGATCCTGCTCTACGAGTACTTCGGCTGGGAACAACCGCAGCTGTGCTACATGCCGCTGCTGCGTAACCCGGACAAGAGCAAGCTGTCCAAGCGCAAGAACCCGACTTCGGTGACGTTCTACGAGCGCATGGGCTTCATGCCTGAGGCGATGCTCAATTACCTGGGCCGCATGGGCTGGTCGATGCCGGACGAGCGCGAGAAGTTCTCGCTGCAGGAAATGGTCGACAACTTCGACCTGTCCCGCGTGTCCCTGGGCGGGCCGATCTTTGACATCGAGAAGCTGTCGTGGCTCAACGGCCAGTGGCTGCGTGACCTGCCGGTGGAAGAGTTTGCCAGCCGCGTGCAGCAGTGGGCGCTGAACCCTGAGTACATGATGAAGATCGCGCCGCTGGTGCAGGGCAGGGTGGAGACGTTCAGCCAGGTCGCGCCGCTGGCCAGTTTCTTCTTTGCCGGGGGCGTTAACCCGGATCCCAAGCTGTTCGAATCCAAGAAGCTCTCGGGTGACCAGGTTCGCCAGCTGATGCAGTTGATCCTGTGGAAGCTGGAAAGCCTGCGCCAGTGGGAGAAGGATGCGATCACCGCGACGATCCAGGCAGTGGTGGAGTCTCTGGAATTGAAACTGCGCGATGCCATGCCACTGATGTTTGCCGCGATCACCGGGCAGGCCAGTTCGGTGTCGGTGCTCGATGCGATGGAAATTCTCGGCCCGGACCTGACGCGTTTCCGTCTGCGCCAAGCCCTTGATTTGCTTGGTGGTGTGTCGAAGAAAGAAAACAAAGAGTGGGAAAAGCTGCTGGGCGCCATCGCCTAAGCACGCGGTTGAAACGACGAAACCCCGGTTTTCCGGGGTTTCGCCGGTAAGTGATTGTTATCCCGGCAAAAAATTTTGGAAATTGTTGAAAATAAATTTGACACACTTCTAAACCGCCATTAAGATTCGCCCCGTCCTCACCGATGAGGGGCTATAGCTCAGCTGGGAGAGCGCTTGCATGGCATGCAAGAGGTCAACGGTTCGATCCCGTTTAGCTCCACCAATTTACAGGTTCAAGGTCTGGCCACACCGTCCTTGAATCGATCAGGTCTCAGCCCTGATCAGTTGTACAGAAGGTTTTGTCCCCTTCGTCTAGTGGCCTAGGACACCGCCCTTTCACGGCGGTAACAGGGGTTCGAGTCCCCTAGGGGACGCCAGTTTCAACAAGCAGTTCGAAAGGTCTGCTGCGTCGCGAGACGAAAAATCCGGGGCTATAGCTCAGCTGGGAGAGCGCTTGCATGGCATGCAAGAGGTCAACGGTTCGATCCCGTTTAGCTCCACCAATTTACAGGTTCAAGGTCTGGCCACACCGTCCTTGAATCGATCAGGTCTCAGCCCTGATCAGTTGTACAGAAGGTTTTGTCCCCTTCGTCTAGTGGCCTAGGACACCGCCCTTTCACGGCGGTAACAGGGGTTCGAGTCCCCTAGGGGACGCCACGATTACCCGCTCTGCGGGATTTTTAAGGGTCATTCAATTATTGAATGGCCCTTTTGTTTGTCTGGCGTTTGGCCAATTCTTTTCCCTCCCTCGTTTTTCTTCTGACCAGCGGTCATGCCTGTCGCTTGCCAAATATTATTATGGTAATAATATTCAACCCATGAACATCGGAGGCAATGATGAGCGATAAAAAAGCGCAAACCCGCGAACGCATTTTGCAGGCTGCCAGCGCCGCGTTGATCCAGCGTGGCCCGGCCGAACCGAGTGTGGGTGAAGTCATGGGCGCGGCGGGGCTGACCGTCGGTGGTTTCTACGCGCACTTTGAAAGCAAGGACGCGCTGATGCTGGAGGCCTTCACTCAGCTGCTGGCCAAGCGTCGTGCGTCGATTGACGACATGGACTCAACCTTGACCGGAGAAGAGCGCAGGGCCCTGGTGGCGGCGTTCTACTTGTCGCGCAAGCACCGTGACTCCACCGCCCAGGCCTGCCCGATCCCGGCGACCGTAGGCGAAATGAGCCGCCTGCCAGATGAGTTCCGCCAGGCGTTGAACGAGCACTGTGAGCTGATGGCCGCCCAGTTGGCTGCCAGCCCCGAGGACACCGATAAAGCCTTGGCTGACATGGCGCTGATGATCGGTGGCCTGGCCCTGGCCCGCGCCTTGGGGTCAGGTGAGTTGTCTGACCGTGTGCTGCGCGCCGCCAAGTCGGCTGTACGCTAGAAGAGGGCTGCATGATGGGCACGCTAACCTGGATTCGTCGCTTCAACGGCACGCTGGGGCACCTGGCACCGCAAACGGTCGCCAACCGCATGCGTCGCGCCTTCATGACGCCACGCGACCTGCCGCCACGTGATTGGGAGCTGCCGCTGCTGGCGCAATCGGAGCGCATCACCTTGCGCTTCGGTTTGTCTGCGCTGCGTTGGGGCCAGGGGCCGGCGGTGTTGTTGATGCACGGTTGGGAAGGTCGGCCCACACAGTTTGCCAGCCTGATCACGGCGTTGGTCGACAACGGTTACTCGGTGATTGCCCTGGACGGTCCTGCCCACGGCCGCTCGCCGGGGCGTGAGGCCCACGTGCTGCTGTTTGCCCGCGCCATGCTTGAAGCCGCCGCCGAGTTGCCGCCGCTGCACGCCGTAATCGGCCACTCCATGGGTGGCGCCAGTGCGATGCTGGCGGTGCAGTTGGGGCTGCGTACCGAGGCGTTGGTGAGTATCGCCGCTCCGTCGCGATTCCTGGATGTGCTGCGCGGCTTCACCCGGATGGTGGGTTTGCCAGCGCGGGCGCGTTCGGCGTTTATCCAGGAGGTCGAGCTGACCTTCGGCATGCCGCTCAAGCACTTGGACGTGGCCCACTACCAGATGAATATCCCCGGCCTGATCGTGCACGCCGAAGACGATACCTTCGTCCCGGTCAAGGCGTCTCAAGCCATTCACGAAGCCTGGTTCGACAGCCGCCTGTTGCGGCTGGAGCAGGGCGGGCACCAGAAAGTACTGGCCGATCCGCGCCTGATCGACGGTGTGCTGGCGTTGCTGGCTGGCGCTCGTTTACAGGTGCGGCAAACCGCCTGATACACTCTCCCCGCCGACATTAATCGACTGGGAGCAAGGCATGGGCTGGGATTTGGCAACGCCGTTTATCATCGATCTGCAGGTCGCCCCTGAAGACATCGACGGCCTGGGGCACGCCAACAACGCGGTATACGTGTCCTGGCTGGAACGCTGCGCCTGGCGCCACTCCCAGCGCCTCGGGCTGGACCTGACCGAATATCGCCGCCTGGACCGCGCCATGGCCGTGGTGCGCCATGAGATCGACTACCTGGCCGCAGGCTATGAGGGCGACGAGCTGCAACTGGCCACCTGGATCGTCGACTGGGACCAACGCCTGAAGATGACCCGGCGCTTTCAACTGGTCCGGCCCCGCGACGGTGTCACCTTGCTGCGTGCCCAAACCACGTTTGTCTGCATCGAACTGTCCACCGGCAAGCCCAAGCGCATGCCTGCCGAATTCCTCGACGGTTATGGCCCCGCCCTGACAGGGGGTTAACGGTTGCTGTGGGAAACCCAGTAAACTGCGCCACGATTTTTGTTGAGTGTTTTCCATGCAAATTGCTTTGGCGCCCATGGAGGGGTTGGTCGACAACATCCTGCGGGACGTGCTGACCCGCGTTGGCGGTATTGACTGGTGCGTGACCGAGTTCATCCGCGTCAACGACCGCCTGCTCACCCCGGCGTATTTCCACAAGCTCGCCCCGGAACTGCTGCACGGTGCCCACACTGCTGCCGGCGTGCCGCTGCGCGTGCAATTGCTCGGCTCCGACCCAGTGTGCCTGGCGGAAAACGCCGCCCTGGCGTGTGAGCTGGGTTCGCAAGTCATCGACCTCAACTTCGGCTGCCCGGCCAAGACCGTCAACAAGTCCCGTGGCGGCGCGGTGTTGCTCAAGGAGCCGGAGCTGCTCAATCAAATTGTCGAGCACGTTCGCCGCGCCGTACCGGCCCACATCCCGGTCACTGCCAAGATGCGCTTGGGTTTCGACAGCCCGGACGGCGCACTGGTCTGCGCCACGGCGCTGGCTGAAGGCGGCGCAGCCCATATCGTGGTGCATGCGCGTACCAAAACCGATGGTTACAAGCCGCCAGCCCATTGGGAGTGGATCCCGCGGGTACAAGACGTGGTCAAGGTGCCCGTGTTCGCCAACGGTGATATCTGGAGTGTTGAAGACTGGAAGCGTTGCCGCGAAGTCAGTGGTGCCGAAGACATCATGCTCGGCCGTGGCCTGGTTGCCCGCCCGGACCTGGCGCGGCAGATCGCAGCGGCGCGGGCCGGTGAAGAAGTGGTCGAGATGACCTGGGCGCAGATGCAGCCCATGCTCCAGGACTTCTGGACCCAGTCGGTGGCGCAGTTGACCGAGCGTCAAGCGCCGGGGCGTTTGAAGCAATGGCTGGCTATGTTGACGCGTAACTACCCGGAGGCGGTGGAGTTGTTCAATGCGATGCGCCGCGAGACCGAACTGGACAAGGTGGCGTTGCTGCTCGGGATGGCGCCTGTTCTGAAAGATTAAGTTCGCATTTATAAACGTTACAAGCAGCTTGAAAGGGGCGCCATTGGCGCCCTTTTTTTTGGGCGCGTTTAAGCGTGATCTTCTTGAGCGTGGGGTGCTAGAAGGTGGGTGTTTATTGTTGTTTTTAGGGCGGGTAACAGTGTGAGGTGTATGTTTTTATTTTATTGCCACATTGGGTTTGTTTGTTTTGCAGGTTGTTTTGTTATCTGTGTGTGCGTGGGGGCGGACTAACATAAGTTGGCGT
The DNA here is from genome assembly GCF_024112395.2 of Pseudomonas pergaminensis. Classification (NCBI taxonomy): domain Bacteria; kingdom Pseudomonadati; phylum Pseudomonadota; class Gammaproteobacteria; order Pseudomonadales; family Pseudomonadaceae; genus Pseudomonas; species Pseudomonas pergaminensis. Next base: position 4,534,350 of record NZ_CP078013.2, on the reverse strand, counting down.
GACTGGTTTGATTTAATGATTGCATTATTTATACGGTCGGGCGCCTTATTACCTTATGTCTCTGTGGTGGGGTTGGTTAATGGGTGCGGGCTGTAGAGTTTCGTAAGTAGTCATGGGGTAAAGTCTGATTTTTCATTTTGGTTTCCTTATATGAATAAGGATTTTTGGAACTCGATAGCGCCGCGCCCCACCAATCGTGGGACTGCGAAGTGATGATGATTATTTCCAGTTCTAATTTATCGCTGCCAGGTTTAATGGGTTGTTGACGGGTGGCACCACACAAAGAGTGAGAAAAGTACATGTCCAATATATCGGCGAACAATTTCCAAGGTTTTAAGCCAGAACTTCACGCGGCAGACCAATCCGCGACTGAAACGTTGAAGGATATAGAAAAAAACAATACCTCTCGCGCAGAGCCGGGTTCGAAAAACAGCACGTTACCGCGCAACGACACCACCCAAGTGATTGGGAAGGAAGTGACGGTTAACTCCGATGCGTTGGAAAAGTTATTTGAGATGTTTGAGCTCGTCTTCAAGGCAATGCGCAGTTTGTTATCAGGCAGGGGGTTTAACGCAAAGTTACCAGCCGATACGACCACGGTGCTCCCAGCTAGCGATACGCAGGTGAGGGCTAGCACTGGCGGTAGCGTGCATATAGCCGCGAAAGCAAAAGGCACAGAGTCGGCGCCGAATGCTGATAATGGTACACATGTAAAACTTGGCACTGACGGTAGCATTCAGCTGGGTGTGAATGGCAAAGGCACTGAGTCGGCGCCAAATGCTGATAAAGGTACGCATGTAAAACTTGGCACCGACGGTAGCATTCAGCTAGGTGTGAATGGCAAAGGCACTGAGTCGGCGCCGAGTGCTGATAAAGGTACGCAGGTGAAACTTGGCACCGACGGTAGCATTCAGGTAAGTGTGAATGGCAAAGGCACTGAGGCGACGCTACCGACGGCAGGCAAAGGTACGCAGGCTGACCTCGGCGCAGGCCTGAGAGTGCAGGGTTTCAGGACAGACAAGCGCGCTGATTCGGCGCAAACAAGCGCTGGGAAAGATACGCAGACTAATATCGACGCCAATGTCAGCGTGCAGGCTGGCGGGAAAGACAAAGTCACTGATTCGGCGCAGCCAAATACTGAGAAAGATACGCAGACTAACCTCGGTGCCAGTGCTAGCGTGCAGGCTGGCGGGAAAGACAAAGTCACTGATTCGGCGCAGCCAAATACTGGGAAAAATACGCAGACTGGCCTCGACGCCAACGTCAGCGTGCAGGCTGGCGGGAAAGACAAAGTCACTGATTCGGCGCAGCCAAATACTGGGAAAAATACGCAGACTAGCCTCGACGCCAACGTCAGCGTGCAGGCTGGCGGGAAAGACAAAATCACTGATTCGGCGCAGCCAAAGACTGAGAAAGATACGCAGACTAACCTAGGTGCCAGTGCTAGCGTGCAGGCTGGCGGGAAAGACAACGTCACTGTTTCGGCGCAGCCGAGTGCCGGAACCGCTTCCCAAGTCAGCATCGGGTCCGAGGGTGATGCCAAGGTCACGGTCCTGCCAGATGGCAGCACGCAGGTGAGCCTGACGCCTGATAACGGCAGGCAGTTCAATATCAATCTGGCTGCCGGTATCCAAGTCAGGGTGAGTTCGGAGGACTTGTCTGGCCCTCGTCCGTTGCGCAATCCGCAGTTGAATACTGATGTAGCAAAAGTGGAGGTTCGACCCAATACGGCGGCCACTATCGCAAACAAAACCGATACCAAACTAAGCGCTGACGCGACACCCAGTAATGAGGCAAGTGCAGAAGTGAAGACTGCTGCTGCACCCCTCGTTGAGGTGAAGGCTGGTGGCAAGACGGATGAAAGCGTTGTGGCTGTTGTTGAGCCGAAGATTGAGACCAAAGCCGCTGACAAGTCCAAGCTTTCCACCGGTATGACACCTCTGACACCTCTGGCATCCGGTGCTGAAGGTCCTGCCCCTCGTGGTCCCGGCGCCTCCCAGCGCGCGCTATAACGGCCGACGGTCCGTTATCTTCACTCGCTGAGTGATAACTAAGGCTCTCTGATTGCTAGCGCAGTGGGGGAGCCTTTTTTGCAACGTAGAGGCGCCTGTTTGCACGGGTTTAAGTATGTTCAATCGACGGCGCGACTGACTACTGCTTTTAAGAGTGGTTGCTATGAATACGTTTGCGATTGGATCCTCTGCGCGCTCGACTTCCACGGCGTCGCAGTTTTCCAATATCTCGGAGAAAGAAACGTCTCTCTTCCACGCCTTTGAGTTCCCTGAACGCGCTTTCGGCGAGCATTACGATGCCAGCTCACACAGCGCAGTCATCAAACTGATGATGCACACCTTTGGCAAGCAGCCTGAGGCTATGTTCAGCCGTGTGCGCAGTAATCGCGGGGGGTATGACGTCACGATGAAAGATGGCTACAGGCTGCACCTTTCCCGGCAGGAGCTGCAACAAGCAGGGGCGGCATCACGTTTTACCGGCAGCGACAACGAAGTACTGGGCGGTGCCCATTTCGCACTGGCGGTATTCATCAAGCGCAAACAGCTGGGAAGTGGCAATGCCGCTGATTTGCCAAGTTTTACGTCAGTCCTGACCGCTTCTTTGCAGGGTGAGACAACCTTAAACATGTTCAAAGGCATGGGCTTATCCGGCCATCTCAAGTACGAGCCTACTGCCACGGTTGTCGGCGAAGGGCGGTGGGGGGTGGCCCACAGTCATAACCTGGGTTCATCGTTGATATACGCCGGCAAGGCGCACCGCGCGGGCAGGGGGCGTTCACCCGATCAAAGCTACATGTATACGCTGCAGAGCCATAGCGCGCCGAAGCCTCCTACCGCCCCTGTCCCTGTCGTACCCATGCCTGTGGTGAGGATCACGCCCCAGGTTGGCCAGGCCAAGGGTATCCGTCCCCAGGTCGCAGAGGTGTTGCAAGGGTTCATTGCCCCCTCGGGTCATTTCGGTGAGGTGTTCGACCTCAGCAGCCACGCAGCCGTCATCAAGATGATGATGCTCAGGTTTGGCCGGTCGCCGTCCGATGTCTTCGAAAGGATCAACGCCACGGGCAATGGGTACAGCATCACCCTGAAAGATGGTTTTGAGCTGACGTTGTCGACGCAGGAGCTGCAGCGCACCGCCGAGGCGACGCGGTTTACAGGCCCTGACACGCAAATGCGCAACGACGCCAACCTGATCCTGGCCGCCTACGCAAAGCGCAAGCAGCTCATCCGCAACGTGCAGTTTGATGCAGCGCTGTCCGTTACGCTGCGGGGTGAGAGCATCTACAGGGTCTTGACGGGGATGGGCTTGATCGGCTTTTTGCGGATTGTGCCTCCCGCCAAGCTTCAAGAACCCCACAGTATTGGCGTCACCGAGACCTCCAGTTTTTCGGGGGCGTTGGTGGTGGAGGGTGTTAAACATAGCCACGGCAAGAAAGATGCGGTCGGTAAAGACTACGGCTACCAGCTCGCCGCAGACCTACCCCACGATCAAGACGGTCAACCTGCGCGATTCCCGGCTGCGCCCATTGGCGTCGAGCCCGACGATATCTGGAGTGGTTTCTATCAGGGCATGGAGGGTAACTGTGTCACGGTGTCCGCCATCAAAGCGGCGATGATGAAGTACGGGCAAAACCCTTTGGGTATTTTCAAACGTGTCACCGAAACGGCGGGAGGCTACTCCATCACCATGCGCGATAACTGCACAGTGCGGCTCACCTTCGCCGAGCTGGAAAGGGCCCGGGCAGCCGCCCACTTTCGTGGTCCGAATGCTGGCCTTATTGACAATGCCGTGTTCCTTTATGCAGCGAGCGCCAAGCGGGCACAGTTGGAAAATCACGAGTTTCGCGCCGGCGTCAGTTTTGACGTCGCCCTGCAAACGCTGAACGACGGCGAGGTTCCTGGCGATGCATTACGCCGCCTCGGCTTGTACGCCTTTACGCGCGCCAGTAGCGTGGATGAATTGGCATCAGGCGTACCTGGCACCCTGGCGAACTTTGGGCATTCGGTTGTCGTGATAGAGGGTAAATTCGATGAGTATGGCGCCAAGCGCGACTTGAATAGCTCGCACTGGAATCAAGCCGACGGCGTCGCACTGAAATTGGTTTAACCCCGGCCATCCCCCGCGATCAAGCGTTCCCTGAAACCGATCATGGGCAGTGGCCGGCTGTGCAGATACCCTTGGTACAGATGGCAACCCAGGCCCTGCAGGAAGGCCAGTTGCTCCTGGGTTTCCACGCCCTCGGCAATCACTTCCAGGTTCAAACTGCGGGCCATGGCCACGATGGCGCGGATGATTTCGGCGTCGTTGGGGTCATGGGTGGCGTCACGCACGAAGGACTGGTCGATCTTCAACGCATCCACGGGCAAGCGCTTGAGGTAAGTGAGCGACGAGTAACCGGTGCCGAAGTCATCCATCGCAAAGCTCACGCCGAGCTTTTTCAGGCGGCGCATTTTGCTGATGGTGTCGTCCAGGTTCTGGATCACGATGCCTTCGGTGATTTCCAGTTTCAGCAGGCTGAACGGCAGTTGGTGCTGCTTGAGGCTGCGTTCCACCCGCTCAACGAAGTCGTTCTGGCGAAACTGCCGGGGGCTGATGTTCACGCACAGGCTGAAATTCAGCGGGTCCACCAAGCCTTCCGCGATCAACTGTTGAAAGGCCGCGCAGGCTTCGTCCAGGATCCAGGTGCCGACTTCCAGGATCAGGCCGCTGTCTTCGAGCACTTTGATAAATTCAGACGGTGACTGTGCCCCAAGCTGTGGATGCTGCCAGCGCACCAGGGCCTCGGCACCGACGATCCGATTGCCACGCGCATCGACCTGGGGCTGGTAATGCACGCTGAACTCGCCGCGCGACAGGGCCAGGCGCAGGTCGGTCTCCATGCGCAGGCGTTCGCTGGCGGTTTTCTGCATGCTGTTGTGGAACATCTGCGTGGTGTTGCGCCCTGAGTCCTTGGCGCGGTACAGGGCAATGTCGGCCCGTTTGAGCAAGTCCGCAGGCGTTGAACCGTGATCGGGAATCAGCGCCACGCCAATGCTCGGCGTGACCTGCAAGCGATGCCCGTCCAGGAACATCGGCTCCGAGAGCAATTCGCGCAGGGTATCGGCCAGCTCCTGCACCTGGCCGCTGACTTCCGTGCGCGTGCCGTCAAGGCCGCTGAGCAGTACCACGAACTCATCGCCACCCAGGCGCGCCACGGTGTCCTCCATGCGCACGCTGGCTTCCAGGCGGGCGGTGACGATCTTCAGCACCGTGTCGCCCACCGGGTGGCCGAGTGAATCGTTGATGTGCTTGAAGTGGTCAAGGTCGAGGAACAGCAATGCGCCGCGCAGGCTATGCCGCTTGAGCAAGGCGATCTGCTGGCTCAGGCGGTCCATCAGCAGGGCGCGGTTGGGCAGGTTGGTCAGCGGGTCGTGGTAGGCCAGGTGGCGGATCTGCGCCTGGGCGTTTTTCAGCAAGCTTACGTCCCGGGCGGTCAGCAGCAGGCAGGGCGTTTCATTCAGGGTGATGGGCTCCACCGAAACTTCCACTGCCAGCACTTCGCCGCGTTTGTTGTGCCAGAGCATCTCCAGATGGTGGATACGGCCTTTGATCTGCAATTCCGCCAGCAGCGCCGCGCGCTGGTTTTCATCGGCCCAAATGCCGATCTGGTAGAGGGTCAGGCCGATGGCTTCATCGGCACGGTAGCCGGTCAGGCGGCAAAAACCGTCGTTGACCTCCACGTAGCGGCCGGTATCGCGCTCGGTGATGGAAATCGCGTCGGGGCTGGAATGGAAAGCCTTGGCGAATTTCTCTTCGCTGGCCTTCAGTGCTGCCTCCGAGCGTTGCTGCTGGGTGATATCGCGCAGCGTGGTGACGATGCAGGGCTGGTCGCCGACCTTGATCAAGCGGCTGGAAATCATGCAGGTCAGGCTCTGGCCACCCTTGTGATGCACCACGATGGCCACATTGCTCAGCGCCTGCTCGCGGATCACCCGCTCGATACGCTGCAGGCGCTTGCTCGACTCGTCCCACAGCCCGATCTCTTCGGCGCTTTTGTCGATGACCTCGGCCGCCGTCCAGCCAAAGGTCTGGGTGAAGGCCGGGTTGATTTCGATAAACGCGCCGCTGTCCAGGCAAGTGACGCAGATCGGGTCCGGGCTGGCCTGGAACAGGCTGGCGAATTTTTCTTCGGAGGCCGTCAAGCGTTGTTCACGCTCCACCTGGTCGGTGATATCCAGCAACGTGCCGGCCATGCGCAGCGGCGCACCGTGTTCATCGCGGTACAGGCGCGCGCGGCTTTCGAGGTAGCGCGAGCTGCCGTCTTCCATCGGCACGCGGTAGGTCAGTTGATAGTTGCCGGCCGGGCCTTCGCGCAGGGTGCGGTAGGCGTTGCGCATGCTATCGCGCTCTTCATCGGGCATGCCCTCGAAGAAGGCGTCGAAGGACTCATGGAATGGCTCCGGTGGCAGGCCGTGCAGTTGGGCGGCGCGCGCCGAGCCGTAGAGCATGCCGGTGGGAATGTGCCAGTCCCAGGTGCCCAGTTGCGCCGAGTCCAGGGCCAGGTCGAGGCGCTCCTGGCTGTCCTTGAGGGCCTGCTCGGCGTTTTTGCGCTCAGTGGTGTCGAGAAACGTACTGATCAGGTAGGCCTCACCCTCCAGCTCGACTTTTTGTGCGCTGAGCGTGCCGTCGTGGATCTGGCCGTTACTGGCGCAAAATTGCACCTCCATGGTGATGGGCTCGCCCTTGCGCTGGGTGGCCTTGACCAGCTGCGCGCGTTGCTCGGGGTGGCGCCACAGGCCCAGGTCCAGGGTGGTGCGGCCGATGGCGTCGGCCACCGGCCAGCCGAAGAGCATCTCGAAGTACTGGTTGGCTTCACTGATCAGTCCATCGGACTGGCGCGTCAGCAAGACCATATTGGGGCACAGGTGAAACAGCGTGGCGAAGCGTTTTTCCGAGTGGCTGAGGGCGCGCTCCCGCTCGCGTTGGCGGGTGGTCTCGCGGATCACCCCGATCATGCGCCGTCGTCCGGCTTTGTCAGGTGCCAGGCTGCCATTGATTTCCAGCCAGTGGTGGGTGCCGTCCGGCCACTGGATATGGTGATGCATGGCCTGCTCGAACGGCTCGCCGGCCAGAACCGCGTGAAAGGCCCGCACCACGCGGGCGCGATCCTGTGGCGCGAGCAGGTCGAGGTAGTCCAGGTCCTTGGGCAGTGGCTGGCGCGGATCAAAGCCAAACAGCGCCTGGGTGCCGCGTGACCAACTGATTCTGCCGGTGTCGATTTCCCAGCACCACGCGCCCAGCCGGGCAGCATTGAGCGCTGCCAGCAATTGCGGGGCGCTGTCCCAGCTTTGTTCCGCCTCTTGAGGGTCAAGGGCGTAAATACGGGGCAGGGGTGGCAAGGAGTCGACGGGGTTGCGCATTATCACAGGGCCTTGGCTCGATGGGCGTAAGGCGCGGTTCAGTTCAGACCTTGAGGCCGCACAGGTTCATGCCGGAATCCCTGGCAGATCGACTTGTGCATCCAATAGGCTCATGAAAGCCCGCGCAGCATTCGACAGCGTCCTTTCGGTGTGCACGATATAGCCTAGCTGGCGACTGAGCTGTATGCCCGGCAAAGCGATACTTGCCACCTGTTCATCCAGCATCGTGCGCGGCAACACGCTCCAGGCCAGGCCGATAGACACCATCATCTTGATAGTTTCCAAATAGTTAGTGCTCATCGCGATGTTTGGCGTAAGGCCCTGGGCCTCGAACAGCCGGCTGACAATATGGTGGGTAAAGGTGTTGCCGCCGGGGAAAACCGCCGGGTGGCCGGCAATGTCCGCCAAGCTGACCTTGCCGTTGCTGGTCAGGCTGTGCTCCGGCGCCACCACGAAATCCAGCGGGTCGTCCCACACCGGGGTGGCCCGCACCAGGTGGTGGGGATCGGGCGCCAGGGTGATCACCGCCACTTCGGCGCGGCCATGGAGGATTTCTTCGTAGGCCACTTCTGAATCGAGGAACTGAATATCCAGCGCCACATTCGGGTATTCCCGTGTAAAGGTACGCAGGATCGGCGGCAGGCGGTGCAGGCCGATATGGTGACTGGTGGCTAAAGTGAGGCGCCCGCTGACCTCGCCGGTCAGGTTGGTAAGGGCGCGGCGCGTATCGTCCAGCACGTTGAGGATCTGATAAGCGCGCGGCAGCAAGGCTCGGCCGGCTTCTGTCAAGCCGACTTCACGGCCCAGGCGGTCGAACAAACGCACCTTTAATTGTTGCTCCAGGCCGGCGATGCGTTTGCTGATGGCCGGTTGGGTCAGGTGCAGACGCTCGCCGGCGCCGGAGAAGCTGCCGGTCTCGGCGATGGCTATAAAGGCATTGAGGTTGGCCAGGTCCATGGTGGTATTCCAGTTGGTAATCCAAAGCATAAAAAATATGAATTTGAGTTATTTAATGTAGCGCCATACCATCAGCCTCACAAGCCAAAGGGTTATTGAAAAGCCCGGCATAAAGAAACACCGCTGATGAGGACCGACTGATGGCCGGCAAAACGCTTTACGACAAGCTTTGGGATTCCCATGAAGTGAAACGGCGCGACGATGGCTCGTCGCTGATCTATATCGACCGTCACATCATCCATGAAGTGACCTCGCCCCAAGCGTTCGAAGGCCTGCGACTGGCCGGGCGCAAGCCTTGGCGCGTCGACTCCATCATCGCCACGCCAGACCACAACGTGCCCACCACGCCAGAGCGCAAAGGCGGCATCGAAGCCATTGCCGACCAGGTGTCGCGTTTGCAGGTGCAGACCCTCGACGACTACTGCGACGAATATGGCATTACCGAATTCAAGATGAATGACGTGCGTCAAGGCATCGTTCACGTGATCGGCCCGGAGCAGGGCGCCACCTTGCCGGGCATGACCGTGGTCTGCGGTGACTCCCATACGTCGACTCATGGTGCCTTTGGCGCCCTGGCCCACGGCATCGGCACCTCCGAGGTGGAACATGTGTTCGCCACCCAGTGCCTGGTCGCCAAGAAAATGAAGAATATGTTGGTGAAGGTCGAAGGCCAGTTGCCATTTGGCGTGACCGCCAAAGACATCGTACTCGCCGTGATCGGCAAGATCGGCACCGCCGGCGGTAACGGCCATGCCATCGAGTTCGCCGGCAGCGCGATTCGCGACCTGTCCATCGAAGGCCGCATGACCATTTGCAACATGTCCATCGAAGCCGGTGCCCGCGTGGGCATGGTGGCGGCGGACGACAAGACCGTCGAATACGTAAAAGGCCGCCCATTCGCCCCGCAAGGCGCGGATTGGGACGCCGCCGTCGAAGCCTGGAAAGACCTGGTCTCCGACGCCGACGCGGTGTTCGACACCGTGGTCGAACTCGACGCTGCCCAGATCAAGCCACAAGTCAGCTGGGGTACTTCGCCGGAAATGGTCCTGGCCGTCGACCAGAACGTGCCGGACCCGGCCAAAGAAGCCGACCTGGTCAAGCGTGGTTCCATCGAGCGCGCTTTGAAGTACATGGGTTTGCAGGCCAACCAGGCGATCACCGATATCCAGTTGGATCGCGTGTTCATCGGTTCCTGCACCAACTCGCGGATTGAAGACCTGCGCGCAGCGGCGGTGATCGCCAAGGGACGCAAAGTGGCGTCGACCATCAAGCAAGCCATCGTGGTGCCTGGTTCGGGCCTGGTCAAAGCGCAAGCCGAAGCCGAAGGCCTCGACAAGATCTTCCTTGAAGCCGGTTTTGAATGGCGTGAGCCAGGCTGCTCGATGTGCCTGGCGATGAACCCGGACCGTTTGGAATCGGGCGAGCATTGCGCGTCCACCTCCAACCGTAACTTCGAAGGGCGTCAGGGTGCCGGCGGGCGTACCCACCTGGTCAGCCCGGCCATGGCCGCTGCGGCGGCCGTCAACGGTCGTTTCATCGACGTTCGCGAATTGATCTGAGGAATACCCGATGCGTGCTTTTACTCAACACACCGGCCTTGTCGCCCCTTTGGATCGCGCCAACGTCGACACCGACCAGATCATCCCCAAGCAGTTCTTGAAGTCGATCAAGCGCACCGGTTTTGGCCCGAACCTGTTCGACGAGTGGCGCTACCTGGACGTGGGCTACGCCTACCAGGACAACTCCAAGCGCCCGCTGAACAAGGACTTCGTGCTCAACGCCGAGCGTTACCAAGGCGCCAGCGTACTGCTGGCCCGTGAGAACTTCGGTTGCGGCTCCAGCCGTGAACACGCGCCGTGGGCCCTGGAAGAATATGGCTTTCGCAGCATCATCGCGCCGAGCTACGCCGACATCTTCTTCAATAACAGCTTCAAGAATGGCCTGCTGCCGATCATCTTGACCGACGCAGAAGTCGACGAGCTGTTCAAGCAGGTGGAAGCTGAAGAAGGCTACCAACTGACCGTCGACCTGGCCGCGCAAACCGTGACCCGTCCGGATGGCAAGGTGTATCACTTTGAAGTGGATGCGTTCCGTAAGCACTGCCTGATCAACGGCCTGGACGATATCGGCCTGACCTTGCAGGACGGCGATGCGATAGCGGCGTTTGAAGCCAAGCACCGGGCGAGCCAGCCTTGGTTGTTTCGCGATGCCTGATTTGCGGTAACCGTGCGGGCCCCATCGCGGGCAAGCCAACTCCCACATTGGAATGCATTCCAACTGTGGGAGCTGGCTTGCCTGCGATAGCGCCCGTACAGCCACCCCAAAACCCAAGGAAACCACCATGACCAGCACCGCCCACACCCAAGTCGTGCAAAAACAATTCGGCGAGCAAGCCTCAGCCTACCTGAGCAGTGCCGTGCACGCCCAAGGCACCGAATTCGCGCTGCTGCAGGCCGAACTGGCCGGGCAGGGGAGCGCGCGCTTGCTGGACCTTGGGTGCGGTGCCGGTCATGTCAGCTTCCACGTGGCGCCATTGGTTAAAGAAGTGGTGGCCTACGACCTGTCCCAGCAGATGCTTGACGTGGTCACCGCCGCTGCGGTGGACCGTGGCCTGGGCAATATCCGTACGGTGCACGGCGCTGCCGAGCGCCTGCCGTTCGCCGATGGGGAGTTCGACTTCGTGTTCAGCCGTTATTCGGCCCATCACTGGAGCGACCTCGGCCTGGCCCTGCGCGAAGTGCGCCGCGTGCTCAAACCGGGCGGCGTAGCGGCGTTCGTCGACGTCTTGTCACCGGGCAGCCCGCTGTTGGACACTTACCTGCAAACCGTCGAAGTGCTGCGCGACACCAGCCACGTGCGCGATTACGCCGCCGCCGAGTGGATGCAGCAGCTCAGCGAGTCCGGCCTGCATGTGCGCAACAGCAGCCGCCAACGCTTGCGCCTGGAATACACCTCCTGGGTCGAGCGCATGCGCACGCCAGAGGTATTGCGCGCAGCGATACTTGAGCTGCAACAGGCGATGGGCCAGGAAGTGCGCGATTATTACGAAATTCAGGCCGACGGCACCTTCAGCACCGACGTGCTGGTGGTCTTTGCCGAACGCTGATTGATTTTTCCCGACCTGCCCACGGGCGGGTCGCTTGATGAAATGAGGAACGCATGAGCAAGCAGATTCTGATTCTCCCTGGCGACGGTATTGGTCCGGAAATCATGGCCGAAGCGGTCAAGGTCCTGGAACTCGCCAACAGCAAGTACAGCCTGGGCTTCGAACTGAGCCACGACGTGATCGGCGGCGCTGCCATCGATAAGCACGGCGTACCGCTGGCCGACGAGACCCTGGACCGTGCGCGTGCGGCCGACGCTGTACTGCTCGGCGCCGTCGGCGGCCCGAAATGGGACAAGATCGAACGCGATATCCGCCCTGAGCGCGGCCTGCTGAAGATCCGCGCGCAACTGGGCCTGTTCGGCAACCTGCGCCCGGCGATCCTCTACCCGCAACTGGCCGACGCGTCGAGCCTCAAGCCGGAAGTGGTCGCGGGCCTGGATATCCTCATCGTGCGCGAGCTGACCGGCGGTATCTACTTCGGCTCGCCGCGCGGTGTGCGTGAGCTGGAAAATGGCGAGCGCCAGGCCTACGACACCCTGCCGTACAGCGAGAGCGAAATCCGCCGTATCGCCCGCGTGGGTTTCGACATGGCCCGCGTGCGTGGCAAGAAGGTCTGCTCGGTGGATAAAGCCAACGTGCTGGCCTCCAGCCAACTGTGGCGCGAAATCGTTGAAGAAGTGGCCAAGGACTACCCGGACGTCGAACTGAGCCACATGTACGTCGACAACGCCGCCATGCAACTGGTGCGTGCACCCAAGCAGTTCGACGTGATCGTCACCGACAACCTCTTCGGTGACATCCTGTCCGACCAGGCCTCGATGCTCACCGGTTCCATCGGCATGCTGCCGTCGGCGTCCCTGGATACCAACAACAAGGGCATGTACGAGCCTTGCCACGGTTCGGCGCCGGACATCGCGGGCCAAGGCATTGCCAACCCGCTGGCGACCATTTTGTCGGTGTCGATGATGCTGCGTTACAGCTTCAACCTGAGCGAAGCGGCGGATGCCATCGAGAAGGCCGTGAGCCTGGTGTTGGACCAAGGCCTGCGCACTGGCGACATCTGGTCGCAGGGTTGCACCAAGGTCGGTACGCAAGAAATGGGCGACGCAGTAGTCGCCGCGCTGCGGAATCTGTAATCTCTCGGGCCCGCTTGCAGTTGTTGCTGCAAGGCGGCCCACTTTTTAACAAGGTGTAGTTGCGATGAAACGTGTAGGTCTGATCGGTTGGCGCGGTATGGTCGGTTCCGTGCTCATGCAGCGGATGCTGGAAGAGCAGGATTTCGATCTTATTGAGCCGGTGTTTTTCACCACTTCGAATGTGGGTGGCCAAGGGCCGTCTGTGGGTAAGGATATTGCCCCGCTCAAGGACGCCTACAGCATTGAAGAGCTGAAAACCCTCGACGTGATTCTGACCTGTCAGGGTGGCGACTACACCAGCGAAGTCTTCCCCAAGCTGCGCGAAGCCGGCTGGCAGGGTTACTGGATCGACGCTGCCTCGAGCCTGCGCATGCAGGACGATGCGGTGATCATCCTTGACCCGGTGAACCGCAAGGTCATCGACCAGCAACTGGACGCCGGCACCAAGAACTACGTCGGTGGCAACTGCACCGTCAGCTTGATGCTGATGGGCCTGGGTGGCCTGTTCGAGGCTGGCCTGGTCGAGTGGATGAGCGCCATGACCTATCAGGCGGCCTCCGGTGCCGGCGCGCAGAACATGCGTGAACTGATCAAGCAGATGGGCGCGACTCACGCCGCCGTTGCCGATCAACTGGCCGACCCGGCCAGCGCGATCCTCGACATCGACCGTCGTGTGGCCGAAGCCATGCGCAGTGACGCCTACCCGACCGAGAACTTCGGCGTGCCATTGGCCGGCAGCCTGATCCCGTGGATCGACAAAGAGCTGCCGAACGGCCAGAGCCGCGAAGAGTGGAAGGCCCAGGCCGAAACCAACAAGATCCTCGGCCGCTTCAAGAACCCGATCCCGGTGGACGGCATCTGCGTGCGCATCGGCGCCATGCGCTGCCACAGCCAGGCGCTGACCATCAAGTTGAACAAAGATGTGCCGATCGCCGATATCGAAGCGTTGATCAGCCAGCACAACCCATGGGTCAAGCTGGTGCCGAACAATCGCGACATCAGCATGCAGGAGCTGAGCCCGACCAAGGTCACCGGCACCCTGAATGTACCGGTGGGCCGTTTGCGCAAGCTGAACATGGGCAGCCAGTTCCTCGGCGCGTTCACCGTTGGCGACCAGCTGCTGTGGGGCGCCGCCGAACCGCTGCGTCGCATGCTGCGGATTCTGCTGGAGCGTTGATCGCTTGAGGCAATATTGGAAACCCGCGCTCTGGTGACAGGCGCGGGTTTTTTGTTGGCCTTTGGGGCCTCTTCGCGAGCAAGCCCGCTCCCACATTTGATTGCATTTCAACTGAATAAACTCGGTTGAATGTGGGAGCGGGCTTGCTCGCGAAGAGGCCATCAGCCACACCACAAAAGCCGGGTTAATTGCCTCACCCACCACCACCCGGTAAAGTGCCGCTCCCCCCGCAATGCCCGAGGCAGCCCCCATGACCCAGACCTTTGATATCGCCGTGATCGGCGCCACCGGTACCGTCGGCGAAACCCTGGTGCAGATCCTCGAAGAGCTGGACTTCCCGGTTGGCACCCTGCACCTGCTGGCCGGCAACAACTCTGCCGGTGCCTCGGTGCCGTTTCGCGGCAAGAACCTGCGGGTGAGGGAGGTCGATGAGTTCGACTTCAGCAAAGTACAGCTGGCGTTCTTTGCGGCGGGGCCGGCGGCCACCCTGAGTTTTGCGCCGCGTGCCACGGCAGCGGGTTGCTCGGTGATCGACTTGTCCGGCGCCTTGCCGGCCGAGCAGGCGCCTCAAGTCGTGCCGGAAGCCAATGCCCATGTGCTGGATGGCCTGGAAAAACCGTTCCAGCTCGGCAGCCCAAGCCCATCGGCGACCAACCTGGCGGTCGTCCTTGCGCCCTTGCGTGGCCTGCTGGATATCCAGCGAGTGAGTGTCACCGCCAGCCTGGCGATGTCAGCCCAGGGGCGTGAGGCCGTCAGCGAGCTGGCCCGGCAAACCGCCGAGCTGTTGAACATGCGCCCACTGGAGCCGAAATTCTTCGATCGCCAGGTAGCCTTCAACCTGCTTGCACAAGTCGGCACGCCGGACGCCCAAGGTCATACCGCCCTGGAGAAGCGCCTCGTCCATGAGCTGCGTGCGGTGCTGGAATCACCTTTGCTGAAGATTTCCGCAACCTGCGTTCAAGCCCCGGTGTTTTTTGGCGATAGCCTGACTGTGTCCCTGCAACTGGGCGCGGCGGTCGACCTCGCTGCGGTGAACCGCGCACTTGACGCTGCGCCGGGGATCGAGCTCGTGGATGAAGGGGATTTTCCTACAGCCGTAGGTGACGCAGTGGGCCAGGATGTGGTCTACGTCGGTCGTGTCAGGGCGGGCGTGGATGACCCGGCGGAACTAAATCTGTGGCTGACGTCAGATAACGTACGCAAAGGCGCCGCGTTGAATGCCGTGCAGCTGGCGCAGTTGTTGATAAAAGGCCTTGCGTAAAAGATACTTGGCGGCAATTTGTAGATTGATTCTAGCCAAGCGCTATGCTTGGCCCCAGGCAGGAAAAGTTGCGCGTCGGTGACCTATCGGCTCGCCATGCCTTATGGCAGCGGTTACCAACCTTCTCGCAGGCCGGGGAGTGTTCAAACAAAGGATGAGGCTATGGTTCAAGTTCGCAAACTGGTGTTAGCAATAGCGGCCGCCTCGGCGCTGTCCTCCGGTATGGCGCAGGCGCTGCAGCTGGGGGAGATGACCCTCAAGTCGAAGTTGAACCAGCCGTTGGCGGTGGAAATCGAATTGCTCGATGTCGGCGGCCTCACGGCGTCCGAGATCACGCCGAGCCTGGCTTCGTCCCAGGCGTTTGTGGACGCGGGCGTTGATCGCCAGGCATTTCTCGATGACCTGACGTTTACCCCGGTGGTCAATCCAAACGGCCGCAGTGTGGTGCGCGTCACCTCCAGCAAGCCGCTGCCTGATTCCTACGTCCGTTTCCTGTTGCAGGTGCAATGGCCTAATGGCCGTCTGATGCGTGACTACAGCGTGTTGCTCGACCCGGCCAAGTTCGACCAGCCGGCACCGACGACCGCCGCGCCGGCACCGCGCTCGGCTGCACCGGCCAGCACCGCGCCGGCCGCGAGCAAAACGGCGCAGCACACCACCACCTCCCGTGACACCCTGTGGGAAATTGCCGCGAAGAACCGCAATGGCGGCTCGGTGCAGCAGACTATGCTGGCGATCCAGGCGCTGAACCCCGATGCCTTTGTGGACGGCAATATCAACCGCCTGAAAACCGGCCAGGTCCTGCGCCTGCCGGACACCGTACAAAGCACCGCATTACCGCAACCCCAGGCGATTGCCGAGGTGAGCGCGCAGAACGCCGCCTGGCGCCAGGGTCGGCGTGCCGCGACCAATCCCGCAGCGGGCAAGCAGCAACTGGACGCCACCAAGCGCACCCAGGCCGGTAACGCCCCAGCCAGCACCAACGCCAAGGACAACTTGAGCCTGGTGTCAGCCGAGGCGGCCAAGAAGGGGGCCAAAGGCAAGGTCGGCGATAGCGCGGCACTCAGCGACAAGCTGGCGATGACCCAGGAGCAACTGGACACCACCCGCCGTGACAACGAAGAACTGAAGAGCCGCGCGGCCGACTTGCAAAGCCAGTTGGACAAGCTGCAAAAACTGATTCAACTGAAGAACGATCAACTGGCGCGTTTGCAGGCGGAAAAGGGTGTCCCGGCTACCGCGGCCACGGCGGCGATGCCCGCGCAGTTGGCAGGCGAACCGGCGGCTGCCCCGGTAGCGCCCGATACCGCCACGTCCACTGCTGCCCCTGCACCCACCGCACCAGCGCCAGCACCTGAGCCGGTCAAGGCGGATGCAGCGCCGGCCACCACCGAGGGCAAATTCAACGACCTGCTGACCAACCCGGTCGTGCTCGGCGTACTTGGCGGCGCCGCTATCTTGCTGGTGCTGTTGCTCCTGCTGTTGTGGGCGCGCCATCGCAATGCGCGCCGCGAAGAAGAAAAGCACCTGCGCATGGCGCGGGCCCTGGCGGAAGAGCCAGAGTTCACCTCGAACATCGATCACGACCTGCCGCCGGACAGCTTCGAAGGCCTGGAAGTGCCGCCGCCAAACGTCAAGCTGGCCGCGGCGCCAGCACCGGCCCCGGTGGTCGCGCCGGCTGTTGCGGTGCCGACCGTTGCTTCCGTGCTCGCGCCGCTGGCCGTTGCCGTGGCTCCGGTGAACTCAAGCGATGCGTTGGCCCAGGCTCAATCCCATATCGACCGTGGCCACCTCAACCAGGCCGCCGACGTGCTGCAACAGGCGATCAAGCATGAGCCCAAGCGCAGCGACCTGCGTTTGAAGCTGATGGAAGTCTACGGCCTGCAAAACGACAAGGACGGCTTTGTGACACAGGAGCGTCAGTTGGTGGCCAATGGTGAAAACCATGCCCAGGTCGAGCAGCTCAAGAGTCGCTTCCCGGCCATGGCCGTGCTGGCGGCAGGCGTCAGCGCGGCGGTGGCCGCTGCTGCCCTGGACGCTCAATACGTCAAGGATTTGCTCGAAGACAAACCGGCGCCTGCGCAGCCGGAGGCCTTTGATACCGATTTTGACCTGAGCCTGGACGATCTCGAAGAAGCTTCCCCGGCCGAGGTCAAGGACGATCAGCAAACCTTTGAGTCGCTTCTAAAGCAGCAGACTGAATCCAAGGCCAGCCCGGACGACCTGTCGGACTTCGATCTGGACCTGCAGTTGGACGCCCCGGCTTCGGCGCAATCCGATGACGACTTTCTATCGGGCCTCGAAGACCAGATGAAGGACGTGCCGGCCGTCGAGCCACCGACCCTCACACCTGCGGCACTGGACGACTTCGACCTGCCGGAAGATTTCGACCTGTCCCTGGCCGATGAGCCGGAAGCGCCGGCCAAGCCTGATGCATTTGCGTCGGAGCTGGATGATGTCAACGCCGAGCTGGACCGCCTGTCCCAGAGCCTGGAGCATCCGTCCATCGAACCGTCCTTCACTGCGCAAGATGCGGCGTTGGGCGATGATGAGCCGGAATTCGACTTCCTCTCCGGCACCGACGAAGTTGCCACCAAGCTCGACCTGGCCCAGGCCTATATCGACATGGGTGACGCAGACGGCGCACGGGACATCCTCTCGGAAGTGCTGACCGAAGGTGACGAGATCCAGCGTGGCGAGGCCAAGGAAATGCTCGGTCGCATTTAACGGGCGACGCCTACCCAGTGTGGGAGCGGGCTTGCTCGCGAAGACGGCGTGTCAGTTAATGAAGTTGTGACTGATCCGCCCCCTTCGCGAGCAAGCCCGCTCCCACATTTTGCTAGGGGCCAATCCGTAACAAAAGTGCCCATCGCGCTTTACGGTCTTTATAATGGCCGCCTTTGCGCAACTCATCAGGCTCTCAGTTCTTGGCAAATATAGATAATCCGGCTGCCGAAATGGCGGCCGCAGGCTTTTACCGCATCGCCCTGGGCGTGGAATACAAAGGTTCGCGCTATCGCGGCTGGCAGCGTCAGGCGTCTGGCGTGCTGACGGTGCAGGAAACCCTGGAAAATGCCCTGTCCAAAGTTGCTGATTCGCCGGTGTCGCTGATGTGCGCCGGGCGCACCGATGCGGGCGTGCATGCTTGCGGCCAGGTGGTGCATTTCGACACCCAGGCAGAACGCTCCATGAAGGCCTGGGTGATGGGCGCTAATATCAATCTGCCCCATGACGTCAGTGTCAGCTGGGCCAAGGTCATGCCCGCGCATTTCCACGCGCGCTTCAAGGCCATCGCCCGGCGTTATCGCTATGTGATCTACAACGACCAGATCCGCCCGGCGCACCTCAACGAAGAAATCACCTGGAACCATCGCCCGCTCGACGCCGAGCGCATGGCCGAAGCCGCGCAGCACCTGGTGGGCGTGCATGATTTCAGCGCCTTCCGTGCCGGCCAGTGCCAGGCCAAGTCGCCGATCAAGGAAGTCCATCACCTGCGCGTGACCCGCCACGGCAAGATGATCGTGCTGGATATCCGCGCCGGGGCGTTCCTGCACCATATGGTTCGAAACATTGCCGGGGTGCTGATGACCATCGGCACCGGCGAGCGCCCGGTGGAGTGGGCCAAGGAAGTGCTGGAAAGCCGGGTTCGCCGTACCGGCGGGGTCACGGCGCATCCGTTCGGCCTATACCTGGTGGATGTGGAGTACCGCGACGAGTTCGAACTGCCGGATCGTTTCATCGGGCCACACTTCCTCACAGGTTTCAGCGAACTTGGCGGCTGACGCCCGGAAAAGCTTTTGTTACCATCCGGGACTTTCTCGGTCCAACCCCTGAGGTTTCCACGACATGTCAGCCGTTCGCAGCAAGATTTGCGGGATTGCCCGCATAGAAGACGCTCTGGCGGCAGTCGAGGCGGGGGCGGATGCCATTGGTTTCGTGTTTTACGCCAAGAGCCCACGGGCGGTGAATGTGTTGCAGGCGCGGGCGATCATCGCCGCCTTGCCGCCGTTCGTGACTACCGTGGGGTTGTTCGTCGACGCGAGCCGTTGCGAACTCAACGAAACCCTGGATGCCGTACCGCTGGATATGCTGCAGTTTCACGGCGACGAGACGCCCGACGAATGTGAAAGCTACCAGCGCCCGTACATCAAGGCATTGCGCGTCAAGGCCGGGGATGACATTGCAGCCGCCTGTGCCGCCTATGGTGGCGCTCGCGGGATCCTGCTCGACACCTACGTCGAAGGCGTGCCCGGTGGAACCGGTGAAGCGTTCGATTGGTCGCTGATTCCCGCAGGGCTGAGCAAGCCGATTATCCTGGCCGGCGGGCTCAACCCTGCGAATGTCGGGGCGGCGATCAAGCAGGTTCGCCCGTATGCCGTGGATGTCAGCGGTGGGGTAGAGCAGGGCAAGGGCATCAAGGATCACAGCAAGATTCGCGCATTCATGCAGGCCGTGCGCAACAGCAGCGGTGGGATGTGACGGCTGGCAGTCTGCCGCCGTCCATAACTACCACTGTGTAAAACAGCCCGGCGCCGCCTGTGGGTGGCTCGGAAATGAAGTGGCAACCCTGCGCTGGCAGGTTGTCTGGAAGGCTGAGGATACATGCGGGAAAAGGCCGGTCGAACGTCTGACCCCGTCCAGCATGTGTCATCGCCACATATGAATTTAGCTCAAGGGCATACGCGGGGCTGTGTTCAAGCCACCGGTACTGGAGAAAGAAAGCATGAGCAACTGGTTAGTAGACAAACTGATCCCTTCGATCATGCGTTCCGAGGTGAAGAAAAGCTCGGTTCCTGAAGGTCTGTGGCACAAGTGCCCATCCTGCGACGCGGTGCTGTACCGCCCGGAGCTGGAAAAGACCCTGGACGTTTGCCCCAAGTGCAACCACCACATGCGTATCGGCGCCCGCGCCCGCATCGACATCTTCCTCGACGCCGAAGGCCGTAACGAGCTGGGCGCCGACCTGGAACCAGTGGACCGTCTCAAGTTCCGTGACGGCAAGAAGTACAAGGACCGCCTGACCGCTGCGCAAAAGCAGACCGGCGAGAAAGACGCGCTGATTTCCGTCAGCGGCAAGCTGCTGGGCATGCCTGTCGTGGTGTCGGCGTTCGAGTTCTCCTTCATGGGCGGCTCCATGGGTGCCATCGTCGGCGAGCGCTTTGTCCGCGCGGCCAACTACGCCCTGGAAAACCGTTGCCCGATGATCTGCTTCGCCGCCTCCGGTGGTGCGCGTATGCAGGAAGCCCTGATTTCCCTGATGCAAATGGCCAAGACCTCCGCGGTACTGGCGCGTCTGCGCGAAGAAGGCATCCCGTTCATCTCCGTGCTGACTGACCCTGTCTACGGCGGCGTATCCGCCAGCCTGGCGATGCTGGGTGACGTGATCGTTGGCGAGCCAAAGGCCCTGATCGGCTTTGCCGGCCCGCGCGTGATCGAGCAGACCGTGCGTGAAAAACTGCCGGAAGGCTTCCAGCGCAGCGAGTTCCTGCTGGAGCACGGCGCGATCGACCTGATCATCCCGCGCGGCGAGTTGCGTCCACGCCTGGGCAACCTGCTGGCACAAATGATGGGCCTGCCGACGCCTGTCTACATCGCGCCTAAGGTCGAGCCGATTGTTGTGCCGCCGGTGCCTGCAAACCTATGACCCAACGTACCCTGGGCGAATGGCTCGCCTACCTTGAGCAGTTGCATCCGTCCGCCATCGACATGGGCCTGGAGCGCTCGCAACAGGTAGCGGCCCGCCTTGGGTTGGGCCGGCCGGCGCCGCGAGTGATCACGGTGACCGGCACCAACGGCAAAGGCTCTACCTGTGCCTTTGTCGCGGCGCTGCTGCAGGCCCAAGGGCTGAAAGTCGGCGTCTACAATTCCCCGCACCTGCTGCGTTACAACGAGCGGGTGCAGCTCAATGGCGTCGAAGCCACCGATGAGCAACTCTGCGAAGCCTTCGCCGCACTCGATGCCGGCCGGGGTGAGACATCCCTGACTTACTTCGAGATGGGCACCCTGGCGGCGTTCTGGCTGTTCGAGCGTGCGCAACTGGATGTGGTGGTGCTGGAAGTCGGCCTGGGCGGACGCCTGGACACGGTCAATGTGGTGGATGCCGATCTGGCGCTGGTCACCAGTATTGGTGTGGACCACGCCGACTACCTGGGCAATACCCGCGAATCCGTGGCCTACGAAAAGGCCGGGATCTTCCGGCAGGGCAAGCCAGCGCTGTGTGGTGACCTGGATCCGCCACACACCTTGCTGGACAAGGTGCGCGAGCTGGATTGCCCTTTTTTCCTGCGCGGTCGCGAATTCAACCTTGAGATCGGTGAGCAGCACTGGCAATGGCGTGGGCGCGATGCACAAGGCCAGGCTGTGGAGCTGCGCGATCTGCCGCTGCTGAACCTGCCGATGGAAAACGCCGCGCTCGCGCTGCAGGCTTATCTGCTGTTGGATCTGCCGTGGAATGCCGAGCAGATCGCCGCCACCTTGTTGGCGACGCGCGTGGTCGGGCGTCTGGATCGACGTGAGTTCCAATGGCAGGGCAGGCGCCTGAACCTGCTGCTGGATGTGGGCCACAACCCCCATGCGGCCGAGTACCTGGCACAACGCCTGTCGCGCAGGCCACCGGTCGGCCGTCGCCTTGCAGTATTCGGTTTGCTCGCCGATAAGGACCTGGAGGGCGTGGTCGCGCCCTTGCTGGGCAATGTCCAGGCTTGGGCCGTGGCGCCTCTGGATACCTCGCGCAGCCGTCCGGCGACCGAACTGGAAGTGGCCTTGCAGAACCTTGGTGCGCCGGTGACGTCGTATGCAAGCGTGACCGATGCCCTTGAAGCACAGTGCGCCATTGCCACGCCCGACGATGAGATTCTGTTGTTCGGGTCATTTTATTGTGTTGCCGAGGCGCTTGAGTGGTTGGCCCGGCGCTCCACGGAGGAAGCTGCACATGGCATTACTGGATAGCGCGTACAAGCAGCGAATGGTCGGAGCCTTGGTGCTGGTGGCATTGGCGGTGATTTTCCTGCCGATGCTGTTTTCCCGCCAGGACGAAGAGCGTCAGGTTGTCGTCGAAGCCCCGGCTGCGCCCCAGGCGCCCGCAGTGCCCCAGGTGCAGGTTGAACCGGTGGTGGTGCCTGAGCCCCAGGCATTGCCTGAAGAAGAGCCTGTACCGACTGACGATGAAGTGGCTGCGCAGCAGGCACCGTCGATGCCGGTGCAACCCAGCGTGCCAGTGGTCAAGCCAGCACCCGCGGCGCCGGTTGTCGCCACCAAGCCCGCTGCGCCCGCACCTGCACCCAAGCCGGTAGCGCCGCAACCTGCCGCCCCGGGCAAGCCGGATGTGGGGCAGAGCCGTATCGACCCGAATGGCTTGCCGATCAGTTGGTCGATCCAGGTCGCCAGCCTGGGCAATCGCGAAGGCGCCGACGCCTTGCAGAAGAAGCTGCGTAGCCAGGGCTACAACGCCTATATTCGAAGCGCCGACGGCAAGAATCGGGTGTTTATCGGCCCGCTGATCGAGCGTGCCGAGGCGGATCGCCTGCGGGACCTGCTGGATCGCCAGCAGAACCTTAAAGGATTCGTCACTCGTTTCCAGCCTGAACGCGGCTGATTTGATCCCTGCTTGAGATGCGGCATACCTTTAGGAGCCCGGCTTGCCGGCGATGGCGTCGATAAGATCGCTATCGCCGGCAAGCCGGGCTCCTACATTCAGGGGTACAACCCATTGATTTGCAAAGCTGCCGTAATCACAGCTTACCGATAGCCCGACGCTCTGCTAAAATGCGCCGCCTTATCTGTCCGTAGGCTCAAACGTGCCATTTACCTGGGTTGATTGGGCGATCGTTGCAATCGTCGCCATCTCCGCTTTGATCAGTCTAAGCCGCGGCTTCGTAAAAGAAGCACTGTCGTTGCTGACCTGGATCATCGCAGGAGTCGTAGCCTGGATGTTCGGCGGTTCATTGTCGGTCTACCTGGCCGGATACATCGAGACACCTTCGGCTCGCGTCATCGCGGGCTGCGCCATCATGTTCATCGCCACGCTGCTGGTGGGGGCAATGGTCAATTATCTTATTGGCGAGTTGATACGTGTCACCGGCCTCTCCGGGACCGATCGATTTCTCGGCATGGCCTTCGGCGCCGCGCGTGGCGCGTTGCTGGTGGTCGTGGCGGTCGGGCTGTTGAGCCTGGGGCCGGTACAGCAGGATTCGTGGTGGCAGGAGTCGGTACTCGTGCCAAAATTTCTATTGGTTGCAGATTGGTCCAAAAACCTCATTCTGGGGTGGAGCAGTCAGTGGCTGGCCAGCGGAATCAGCGTACCCGCTGATCTTCCGTTCAAGGAACACCTCTTACCGGCCAAAACGCCTCAGTAAGCTGTGTTCAGTCAAGATTCATTAAGTAGGGGTTGCGTCGCATGTGTGGCATCGTCGGTATCGTCGGTAAGTCGAACGTCAATCAGGCGCTGTATGACGCGCTAACCGTCCTCCAGCACCGCGGCCAGGACGCTGCCGGTATTGTGACCAGCCACGACGGCCGGTTATTCCTGCGCAAGGACAATGGCCTGGTACGTGACGTGTTTCACCAGCGTCACATGCAGCGCCTGGTCGGGCACATGGGCATTGGCCATGTGCGTTACCCGACTGCCGGTAGCTCGACGTCGGCCGAAGCTCAACCGTTTTACGTCAACTCGCCTTACGGCATCACCCTGGCGCACAACGGTAACCTGACCAACGTTGAACAGTTGGCCAAGGAGATTTACGAATCTGACCTGCGCCACGTCAACACCAGTTCCGACTCGGAAGTGCTGCTCAACGTGTTCGCCCACGAGCTGGCCCAGCGCGGCAAGCTGCAGCCGACCGAAGAAGACGTGTTCGCTGCCGTCACCGACGTGCACAACCGTTGCGTCGGCGGTTATGCCGTAGTGGCCATGGTCACCGGTTATGGCATCGTCGGCTTCCGTGACCCGCACGGCATTCGCCCGATCGTGTTCGGCCAGCGTCACACCGACGAAGGCGTCGAGTACATGATCGCCTCCGAAAGCGTGTCCCTGGACGTGCTGGGTTTCACCCTGATCCGCGACCTCGCGCCAGGCGAAGCGGTGTACATCACCGAAGACGGCAAGCTGCACACCCGCCAGTGCGCCGTGGCACCGAAACTCACCCCGTGCATCTTCGAGCACGTCTACCTGGCGCGTCCGGATTCGATCATCGACGGCGTTTCGGTGTACAAGGCGCGTCTGCGCATGGGCGAGAAGCTGGCCGAGAAAATCCTGCGCGAGCGTCCTGAGCATGACATCGACGTGGTGATCCCGATCCCGGACACCAGCCGTACCGCCGCGCTGGAGCTGGCCAACCACCTGGGCGTCAAGTTCCGCGAAGGCTTCGTGAAGAACCGCTACATTGGCCGGACCTTCATCATGCCGGGCCAGGCAGCGCGCAAGAAGTCGGTACGCCAGAAGCTCAACGCCATCGAGCTGGAATTCCGCGGCAAGAACGTGATGCTGGTGGATGATTCCATCGTGCGTGGCACCACCTGCAAGCAGATCATCCAGATGGCCCGCGAAGCCGGTGCGAAGAACGTGTATTTCTGTTCCGCAGCACCTGCCGTGCGTTACCCGAACGTATACGGTATCGATATGCCGAGCGCCCACGAACTGATCGCTCACAACCGTTCGACCCAGGACGTGGCCGACCTGATCGGTGCCGATTGGCTGATCTACCAGGACTTGCCGGACCTGATCGAAGCGGTCGGTGGTGGCAAAATCAAGATCGACCAGTTCGACTGCGCCGTGTTTGACGGCAAGTATGTGACCGGTGACGTCGACGAGGCGTACCTGGACAAGATCGAGCAGGCGCGTAACGACTCGTCGAAGATCAAGACCCAGGCGGTCAGCGCGATCATCGACCTGTACAACAACTGAGTGACAACCGGCCCTGAGGGGCCGGTTTTGTATCTTAAATAAAGAATTGAGTAAGGAGTCGCAGCATGAGTCAGGAATGGGATGCCGGTCGGTTGGACAGCGACCTCGATGGCGTAGCTTTCGATACCCTGGCTGTGCGCGCCGGCCAGCACCGCACCCCGGAAGGTGAGCACGGCGACCCGATGTTCTTCACTTCCAGCTATGTGTTCCGCACCGCCGCCGATGCCGCTGCGCGCTTTGCTGGCGAAGTGCCGGGCAACGTGTATTCGCGCTATACCAACCCGACCGTGCGCGCGTTCGAAGAGCGTATCGCGGCGTTGGAAGGCGCTGAGCAAGCTGTGGCCACGGCCACCGGCATGGCGGCGATCCTGGCGGTGGTCATGAGCCTGTGCAGTGCCGGCGACCATGTGCTGGTGTCGCGCAGTGTGTTCGGTTCGACCATCAGCCTGTTCGAAAAGTACTTCAAGCGTTTCGGTATCGAAGTGGACTACGTGCCCTTGGCGGACTTGTCTGGCTGGGAGGCAGCGATCAAGGCCAACACCAAGTTGCTGTTCGTCGAGTCGCCGTCCAACCCATTGGCCGAACTGGTGGATATCGCTGCATTGTCCGAAGTGGCGCATGCCAAGGGCACCCTGCTGGTGGTCGACAACTGCTTCTGCACCCCGGCGCTGCAGCAGCCGTTGAAGCTGGGCGCGGACATCGTCGTGCATTCGGCGACCAAGTTCATCGACGGCCAGGGTCGTTGCATGGGCGGTGTGGTTGCGGGTCGCAGTGAGCAGATGAAAGAGGTCGTGGGCTTCCTGCGCACCGCTGGCCCAAGCTTGAGCCCATTCAACGCCTGGATCTTCCTCAAGGGCTTGGAAACCCTCAACCTGCGCATGAAGGCCCATTGCGCCAACGCCCAGGCGCTGGCCGAGTGGCTGGAGCAGCAAGACGGTATCGAGAAGGTGCATTACGCCGGCCTCAAGAGCCACCCGCAGCACGCGTTGGCCCAGCGCCAGCAGCGCGGTTTTGGTGCCGTGGTGAGCTTCGAAGTCAAGGGCGGCAAAGAGGGCGCCTGGCGTTTTATCGATGCGACGCGCCTGATCTCCATCACCGCCAACCTGGGTGACAGCAAGACCACCATTACCCACCCGAGTACCACTTCCCACGGGCGCCTGGCGCCGCAGGAGCGTGAGGCAGCGGGTATCCGTGACAGCCTGATCCGCATCGCGGTTGGCCTGGAAGACGTGGCTGACTTGCAGGCTGACCTGGCTCGCGGGCTGGCAGCCTTGTGATCGAGTGGTCCATGGAAGCCGCAGCCGCCAGTAACGGGCGTGTCGCACTGGTCACCGGTGCGGCGCGGGGCATTGGTCTCGGGATTGCCGCGTGGCTGATCAGCGAAGGCTGGCAGGTGGTGTTGACCGACCTGGACCGCGAGCGCGGTTCCAAGGTGTCCAAGGTGCTGGGCGAGAACGCCTGGTTTATCAGCATGGACGTGGCCGACGAGAAGCAAGTGGCCCAGGGTGTCGCCGAAGTGCTGGGGCAGTTTGGGCGCCTGGACGCGTTGGTCTGCAACGCGGCAGTGGCCGACCCGCGCAATATCACCCTGGAAAGCCTGGACCTGGCTTACTGGAATCGGGTGCTGGCCGTGAACCTCGGTGGGCCGATGTTATTGGCCAAGCACTGCGCGCCGTACCTGCGCGCCCACGGTGGTGCCATCGTCAATCTGGCGTCGACACGGGCTCGCCAGTCGGAGCCGGACACCGAGGCTTATGCCGCAAGCAAAGGCGGCCTGCTGGCCCTCACGCATGCCCTGGCGATGAGCCTGGGCCCGGAAGTAAGGGTCAATGCGGTCAGTCCTGGCTGGATCGATGCGCGTGATCCTGCAGCACGTCGTGCCGAGCCGCTGAGCGACACCGACCACGCCCAGCATCCGGCGGGCAGGGTGGGCACTGTAGAAGACGTAGCGGCGATGGTGGCATGGCTGCTGTCGCGCCAGGCGGGGTTTGTCACCGGGCAAGAGTTTGTCGTGGACGGTGGCATGAGCAAGAAGATGATTTACAGCGAGTAGGGCGGGTTGCCGTCTTGAAGTCATTTTGTCTTTTTCAGAAAAACTTCAAGCGGGCTATTGACTTAGGTCCGCTACCTGCGTAAATTTCGCGGCCTCAACGAAGCAAAGGGTGATTAGCTCAGCTGGGAGAGCATCTGCCTTACAAGCAGAGGGTCGGCGGTTCGATCCCGTCATCACCCACCACTTCTTGAGAGTTTTGCCCCAGGGCAAGACGCAACGCTAAAGGTTGCACCGACGCGCAGCGGTAGTTCAGTCGGTTAGAATACCGGCCTGTCACGCCGGGGGTCGCGGGTTCGAGTCCCGTCCGCTGCGCCATATTTTCCAAGTCTGATTTGTCGGGCTTGAGATTGAACAGCCAAGGCTGATCGATCAGATGTTTAAGGACGGTTGAGGCCTTACGCTCAGCCGGTCAAGCGATACGCAGCGGTAGTTCAGTCGGTTAGAATACCGGCCTGTCACGCCGGGGGTCGCGGGTTCGAGTCCCGTCCGCTGCGCCATATCTGCCTCAAGGCCCACTGAACGCCTTGAAGCGCAAAGAAAGCCTCTGGCTACTTTGATCCGATAGCAAAGACCCTGGTCGAAAGACCGGGGTTTTTTGTGTCTGCGATTTGATAAGTACGACCCGTAGGAGCCCGCGTGCGGCCTCCTACAGGTTTCGGTTCAGAACCCCAGTTTGTCGCGTAGGCCGTAATACCAGGCGCCCATTGCCGCGAACGGTGTACGCAACAATTGCCCGCCTGGGAACGGGTAGTGCGGCAGGTCGGCAAATGCATCAAAGCGCTCTGCCTGGCCTCTGAGGGCTTCCGCCAGTACCTTGCCGGCCAAATGCGTGTACGTCACGCCGTGGCCGCTGCAGCCCTGCGAGTAATAGATGTTGTCGCCCAGGCGCCCCACCTGCGGCAAGCGCGACAGGGTGAGTAGGAAATTGCCGGTCCAGGCGTAGTCGATCTTCACATCCTTGAGCTGCGGGAATGCCTTGAGCATC
Source organism: Pseudomonas pergaminensis (assembly GCF_024112395.2). Lineage (NCBI taxonomy): Bacteria > Pseudomonadati > Pseudomonadota > Gammaproteobacteria > Pseudomonadales > Pseudomonadaceae > Pseudomonas > Pseudomonas pergaminensis. Next base: position 4,506,365 of record NZ_CP078013.2, on the reverse strand, counting down.
TTCGGACGAATGATCGCCTCGATATTCGCCGGGTCGCGCGCGCCGTATACCACGCCGCCGCCGAAGATCAGGCGCTTATCGCTGGTGAGGCGGTAGTAGTCGAGCAGGTAATTGCAGTCTTCTACGCAGTAATCCTGCGGCAGTAGCGTCTTCGCCAGTTCGTCGCCCAGGGGGGCCGTGGTGATCACTTGTGTGCCGCACGGCATCGACTTGGCCGCCAGCTCTGGCACGAGGTTGCCCAAGTAGGCATTGCCCGCGACGATGATGAACTTGGCCCTGACCTTGCCCTCGGCGGTGTGCACCACCGGGTTGGCACCGCGCTCGATATGCACCGCAGCCGATTGTTCGTAGATCGTACCGCCCAGGGATTCCACGGCAGCCGCTTCGCCGAGTGCGAGGTTAAGCGGATGGATGTGCCCGCCGCTCATGTCCAGCAGGCCACCCACATAGTTGTCACAGGCCACCACGTCACGAATGCGGCGCTCGTCCAGCAGCTCCAGCTGAGTATGGCCGTAGCGCTCCCACAGGCGCTTCTGCGATTCCAGGTGGCCCATGTGCTTGCTGTTGAGCGCGGCGAACACGCCGCCATCCTTCAAGTCGCACTGGATCTGATACTTGGCCACCCGCTCGCGAATGATCCTGCCGCCTTCAAACGCCATCTCTCCCAGCAATTGCGCCTGCTTGGGCCCGACACTGTGCTCGATCACATCGATATCACGGCTGTAGCTGTTGACGATCTGCCCGCCGTTGCGGCCCGAGGCGCCAAACCCCACCTTGGCGGCTTCCAGCACCGTCACGCGAAAACCGTTCTCCAGCAGGAACAGCGCGCTGGAGAGGCCGGTGTAGCCAGCGCCGATCACGCACACATCGGTTTCGACCTCGCCTTGCAGTACGGGACGGGGAGGAACGGCATTCGCGGAAGCGGCGTAATACGACTGGGGGTAGGGGGTGTTCGCCATCCTGGAACCTCTGTTTTATATTTTTTACGAGTGCGCCGATCCTACCTGAGTTGAAAATTGCCTGCCAGCCACCCGAAATCCACGGGTGTGCCCCACGCAAATAAAAAATTCGCATATTCATAGGGTTAGCTGCAAAAAAGATGTTGACACCCCTCCGGAATTCCGTAGAATGCCGCCTCACAGCAGGCACGTAGCTCAGTTGGTTAGAGCACCACCTTGACATGGTGGGGGTCGTTGGTTCGAGTCCAATCGCGCCTACCAAACAAAATCCGCTCTGCTGGGCGGTCTAGAAGGGCTCACCGAAAGGTGGGCCCTTTTTTGTTGTCTGCGATTTGCAAAACTTTTGCAAAACCCCCACCTCAGAACGCCAGTTCGGCGCCCACCTTCAATCTTGGGCGGGCTCTCCGGCAGGGTGTTCGTCAATGTCGAGCACGATAAGAAATCGTCGAACGACGCTCCAACCGGAATGGCTCACTCAGCTTCGCGTCAATACACTTTCCCCCGCCTGCGCCGGCAACCGATACACATCCACCAACGCCAACGCCCCCAGCAACGCCACCCCCACAAACGCCACCCGGAAATCCACAACCTGGGCCTGAACCTCATGCCCTTGCACCGTCATGGATGCGCGCAACAACAACGCGGCCACCGTCACACCCATGCCCATGGCCAGCTGGAACGACATGCTGAACAATGCCGACGCCTCGCTCATGCGTGCTTTGGGCACGTCGGCAAAGCCAATCGAGTTGTAGCAAGTGAACTGCATCGAGCGTGACAGCCCGCCCACGAACAACACCGCTGCAATCACTGCAAACGGTGTCTGCGCCGTAAACAAGGCGCAGGCCGCGATTGACACCACGCCGATCATGCCATTGACCATGAGCACCTTGCGAAACCCGAAGCGCTGCATGATGGCTGTGGTGAATGGCTTCATCGCCAGGTTGCCGGCGAAGACCGCCAGCACCAACAAGCCGGCATCCACCGGGGACAAGCCGAAGGCAACCTGGAACAGCAGCGGCAACAGGAAGGGGAGTGCGCTGATGGCCAGGCGGAACAGTGAGCCGCCATAGATGCTGACGCGGAAGGTGTTGATGGACAGCGTTTCCAGCGGCAGCAACGAGTCGGAGTAATGCCGGCAATGGTGCACGGCCCAGACCGACAGCAGTAGGCCCGCCGCCACCAATCCGGCGCCGGGGATGAGCATTTCGCCGGACTGGCTACCCAGCCATTCCAGCCCACCCAGCAATGCCACGCAGGCGCCCGCGAGCAACACAAAGCCCTTCGCATCGAACTTGCGCACGCTGGCCTCGCGGCCTTCCGGTACCAGCCACAGTGCGGCGGCCAGTGCCAAGGCGCCCAGCGGCAGGTTCACGTAGAAGATCCATGGCCACGAAGCATGGGTCACGATCAACCCACCGGCCAATGGCCCCAGGATCGGCGCCACCAGCCCTGGCCAGGTGATGATCGCGATCATTTTCACCAAGTCTTTTTTGTCGGTATTGCGCAGCACTGCCAGGCGCCCCACCGGCACCATCAGGGCGCCGCCGATGCCCTGCAGGACGCGGGCGAACACGAACATCTCAAGGCTCTGGCTCAGGCCACACAGTAATGAGGCGAGGGTAAAGGCGATGATCGCGCCGGCAAATACCCGGCGCGCTCCAAATCGGTCAGCGACCCAGCTGGACAGTGGGATGAAGATCGCCACGGCGAGAATGTAGGCGGTGATGCCGATGTTCATGTCGACCGGCGTCACCCCGAAGGCCGATGCCATGGTCGGCAGGGCGGTGGCGATCACCGTCGCATCGAGGTTTTCCATGAAGAAGGTCACGGCGACCACCAGGGCAATCAAGCGGGTTTTTACGCTGAGGTCGGTGTCGGGTGTTGTGGAAGAAGTCACCGGTGCAGGCCCTTGTTCAATGAAGGTCGCTTGGGCTGACGATACCGGGCGGCAGCCTTAGCCGCTACCGCCAAGAAAAAACTGCAGCAGCGCCAGTTCAACGACCGCCACCAGCAGCAAAAACATCACGAACCCCAATGAGAACACGCGTTTTCGCCGCGGTGGTGTGTAGTCGCCCGCGAACTCAAGCAGCTTGAACACGACGTCGATGAGCTTCCAGATACATTCGAGGAGTTCGCTCACAGCGGCGGTTTACTTGGCCTTTGCACTCTTGATATCGCTGATCATCTGCTTGGCAATCGCCTGCACCTGCTTCTGAGTCATGGCCGAGGCAATGCCTTCCCAGGCGGAGGATGACGTGTCGTAGGTGCGCGAGCCAATCGGGGCGCCGGATTTCAGGTCGGAATAGTCGGCGCGGGAGAACACCCAGGCGTTGCCGACCAATGCACCGGCGACATAGCGTGAACCCGGCTCGATGTAGCGGAACTTGCTCACATTAATGTTAATGCCGACGCCGTCTTCACCACTCGGCGCCACTGCGGGGCTTTCGGTGACATTGAAGCCGGCCTGGCGAGCTTCGACCTGCAGCGCGTTGTTCCAGTCACGCTTGAGCAGGTTCCAGTCCGGGTTTTGCTCGACCTGTCCTTCGCCCTTGATGCTGACCACGAGGTTGTGTTTCGCGGATTCCGGGATCGCCAGTGCGGCGCTGCCGCCACTTTTTACCTTGGCGGCGCAACCGCCCAGCATGGACAACGCAACGGCGCAGGAGAGGGCGATCAGGACCTTTTGGGTTTTCATTGAATTTCCATATCCGCAACAGTAATCGGGAGGGGTGTAATGATTTGAGGCGCGTGCCTGATAAACAGGCGGCGCTAAGATGCGCGAATCCCTGCCGGTCTGTCCACATCTCGTTACATGCGCGGTGTGGCATCACCGACAAAATTTATTGGTTCGCAGCAACAATTTTTCTTGTTGGACACCTCCCGCTCCCAGGCAGCAAAGTTGCCGCCACTGACGCTCGACCTTACGGGTCAACAATAAAAAACCGAGCCGACTGCACGCCACTTCTTGCTGTGAACCCGTTGTTCACATCCTGCTGTAATGGCGCCGCAGCGCGCACTTAAGGACCTCACCGCCATGCAAACTGTTGTGAACTTATGGCCGTTGATCGGCGTACTTGTGATCGTGGTTGGCTTTGTCTTGCGCTTCAACCCTTTGCTGGTGGTGACCGCCGCCGCTATAGCCACCGGGTTTGCCGCTCATTTCCCGCTGGAAAAAATCCTCGCCACCATGGGCGATGGCTTCCTTCAAACCCGCGCCCTGCAATTGATTCTATTATTGCCCCTGGCGGTCATCGGCCTGCTGGAGCGTCACGGGCTGCGCCTGCATGCGCAGAACTGGATTGCGCGGTTCGAGCGCGCCACGGTGGGGCGTTTGTTGATCATCTATCTGTTTGTGCGCGAATCCACGGCCGCCATGGGCTTGACCAGCCTGGGTGGGCACCCGCAGATGGTGCGTCCACTGCTGGCACCGATGGCCGAAGGCGCGGCGGAGAAACGCTACGGCAAGCTGCCAGACAAGTTGCGTCACAAGGTGTTGGCCATGTGCGCCGCGACGGACAACGTCGGGCTGTTTTTTGGTGAAGACATTTTTGTCGCCTTTGGCGCGATCGCGCTGATGCACACCTTCCTGCTCGGTTCGGGCATTGATGTGGAGCCACTGCACATTGCGGTGTGGGGGATTCCGACAGCGATCTGCGCGTTCATCATCCACGCCATCCGCCTGCATCGGTTCGACCGAAGGCTCACCCGTGAGATGACGACTGCCGCCACCCCCGTGGAGGCCGCGCAATGATTATTTCCATTCAATACCTTTACTGGCTGGCCGGGGTTCTGCTGCTGATCACGGCAGGCATGATCGTGATGGACCGGACCCATCCCAAGCGCTGGTCCACGGCACTGTTCTGGCTGTTGTTCGCCATTCCATTCCTGATCGGCGAGCGTCTGCCCTCAGTGGCCATCGGCGCTGGTGTCGTGGTGATGGCGTTGATCGCCGGCATGGGCGGTGTTGGCCGTGGCAAACATGCCGAACTGCATGACAAGGCATCCCGTGCCAGTGCCGGCCGCCTGGGTCATAAGCTGTTTATCCCGGCGCTGGCCATTCCCCTAACCACCGTGATCGGCTCGGTTTTGCTCAAACACACCGAGATCGGCGGCGTCCCGCTGCTGGACCCGAAAAACACCACCTTTGTGTCCCTGGGCATCGGCTGCCTGATCGCTCTGGGCCTGGCTTGCTGGCTGACCCGTGATACGCCGGTACAGGCCTTGCGCGAGTCCCGTCGCCTGACTGAAGCGCTTGGCTGGGCCATGGTGCTTCCGCAGATGCTGGCAATGCTGGGTTTGCTGTTTAACGAAGCTGGGGTCGGCACGGCTGTCGCGCATGTCACCACCACTTATATCAACCTGGATTACAAGTTGGTGGCAGTGATGGTCTACGTGCTGGGCATGGCGTTGTTTACGGTGATCATGGGGAATGGCTTCGCGGCGTTCCCGGTGATGACCGGCGGCGTCGGCGTGCCGGTGCTGGTCGGTATCTACGGCGGTAATCCGGCGGTGATGGCGGCGATCGGCATGTTCTCCGGCTACTGCGGTACCCTGATGACCCCGATGGCCGCCAACTTCAATATCGTGCCGGCGGCGTTGCTCGAGCTGCCGGACAAGAACGCAGTGATCAAGGCTCAGTTGCCAACTGCGTTGATGATGCTGGTGGTCAATATTGTGCTGCTTTACCTGCTGATGTGAGGCCAGGATGCAAATCATACTGCTGACGGGATTTGAACCCTTTGATCAAGACCCGGTGAACCCGTCCTGGGAAGCGGTGCGCCAACTGGACGGCGTGCCACTGGGCGTCGATGCGCAGATTGTTGCGCGCCGCCTGCCTTGTGCATTTGCCACCGCTGGCGAGCGCCTGAGTCAGTTGATCGACGAGCTGCGCCCAGCGATGGTGATCGCCACTGGCCTGGGGCCAGGGCGTAGCGATATCTCAGTCGAACGGGTGGCGATCAATATCAACGATGCACGCATCCCCGATAACCTCGGCGAGCAGCCAATCGATACGGCAGTGGTGGCTGGCGGCCCGGCGGCGTATTTCACGACGCTGCCGATCAAGGCGATGGTCAAGGCCGTGCGCGAAGCGGGAATCGCGGCCTCGGTATCGCAGACGGCAGGGACGTTCGTGTGTAATCAGATTTTTTATCTGTTGCAGCATGCGCTTGCAGGGTCTGGGATACGCAGTGGGTTTATCCACGTACCGCTTTTGCCGGAACAGGTGGCGGGAGCACAGCGGCCCTCGATGGCGCTGGATACGATGGTCGCGGGATTGCAGACGGCTGTACTGACAGCGTGGCATACACCGGTGGACACGAAAGAAGCGGGCGGGCAAGTCAGCTGACCGGCCCGACGCTTCTCAAACTGCAAACAGTCGAGTGAGCCCGAAGGTGATGGCGCAGGCCAGGCCTGTCATTGCGAAGGCAGTGGCCACGTACCACTTGATAAGGTTCAGTTCAGTGGTTGCGAGGTCTGCCTTGGACGCGAAGTGCTTATCCATGGCGTCTGCCTTGCTCGAAACGGTGATCAGCTTCTCATTCATTTCAGCCAGCCCCTTTTCCAGTAAACCTAAACGTATTTCCATTTCCGAATCTCCATTTGTCGACGGTTGCCGGCTCTGCCTTGAGCCCCTTGGAAATGAGAATAGTGTGGCTTCAGTCCAACCGTAAGCGACAAACCTTTGCAAAATAACACTGGGCGTTCGCCGTTCAGTTTTCGCGTTTCGGAAAGTACAGCTCAAAACACGTCACCCCCGCATCACTGCTGACGCTGTAACGGCCGTTATGCAGTTGCATGATGGTCGCCACGATCGACAAGCCCAACCCATTGGACTGCGCCGAACGTTCCCGTGACTCATCCACCCGGTAAAACCGTTCGAACAGTCGCGGCAGGTGCTCGGCGGCGATGGTTTCGCCTCGATTGCTGACTCTCAGGTGAATGCCTTCGGCACTTGGAATCGCCCGGATCTCCAGTGTTGTCCCCGGCGCACCATATTTGACGGCGTTGGCGCACAGGTTCGCCAGCGCCCTGCGCAGCAGCATCGGTTCCGCCCAGATCACGCCGTCACCTTCGGCCTGAATGCTGATGTCCACATCACCCGCCAAACCCTCGAAGTACTCGGCGATGCGTTCCACCTCGTCCGCTGCGCTGAGTTCCTGGCGCTGGCGCAGGGCGCTGGCCGGGTCGGTTCGGGCCAGGAACAGCATGTTGTCGAGCATCCGCGCCAGGCGCTCAAGTTCTTCAACGTTGGATGCCAGCAGTTGCTGATAGCTCTCGATGCTGCGGTTCTGTTGCAGGGCGACCTGGGTTTCCCCCAGCAGGTTATTGATGGGCGTACGCAGCTCGTGGGCCATGTCGGTGGACACCTGGCCCAGTTGCACAAAGCCCTTGGCCAGCCGCTCAAGCATGGTGTTGAACGAATCAATCATCGGCAGCAGCTCTTTCGGCGCGCCGTGGCTGTCGAGGCGTTCGGCAAGGTTGCCGACACCAATGCCCTGGGCATGCCGTGCCAGGCGGCGAAGCGGTAACAGCCCACGATGGACGAACAAGTAACCCACCACGGCCAGGATGATGGCGGCAATGCTCGCCAGGATATAAACGCTCAAGCGATAGCTGGCGAGCACGGCGGTGCGCTCGGTCATCAGGCGCCCCGTAGTCACTTGCAGGCTGCCCAGGTCACCGGAGTCGATGGACGCGGCCACGGTGGCGAGAGGTACGCCATTGATGCCGGGAAAATGGTGCACGTCGGCGAACGTCAGTTCATGGTGTTTGGGGACTGGCGGCACGGCAGGCAGCTCGATATTGCCGGGGTTGACCGTCAGCAATGGCTTCTGCCCTGGCGCGGCGATGCTCAGCACCGATTCGCGGTTGCCCAGCATGTTCTGGAACAGTTCCGGCTTGGTCTTGATCAGGTCCAGGGTGTTGCTGTCATTGAGCAAGTTGCGCAACTGATCGATGCGGTAGATCAACGCCGCGTCGTCACGCATGATCAATTCCCGCTCCAGCTCGCGATACAGTGCCACACCGAGGGTCGCTAGCAAGGCGAAGGCGAGCAGGGCGAAGATCAACGCCAGGCGCAGGGTCAGGGAGTAATGGCGAGGCTTGCTCATGGCTGGGTATCGAAGCGGTAGCCGATGCCGCGCACGCTGTGGATCAGTTTGAGCTGGAAAGGATCGTCGATTTTCAAGCGCAGTCGCCGCACGGCTACGTCTACCACGTTAGTGTCGCTGTCGAAGTTCATGTCCCACACTCGCGACGCGATCAGCGAGCGGGAGAGCACCTGGTCCTGATGAGTCGCGAACAGATGCAACAGGGCGAACTCTTTGTTGGTCAGGGTGATGCGGGTGCCGGCGCGGGTGACACGGCGCTTCAGTACATCGATTTGCAGGTCGGCGATTTGCAGTTGTTCCTCGTCCCGGCTCGGGCCGCGACGGGTCAGGGTACGCAAGCGTGCCACCAGTTCGGCGAAGGAAAACGGCTTGATCAGGTAATCATCGGCCCCCAGTTCCAGGCCCTTGATGCGGTCGGCAATGTCGTCGCGGGCCGTCAGGAAAAGCACCGGCGTATCGGCTTCCTTGCGCAGGCGGCGCAGCACTTCCCAGCCGTCCATTTTGGGCATCATCACGTCCAGCACGATCACGTCGAACGGCGTTTCCAGGGCTTGGTGCAAGCCGTCCACGCCGTCGCGGGCGAGGCTGACGGAGTAGCCCAATTCCTGCAGGCCATTGAGCAGGTAATTGCCTGCCTTGGGTTCGTCTTCGACTACGAGAATGTTCATGGGAAGTGCCCTGTTTCAATGCGTGGCGCAAGTGTAGCCCGATCAATTGTCACTGGCGCAACCAATGCCCTGGACCTGGTAGTCCAGCACGTGTTCGCGGCCCTGGCTGTCCAGGTAGTCGAGTCGTGCCGGGACGATGCCGCATTGACCGTAGGTGTCGGTGCTCGACAGCACTTTGGCCACATCCAGGTGTACGAAAAAGCCGGTCTTGTCGTGGATCACAGGTTCAGCAGCAAACACGGAACCGGTCGCGAGCAAAGCGGCAAAGCCGAGGATAAACAGTTTCATGGTGGTATCTCTCTTAAAGGGTTGGCTGTCAGGTCGTGGCAGTGAGTTCACAGTAACCAGGCTCCCCGAACAGCCAACCAACAGGATGATGACAAATGTGTAATGCAGGACTCAGGGCTGACGGCCAGAGGCTTCGAGGATCAGGTCGGTGATTTCCTTGGCGTGGGACACCAGCGACAAGTGGCTCGAAGGCAGCTCGATGGTGGTGGCGTTCATGCGCTTGGCGAGGAAGCGCTCCAGGTCCGGGTTGATGGTCTGGTCATTTGCCGACACCGCGTACCAGGACGGCTTGGTGTGCCACGCGGCATTGACGGTGCGGCCGCTGAACAGGGTCTTGGTGATGGGTTGCTGCAAGGCGTAGAGCTCGAGGGCCTTGGCGCGTGGTACATCGGCGGCAAAGTACTTGAGGAAGGCGTCCTGGCTCAGGGTGAGGTAGCCGCCGTGGTCTTCGACACCGGCGCGCACCGGCATGGTCGGGTACTTGGCCGAGAGCGCGACGAAGTCTTCGTTGGCGTCCGGCGCACGCGCGGCGACGTACACCAGGGCGCTGACCTTGGGGTTGACCCCGGCGTCGCTGACCACGGTGCCGGCATAGGAATGGCCGACCAGCACCGTGGGGCCATCTTGTTGGTCAAGCACACGGTTGGTGGCGGCGACATCGTCGGCCACCGAGGTCAGGGGGTTCTGCACGGCCGTGACGTGCAGGCCAGCGGCCTGGAGACGGGTGATCACCTCGGACCAGCTTGAACCGTCAGCCCAGGAACCGTGCACCAGCACCACGTTATTGGCTTTGACCGGCGTGACGGTGCTCGCCATGGCGGTGCCGGTACCCAGCATCAACAGGCTGGCGGCGATCAGGCAGAGTTTACTTGCAGGTTTCATGGGTGGACCCTTTTCATCAGTAGGAAGTAGCGTCATCCGATGTGGGTGACTGACGACTCCACTGTATGAAGTGAGGGTGCCGGCAAGACTTACAGCTTGATTACAAACCTGTAATGCAATCGCTGTCGGTAGCGTTTACAAGCAGCGAGGTGATCCGTAGATTGCATCGGGCCGATTATTTATTACAGCCCACGAGGAAGCCACGCAGTGTCCATCCGAGGTTCAGCCGTATTCAAGCGCCATTACCGTGCCTTTCTGTTTGATATGGATGGGACGTTGCTCAACTCCATCGCCGCCGCCGAGCGGGTATGGAGCATTTGGGCCGAACGCCACGGCCTGAATGTGGCGGCGTTCTTGAAGACCATTCACGGTGCCCGCGCGATCGATACCATCACGCGCCAGGCATTGCCCGGCGTCGATCCCGAGGTGGAGGCGCAATGGATTACCGAGGCTGAGCTCAATGATGTCGAGGGTGTTGTCGCGATTCCCGGTGCCGTCGATTTTCTGAACAGCCTGCCGGGCGACCAATGGGCGCTGGTCACGTCGGCACCCAGGGAACTGGCGTTGCGTCGACTGCAAGCGGCGGGCATTGCGCCGCCGGCGGTGCTGGTGACGGCAGAAGACGTTGCCATCGGCAAGCCGAACCCCGCGTGTTACGTGCTGGGCGCGCAACGCCTGGGCGTGCCGGTGCAGGAGTGCCTGGTGTTTGAAGATGCGGCGGTGGGTATTCGTGCGGGGGAGGCCGCCGGGGCGGACGTAATGGTGGTGACGTCGACGCATCACACGCCGATGGAGACCGAGCATCCTACGATTGCCGGGTACGCACACCTGAACGTACAGCGCGACGCGCAAGGCTTGTTGTGCGTGCAGAACCGAGCGGGCTGATACAAGAAGGCCGAGTTCCTTATCGGTCTCGGCCTTGTTCGGCGTTGGCTGGGGTGGTGGGCTGCATTCGATCATTGCGCATGCCCTGGCGTGACATCACCATTTCCCTGAGGATCTCATTGGCCAGCCGAGCAATGGCTTCCGGCCCGCGATAATGCGCGCGCACGATTCCCGTAATTGCGAAGTGGTCGGTTTCCGGGCCGCTGAGTACGGCTGAAAGGGTCCCGTCGGCGTGCAGGGTGCAGGTCACTTTGTAGCTTGGCAGGCGGGCTGCCAGAGCAGATTCGATTTGGGATTTACTCAGGGTATCCATCTGTATCGGCGCCTTTGACTGGTCATGCATGTCCAAGCATAGGTCCTGCTGTGGCGCTGTAAATACCGGTTATCTGATAGCGAAACGCGTGGCATCAGCGTGCCGCTCGCTGGCTCAATCGACGCAGCACAGCTTTCTGGATAGGTTGGAGACAGAATAGGAACAGGTACCCGCAAAGCAGCAGCGCCAGGTCCAGCCAGGAATGGTCGGTAGCCTCAGCGCCCTCTATTGCATACCTCAAGCCATAAGCCAGCCCCATGAAGACCAGGCCTATCAATAAGGCGATCATCCATGACCTGTAGGCAAGTGGCGGTGTGGTCTTAGGCCTCATCAACGTGCTCCTGAATGCACACGGATAGCTGAGTGTCAGTCAAGAGATTCGGCCGTGTATGAAACAACAAGTTCCAGGCGTGAAGACAGTTTCATCTTTCCATGAAGATGTACTGGGGGAGCGTCCGTCACGCAACAACGACAAGAACAGTCTGAAGGAGTTTTCGCCAGCCGTTACCGTGAACGAAAGGGCTGGCTACTGAGGGGGCTTCAAGGTGTCTGGTTTTTGTCCGGAGCAGTCAAGCCAGCCTGGATACGCTGGTAGATTTCCTCGCGATGCACGGCAACATCCTTGGGTGCGTTGATGCCGATTCGTACTTGCTGGCCGCTGACGCCCAGGATGGTGATCGTGATGTCATCACCGATGTTTATGCTTTCACCAACTTTGCGGGTGAGTATAAGCATGGACTTCTCCTTGATTACTTTTAAGGACACATGTTTCAGACAGGGCAGGTGTCGGATGTGTGTAGCTTACTGCTAAGCGCTTCCCTGTGACTGCCTCTTTTAGGACGCATAGAGGCGACATTAATTCCCATGGCGGCATCATACAGGTCTGCGATACATGATTCGCATTGTTTAAGCCAACGTTTATGACGGCCAGAATAGACAGTGAATGATAAAGTCGCCTCTTTATCTTTGAAGGAGCAGGGCAGTGCGTAAAGTAGCGATGGCAATTGCGGTGTTGGCATTGGCCGGTTGCGGTGAAGGCAAAAGCGTCGATGCGCCCAAGGCCAAGCCTGCCGTGACTGAAAGCCAGCCTCAAACCGGCGCAATTGCCGCCCAGGAATGGGATATCCGGGTAGGCCCGCCCGACCACAAGCTGCAGGCAATCACCGACCTCACGGCCTGGTTGCTGGAACATGGTTTCAATTTTTATATCGTGAAGATGGACGGCAAGGATGAAGTCCTGCTGGGACCGTTCGCATCCAAGGCGGAGGCCGAGGCCAAGCAGACGCTGCTTAACGAGAAGATGGCCCGGGCGAAGAAAACTGACACGGTGTCAGAGATCATTGAGCACAAGGCCGCCCAGTAATAGCCTGGCGGGGCGCGAGCCCCGCACACATTCAACCGCAGGCTTTAAGGTTCACCGGGCCGACAAATTCATTGCCGCGCCCCATCACACACGCCACGGTCTGGTTGCGCTGGCGTTCCCAGGCCTGCACCGGGTAGGTCTTGTTCCAGGCTTCGTACAACTGGCGATCCTGTTTTGACAGGCGCAAGCCGTACTGCTTGCTCATGTAGAAATACGTGCGGGCGATCATTCCCCGGATGGATGGGCGTGGCATCACCTTCTTGGCTTTGAAGTCCACCTGGGTCAGGCATGAGCCGTACTGCCCGCGTTGCACCGGCAGCCAGCCAAAACTGAAGTTGTTACGGTCCCCGTTGACCTCGCCGATGCTCGGCACCAGGTTGTGCAGGTCGGCTTCGGCACGCTTGAACACATCATCGTGGCGCGTGCAGTTCTTGCGCCCGCCATCTTGCCAGCACTGGCGCTGATGCCCGATCTGCCAGGCCGGTACAATGTGCTCCCATTCAATGCGCGCAGCGCGGTTGGCGTTTTTGCGCGGGATGTAGCCGCAGGCTTTCAAGTCCACGCGGTTGCCGGTGTATTTGCAGCCGCAATAGAACTCGGTGGATTGCGGGGCGTAGAGCTTCCAGGCAACTTTCTTGGCTTCGCTGAACGTTCGGGGTGCCTGGGCGTGGGCGGTAACGGCAAAAAACAGGCAGCACACAGCGATAAAACGGACGCTCATTAAATCAATCTTCCTTCGGTACAACCCAGAAAATCTGCACACCGCCGTCGTCCCGATAGGCGAGGGTGACGTTATCGTTCTCCGCGATTTCTTCCAGCAAACGCGCCCACTCATCCTCTGGTTCATCCGGCAAACGGAAGATCAAGGCTGCCTTGGCTTTCTGGGCATGGGTCGAGTTGATGATCTTTTGCACGCGGATGGCCAGGCGTTCATAGGCATCGGGCGGGGTTGGCACTGCGGAAGAGGACTTTGCCACGGAGTATTCCTTAATAAGCTGTACGCACATACAGTATTTAACTGTAGGCAATTTCGCAACTGCTTAAACTTCAGGAAGTTCGTCTGACAGCAATTCAGGCAATTTTGTAGGGGCGGGGGAGGGGAGTTGTAGGTGCAAGCGTGCTCGCGAGAGGCTTGAGGGCGATGGGTTAAACCAGACGCGCCGCATCATCGTTAACGACCTTCGCGAGCAAGCTCGCACCTACGGGGAAAAACTAGGGATCAATATTCCCAGAAAATCCGTTGCAGCTCTTTGCTGTCCTGGGTCTTGGTCATGGCGACCATGGCCAGGATGCGTGCTTTCTGCGGGTTCAGGTCAAGTGCAGCGACCCAATCGTATTTGTCGTCAGGCTGTTCGGCGTTGCGCAGGACCATACCGCCGGCATTCACGTGGGAAGAGCGAATGATCTGTACGCCTTGCTTACGCAGTTCCACCAGGGCAGGTACGACTTTGGAGGACACGGAGCCGTTGCCGGTACCAGCGTGGATGATGGCTTTGGCGCCGGCTTGAGCCAGGGCCTTGTAGGCGGTGTCGCTTACGTTGCCGTAGCCATAGGCGATCTCGACATCCGGCAGGCTCTTGATGTTCTTGATATCGAATTCCGAATCCATGGTGTGACGCTTGGCAGGCAGGCGGAACCAGTAGGATTTGCCTTCAACCACCATGCCCAGTGGGCCCCATGGGCTCTTGAACGCTTCGGTCTTGATATTGATCATCTTGCTGACGTCGCGACCCGACTGGATCTCGTCGTTCATGGTGACCAGCACGCCCTTGCCGCGTGCATCCTTGCTGCCGGCCACTGCCACAGCGTTGTACAGGTTGAGCATGCCGTCAGCCGACATGGCGGTGCCTGGGCGCATGGAACCGACCACCACGATCGGCTTATCGGTCTTCTCCACCAGGTTCAGGAAGTAGGCAGTTTCTTCCAGGGTGTCGGTGCCGTGGGTGATCACGATGCCGTCCACATCCTTGCTGTCGGCCAGTTCGGCGACGCGGCGACCCAGTTGCAGCAGGTTTTCATTGTTGATGCTTTCGGACGCAATTTGCATCACTTGCTCGCCACGCACATTGGCGATCTGGCTAAGCTCAGGAACACCGGCGATCAATTGCTCGATGCCGACTTTGGCGGCCTGGTAGGTGGCACTGTTGGCCGCGCTGGCGCCAGCGCCGGCAATGGTGCCGCCCGTGGCAAGGATCACGACGTTGGACAGTTTAGTCTTGGTTTCAGCTTCCTTTGCCTGGGCAGCAAGGGGGAACAGCAGCAGGAGGGCTAACGCGCCCGGAACAAAAGTCTTCAGTGCAGATTTCATTATTTTTCTCTCTGGTTTTTGATGAGTGCTGTAGCAGGTTCATCTAGAACACCCGGGCGGTTCTGAATGCCACGAGGTGATGGAGTAGAGCAGGATCTATACCAGGCTGATCGTATTCGCGGTTAGAAAATAAATTACTGATTTATAACAAGTTATATTGTTTTTTGTGGGTGGTCGGTCGTGCAGGTGTCCGGCTTTCCGAACATTTGGCTGTATTGTGTTCGGATGTCCGAAAAAAGTGGCGCCAGGGGCTTGGAGATTGGCCGAGTGACACGGCGTTGCCTGTCGTTTTAGAGAACGACCGGCAGGGGGGAATGTTTAATACGCCACTTTGCCAGACGAGGGGGAGGGTTGGATAGCGTGGATGAAAGGCTGTTTTCAACCGTTGACAAATCTCGACAAGGTTCTCATAGTTTGACTAACGCAAACGTTTGCGAGATGTTTCACGGAACACGCCTGGAGTATCGTGACAGCTCGTATCAGCCACCCGGGTGGGAAGGCTGCCGAAGCGCTCTTCGGTGCAAGCGTTGCTCACAATAATCATAAGATCGGAGTGAACCCATGAAGCTGCCATTTGCTGGACGTCTTCTTGCTGTCGCTGTGCTTGCCGCCGCATCCGCTGCCCTGCCTCTCTCCTCTGCATTTGCTGATGATGCCGCCAAACCCAAGGTCGGCCTGGTCATGAAATCCCTCGCCAACGAATTCTTTGTCACCATGCAAGACGGTGCCAAGAAGTACCAGAAAGAACACGCCGCCGATTTCGACATGATCACTAACGGGATCAAGAACGAAACCGATACCAGCGCACAGATCGACATCGTCAACCAGATGATCCTCGCCAAGGTCAACGCCATCGTCATCGCACCTGCCGACTCCAAGGCGCTGGTCACCGTGCTGAAGAAAGCCTCGGACGCCGGCATCAAGGTCGTCAACATCGACAACCGCCTGGATCCGGACGTGCTCAAGAGCAAGAACCTCGATATTCCGTTCGTAGGCCCGGACAACCGCAAAGGCTCCAAGCTGGTGGGCGACTACCTGGCCAAGCAACTGGCCTCGGGTGACAAGGTTGGCATCATCGAAGGTGTGCCGACGACCACCAACGCCCAGCAACGTACCGCAGGTTACAAGGATGCGATGGA
Source organism: Pseudomonas pergaminensis (assembly GCF_024112395.2). Taxonomy (NCBI): domain Bacteria; kingdom Pseudomonadati; phylum Pseudomonadota; class Gammaproteobacteria; order Pseudomonadales; family Pseudomonadaceae; genus Pseudomonas; species Pseudomonas pergaminensis. The sequence goes on along the minus strand of NZ_CP078013.2, from coordinate 4,490,448 downwards.
CGCTGCCGGCATGAAGATCGTTTCCACTCAGTCCGGCAACTGGGAAATCGACCAGGGCCAGAAAGTGGCATCCGCCATGCTGAGCGAGTACCCGGACCTCAAGGCGCTGTTGGCCGGTAACGACAACATGGCCCTGGGCGCGGTCTCCGCCGTGCGTGCGGCCGGCAAGGCTGGCAAGGTGCTGGTCGTAGGCTACGACAACATCGAAGCCATCAAGCCGATGCTGCAGGACGGCCGTGTACTGGCGACCGCCGACCAGGCGGCTGCCCAGCAAGCCGTGTTCGGTATCCAGAATGCGCTCAAGCTGGTCAAGGGTGAGAAAGTCGATGCCAAAGATGGCGTGATCGAAACCCCGGTCGAACTCGTCCTCAAGAAGTAATCCTGGCAGCACCCAACAGCGCCCGCTCGTCCTGAGCGGGCGCCTGGAGATTTTCCTATGTCATCTTCCGCCCCGAACGCTGTCCTCTCGGTCAGCGGTATCGGCAAGACCTATGCCCAGCCGGTTCTGTCCGACATCACCCTGACGCTCAATCGCGGGGAAGTGCTGGCGCTGACCGGTGAGAACGGTGCAGGCAAAAGTACCTTGTCGAAGATCATCGGCGGGCTGGTCACACCGACCACCGGGCACATGCAGTTCAATGGCCAGGATTTCCGCCCTGGCAGCCGCACCCAGGCCGAAGAGCTGGGCGTGCGCATGGTCATGCAGGAGCTCAACCTGCTGCCGACCCTGACCGTCGCCGAGAACCTGTTCCTGGACAACCTGCCCAGCCACTGTGGCTGGATTAGCCGAAAGCAACTGCGCAAGGCCGCGATCGAGGCCATGGCCCAGGTCGGTCTGGACGCCATCGACCCCGATACGCTGGTTGGCAGCCTGGGTATTGGTCACCAGCAGATGGTCGAAATCGCCCGCAACCTGATCGGCGATTGTCACGTACTGATCCTCGACGAACCCACGGCCATGCTCACGGCGCGTGAAGTCGAGATGCTGTTTGAACAAATCACCCGCCTGCAGGCCCGGGGCGTGGCGATCATTTATATTTCGCACCGGCTGGAAGAGCTGGCCCGTGTTGCCCAACGTATTGCGGTACTGCGTGACGGCAAGCTGGTCTGTGTCGAGCCGATGGCCAACTACAACAGCGAGCAACTGGTCACCTTGATGGTCGGTCGCGAGCTGGGCGAACACATCGACCTGGGCCCGCGTTCCATTGGTGGTCCAGCCCTGACGGTAAAAGGCCTGACTCGCTCGGACAAGGTCCGCGATGTGTCCTTCGAGGTGCGCGCGGGCGAGATCTACGGTATCTCCGGCCTGATCGGTGCGGGGCGTACTGAGTTGTTGCGGCTGATCTTTGGTGCCGACCTGGCCGACAGCGGCACTGTGGCGCTTGGTTCGCCAGCCCAGGTCGTGAGCATCCGCTCGCCCGTGGACGCGGTAGGCCATGGCATTGCCCTGATCACCGAAGACCGCAAGGGTGAAGGCCTGTTGCTGACCCAGTCCATCAGCGCCAACATTGCCCTGGGTAATATGCCGGAGATCTCCGGCGGTGGCGTGGTCAACAGCCGCGACGAAACCGCCCTGGCCAAGCGTCAGATCGACGCCATGCGCATCCGCAGTTCCAGTCCGGCGCAGTTGGTTTCCGAATTGTCCGGCGGCAACCAGCAGAAGGTGGTGATTGGCCGCTGGCTGGAGCGCGACTGCTCGGTGATGCTGTTCGATGAGCCAACCCGCGGCATCGACGTGGGTGCCAAGTTCGATATTTATGCCTTGCTGGGCGAGTTGACCCGCCAGGGCAAAGCGCTGGTGGTGGTGTCCAGTGATCTGCGTGAACTCATGCTGATCTGCGACCGCATCGGTGTGTTGTCCGCCGGGCGCTTGATCGAGACGTTCGAGCGCGACAGCTGGACCCAAGACGAATTGCTCGCCGCCGCCTTCGCCGGCTATCAGAAACGTGATGCGCTGCTCAACGACGCAGTGCTTAGGGATACCCCATGAAAACCACAACTTCCCCCGGCAAGACTGGCGGCAACTTCTACGGCCTGGGCACCTACCTGGGCTTGGCGGGTGCTTTGCTGGCGATGATTGCGCTGTTCTCGGTGCTCAGCGATCACTTCTTGTCCTATGACACCTTCAGCACCCTCGCCAACCAGATACCGGACTTGATGGTGCTGGCGGTGGGCATGACCTTCATCCTGATCATCGGCGGAATCGACCTGTCGGTGGGCTCGGTGCTGGCACTGGCGGCGTCGGCGGTCAGCGTAGCGATTCTCGGCTGGGGCTGGAGCGTATTGCCGGCGGCCGTGCTGGGCATGGGCTGCGCGGCATTGGCCGGTACCATCACCGGCTCGATCACCGTGGCTTGGCGCATTCCGTCGTTTATCGTGTCCCTGGGCGTGCTGGAAATGGCCCGTGGCGTGGCGTACCAAATGACCGGCTCGCGTACCGCTTACATCGGTGATTCGTTTGCCTGGCTGTCCAACCCGATTGCCTTTGGTATCTCGCCGTCATTCATCATCGCCTTGCTGGTGATCATCGCCGCGCAGCTGGTATTGACCCGCACTGTGTTTGGTCGTTACCTGATTGGTATCGGCACCAACGAAGAGGCCGTGCGCTTGGCCGGGATCAATCCCAAGCCCTACAAGATCCTGGTGTTCAGCCTCATGGGCCTGCTGGCCGGTGTGGCCGCGCTGTTCCAGATCTCGCGCCTGGAAGCGGCGGACCCGAACGCCGGTTCCGGCCTGGAACTGCAAGTGATTGCAGCCGTGGTGATCGGCGGCACCAGCCTGATGGGCGGGCGCGGCTCGGTGATCAGTACCTTTTTTGGTGTGTTGATTATTTCGGTATTGGCGGCTGGCCTGGCGCAGATCGGTGCCACGGAACCCACGAAACGCATCATCACGGGTGCCGTGATCGTGATCGCCGTGGTCCTCGATACCTACCGCAGCCAGCGCGCCAGTCGGCGAGGCTGAACCATGGCAACGATCAAGGATGTGGCAGCGCTTGCAGGTATTTCCTACACGACGGTGTCCCATGTGGTGAACAAGACGCGCCCGGTCAGTGAACCGGTGCGCATCAAGGTTGAGGCGGCGATCAAGCAACTCGACTACGTGCCCAGTGCCGTCGCGCGTTCGCTCAAGGCCAAGACCACGGCCACCATCGGTCTGCTGGTGCCCAACAGCCTCAACCCGTATTTTGCGGAACTGGCCCGCGGCATCGAGGATTACTGCGAGCGTAACGGTTACTGCGTGATCCTCTGCAACTCCGACGACAACGCTGAAAAGCAGCGCAGCTATTTGCGCGTATTGCTGGAAAAGCGCATCGACGGCTTGATCGTGACCTCGGTCGGCGGCGACGACAGCGGCCTTGCCGCTGGGTTGAGCGCGGTACGCACGCCCATGGTGATCGTCGACCGGGCGCTGGATGGTATTGATGTGGACCTGGTGCGTATCGATCACGAGGAGGGCGCCTACCTGGCGACCCGGCACTTGCTCGAACTCGGTCATCGCGACATTGCTTGCATCGGCGGCCCTGCCCATACCCGTGTCGCGCAAATGCGTCTGGCGGGGTATCACCGCGCATTACGCGAGGCGGGCGTGGAAGTGGCGGCCAATCGCATCCAGGAAAGCGACTTCACCAGCACCGGCGGGTATGCCGCCGCGGTGCAGCTGCTGGCGCACAACCCGCCGAGTGCCATTTTTGCCAGCAACGACATGATTGGTTTCGGTGTGTTGCGCGCCGCAGCAGAGCGCAATATCCGTGTGCCGGGCGAGCTCTCGGTGATCGGTTTCGATGACATTCAAATGGGCCGTTACGTCTACCCGGCGTTGACCACGGTCGGGCAGTCGATCGTGCAGTTGGGCGAGACGGCGGCCGAACTTTTACTGCGAAGAATTGCGACACCCCAACTGCCGATCGATCAACGCATCGTGACGCCGAGCATCGTATTGCGTGAGTCGACGGCGCCTGTCGCCGGTACGTTCGCCCAATACCGCTGAACCGAATTGATGAGTACTGATGTATGCCAGCAAAAGTAGTGGTAGTAGGCAGCTTGAACATGGACCTGGTGACTCGCGCGAGCCGGTTGCCGCGTGCCGGTGAAACCTTGATCGGGCAGACGTTCTCCACCGTGCCCGGCGGCAAGGGCGCGAACCAGGCGGTAGCCTCCGCACGCCTGGGTGCCGATGTGTCGATGATTGGCTGTGTCGGTACCGATGCCTACGGCACCCAATTGCGTGACGCGTTGACGGTGGAGGGCATCGATTGCCAGGCCGTCAGTACCGTGGACGGTTCCAGTGGCGTGGCCCTGATCGTGGTCGATGACAGCAGCCAGAACGCGATTGTGATTGTGGCAGGCAGTAATGGCGAACTGACGCCTGCCTCGTTGCAGGCGTTTGACGCGGTGCTGCAAGCGGCTGACGTGATCGTTTGCCAGTTGGAAGTGCCGATGAATACGGTGGGCTACGCCCTCAAGCGCGGTCGTGAGCTGGGCAAGACGGTGATCCTCAACCCGGCACCGGCCAGCGCACCGTTGCCGGCTGAGTGGTATGCCTCGATCGACTACCTGATCCCCAATGAAAGCGAGGCCACCGCACTGAGTGGCGTGACGGTCGACTCCATTGACAGCGCCAAGGCGGCGGCGACCCAACTGATCCAGGCGGGCGCCGGCAAAGTCATCATCACCCTGGGGGCTCAAGGCGCGTTGTTCACTGACGGCCAGGTCTTTGAGCACCTGCTGGCGCCAAAGGTCAAGGCGGTCGACACCACGGCCGCGGGCGACACCTTCGTCGGCGGCTTTGCGGCGGCACTGGCCAATGGCAAAAGCGAGGCCGAGGCCATCCGTTTTGGCCAGGTCGCGGCGGCGCTGTCGGTCACCCGTGCCGGCGCGCAACCCTCTATTCCAACGCTGCACGACGTACAAGGTTTTGTGCCCTCATGAAAAAGACACCTCTGCTCAATATCGCCCTGTCGCGTGTCATCGCCTCGCTTGGGCATGGTGACATCCTGGTGATCGGCGACGCTGGCCTGCCAGTCCCGCCGGGCGTCGAATTGATCGACCTGGCGTTGACCCAGGGTATCCCGGACTTCATCAGCACCTTGCGTATCGTACTCAGCGAAATGCAGGTGGAGCGCCATGTGCTGGCAGAAGAGATCCTGCTCAAGCAACCACCGGCGCTGGCCGAGCTCAATACGCTCACAGAGCAGGCGGCCCTCGGTGAGCGGCGTCTGGTCAGTCATGAGGAGTTCAAGCAGCTCAGCCACAAGGCACGCGCCGTGGTGCGCACCGGCGAATGCCAGCCTTACTGCAATATCGCGCTGGTGTCCGGCGTAACGTTCTAGCGTTCTCAACGACAAGGAGTGTTTTATGCAATATGGTCTTCCCACCCTGAAAAACCTGTTCCGGAGTGTTCTGCTTTTGTCCGCACTCACTGCTGCAAGCGCCCAGGCGGCGGAAAAAATCGACCTGATCATCGACACCGACCCAGGCGCCGATGATGTGGTGGCGCTGCTGTTTGCCATGGCCTCTCCGGAGGAACTGAACATTCGTGCGCTGACCACCGTCGCCGGCAACGTGCGCCTGGACAAGACTTCCCGCAATGCACGCCTGGCCCGCGAGTGGGCAGGGCGCGAGGACATCCCGGTGTACGCGGGGGCGCCGGCGCCACTGCTGCGCACGCCGATCTATGCCGATAATATCCATGGCAAGGAAGGTATTTCCGGCGTCACCGTGCATGAGCCGAAAAAGGGCTTGGCTGAAGGTAATGCCGTTGATTACCTGATCAAGACCCTCACCACCGCCAAGCCTCACAGCATCACTATCGCCATGCTCGGTCCGCAGACCAACCTGGCGCTGGCGCTGACCCAGGCACCGGAAATCACCCAGGGCATCAAGGAAGTGGTGGTGATGGGCGGCGCGCACTTCAATGGCGGCAATATCACACCGGTGGCGGAGTTCAACCTGTTCGCAGACCCGGTTGCGGCTGAGATTGTGCTCAAGAGCGGTGTCAAGCTGACCTACCTGCCGCTGGACGTGACCCACAAGGTACTGACCAGCGAAGCCCGCCTGAAAAAGATCGCCGACCTCAAGAACAACGCAAGCAAGGTTGTTGGCGATATCCTCAATGAATACGTCAAGGGCGACATGGAGCACTACGGTATTCCAGGCGGTCCTGTGCATGACGCTACCGTCGTTGCTTACCTGCTCAAGCCATCGCTGTTCAGCGGCCGTGAAGTCAACGTGGTGGTGGACAGCCGTGAAGGCCCGACCTTCGGCCAGACGATCGTCGACTGGTACGATGGCCTGAAACAACCGAAGAATGCGTTCTGGGTAGAAAACGGTGATGCCCAAGGCTTCTTCGATCTGCTGACCGAGCGCCTGGCGCGCCTGAAGTAACGTGTTGACCGGTCGGCGTTCGCCGGCCGGTTCTTATTCGCGCTCGGGGTCGTGTGCGCCCATGTGATCGGCCGGATATTTCTCGAATATCTGGCCGATGAACGCTTGTGCCGCTTGTGTACCTAGCTCCTTGACCAGCAGGTCGATACCAATGATCGCCAATTCCTCTGGGCTTCCAGGGCTGTAGGAGCTCTGTCCTTGGGGCCACTTGGCTTTGATGTCGGCTTGGAGCGTTACGGTGGTCATGACTGTCTCACGGGGCTGGAAGTACTGGGCAATGCGCTGGAACGCGGTTCTTACCAGCCCAGTTAACCATTTTGTATCGGGTTTGGCACTGATACTTAGGCATGAGGCGATTCGGAATGACGGCGGCGCTGTGCGACACTGTCCGCCTGTTTAATTGCCGGGGAACACCACGTGCAGATCGACTTGAACAACCCCGAGAACCTGACGCTGGCGAATGTGCGCCAGCTTCTCGCCAGTGCCAGTGACGACGAACATGCCCAACTGCGGGTGACCAAGGCCGGGATCGCCTACATCTCCTCAGGGAGGGTCGTGGGTGGCGTGGACATCGACGGGCTGCTGTTTCGCCTGGAGACCTGGGCCAAGGGGTCCGGGTACGTAGGCAATGTGGCCGCCAGCGACGAAGTCTGGGTGACGCAGATTTTCAATGCGCTGAAGGAAAACTGGCCGAAGCCGGCGTTCGACTACATCGACATCTACTGAATACATTCATATCTGGTCACGATTGACCGGGCGAATGCCTGCCGAGAGTCAGGCAGACTTGCCAAGCGGCGGTTTACGTCTTGAAACCAATCCGCCCAATCGCTGTCGCACGATCTCTGTCCATTTTTTATCATAGGAGGCTTCATGCCTTGGAAGCTCGCATCATTCGGTACTTTGTTGGCAGCACTCGCGTTGGCGGGTTGCAGCACCCCGGGTGCCTCTGAGCCAGCCAAAGACGCCGCCGTGGCCGATGCCGGTCATAGCCGCTGTGAGTCGAAGGCCGCCGAATTCACGATCGGCCAGAAAGCTTCGCCCCAGTTGCTGGAGCAGGCACGCACCCGTGCCGGTGCGCAGAACGCACGCATCCTCAAGCCCAACGACATGATTACCCTGGAATACCGCTCCGACCGCCTGAACCTGAACACCGATGACAACCTGGTGATCACGCGGGTCAACTGCGGCTAAGTCATTCAAGGCTTTTGCAGTGCCCATAAAAAACCCCGTCACATGGACGGGGTTTTTTTAGCTCAGCGGAGAATTACTCGCCGCGAACCTGTGCAGCTTGCATACCCTTTTGGCCTTTCTCAGCCACGAAGGAAACGGTCTGGCCTTCTTTCAGGCTTTTGAAACCGTCACTTTCGATAGCTTTGAAGTGTACGAACAGGTCGTCACCGCCACCTTGAGGAGTGATGAAGCCGAAGCCTTTTTCATCGTTGAACCATTTAACGGTGCCGGTTTGGCGATTAGACATGGTGTATCTCCAAGAAACATATATTTTCAGTAGTGCTGTGCTGCTCAGGCCAACTGGGCACACCGGGCTATCATAGTCGAAATGTTCGGCTTGGGAGCCCCCCCAAGGCATTGTTTGCTAATCAATAGCGTTGCGTTTAGTACCGTTTTCGGCTGGAAGCCCCGATCTACGGGGCTTTGGCTCGAAATATCAACTGGTAAAAAAAGCCGTAAAAGCTGCGTAATTTGTGAGAAATGGCAGTTTTCGGGCTGTTTTACCCGTGAAAAAGCCGTGTGATCAGTGGCAGATCTTACTTTTTCTTCACGACTTTGCAGGACGAAATAGCCGCGACAGCTTTGTTTTTAAGCTCCGGGCTGGCGTTCTGGTTGGTCATGAGCTCTTTGATTTCGGCGGTGCTCAATTCAGCGTTGATCTTGTCGGCGCCACATTCGCAGTGGGCTTTGGCAGTTTTGACGTCTACGTTCTGGCTGGCAGCTGCGCTGCAATCGCTGACGAAGCTGTCGCGAGCACCGGCTGGCCAGTTCGACGGGGCTGCTGCCTGGGCGCCGAGGGAAAGGAGGGTCAGGGAAGCGGCGAGAGCGAGGGTAGAGGTAAAACGCATCATGAGGATGCTCCTTTGGGTCGAGGACGAACGGCGATTCTCAGTGGGTTTGAGGCATTGCGTACAGCTCAAGTTCACTTTTGCAGCTATAAAGGCCGGATTTTGTCGTTACGCAAGATAGCAGCGCCGCGATGACCGTTCATCTGTGCTAGCATCTTGCGCTTGGCTATCTCCAGGCGTGCCAATTGCCGCCTTGCCAGGTTCTTTTTAGCTCACTCCAGTCACTCTGGTTCGATTATCGGTTGGCCGAAAGGCTCCTGCCGCTGTAAGGCAGGCGTTCATCACTGAACGGCCTGGTGTTGGATCTTGTACTGGCTCATCCCAACCCACGTGACCTTTGGTAGGGGTCACCACTAGGAGAGGAGGCGCCATGCCAACTATTACTCTTCCCGACGGCAGTCAACGTTCATTCGATCATTCGGTTTCCGTAGCCGAGGTCGCCGCATCCATTGGTGCAGGCCTGGCCAAGGCCACCGTGGCCGGCAAGGTCGACGGCAAGCTCGTCGACGCCAGCGACCTGATCACCAGCGACGCCAGCCTGCAAATCATCACGCCCAAGGATCAAGAGGGGCTGGAGATCATTCGCCACTCTTGCGCGCACCTGATTGGCCATGCGGTCAAGCAGCTGTACCCCACCGCGAAGATGGTAATCGGCCCGGTCATTGAAGAAGGCTTCTATTACGACATCGCCTACGAGCGTCCTTTTACCCCGGACGACCTGGCTGCCATTGAGCAGCGCATGCACGCGCTGATCGAAAAAGATTACGACGTGATCAAGAAAGTCACGCCGCGCGCCGAAGTGATCGACGTGTTCACCGCCCGTGGCGAAGACTACAAGCTGCGCCTGGTGGAAGACATGCCGGACGAGCAGGCCATGGGCCTGTACTACCACGAAGAATACGTCGACATGTGCCGTGGCCCGCACGTGCCGAACACGCGCTTCCTCAAATCGTTCAAGCTGACCAAGCTGTCCGGTGCCTACTGGCGTGGCGATGCGAAAAACGAGCAACTGCAGCGAATCTACGGCACTGCGTGGGCTGACAAGAAGCAGCTGGCGGCCTACATCCAGCGTATCGAAGAAGCTGAAAAACGCGACCACCGCAAGATCGGCAAGCGCCTGAACCTGTTCCATCTCCAGGAAGAAGCACCGGGCATGGTGTTCTGGCACCCGAACGGCTGGACCCTGTACCAAGTGCTCGAGCAGTACATGCGCAAGGTTCAGCGCGAAAACGGCTACCTGGAGATAAAGACGCCTCAGGTCGTTGACCGCAGCCTGTGGGAGAAATCCGGGCACTGGGCCAACTACGCCGACAACATGTTCACCACCCAGTCGGAAAACCGCGACTACGCCATCAAGCCGATGAACTGCCCATGCCACGTGCAGGTGTTCAACCAAGGCCTGAAGAGCTACCGCGAGTTGCCAATGCGCCTGGCCGAGTTCGGTGCCTGTCACCGTAACGAACCATCGGGTGCGCTGCACGGCATCATGCGCGTGCGTGGCTTCACCCAGGACGACGCCCACATCTTCTGCACCGAAGAGCAGATGCAGGCTGAATCCGCCGCGTTCATCAAGCTGACCATGGATGTTTACCGCGATTTCGGCTTTACCGAAGTCGAAATGAAACTGTCCACTCGTCCGGAAAAACGCGTCGGCTCCGACGAGCTGTGGGACCGCGCCGAAGCTGCACTGGCTGCAGCGCTGGACAGTGCGGGGCTTGCGTACGACCTGCAACCGGGTGAGGGCGCGTTCTACGGTCCGAAGATCGAGTTCTCGTTGAAAGATTGCCTTGGCCGCGTCTGGCAGTGTGGTACCCTGCAGCTCGATTTTAACCTGCCGATCCGTCTGGGAGCCGAATACGTCTCCGAAGACAACAGCCGTAAACACCCGGTTATGCTGCACCGGGCGATCCTCGGCTCGTTCGAACGGTTCGTCGGGATCCTGATCGAGCACTACGAGGGTGCATTCCCTGCGTGGCTGGCTCCGACCCAGGCAGTGATCATGAATATCACTGATAAACAGGCAGATTTTGCCGCTGAAGTTGAAAAAACACTCAACGAAAGCGGATTTCGTGCCAAGTCCGACTTGAGAAATGAAAAGATCGGCTTTAAAATCCGCGAGCATACTTTGCTCAAGGTTCCCTATCTTTTGGTTATCGGAGATCGGGAAGTCGAGATGCAGACTGTCGCTGTGCGTACTCGTGAAGGTGCTGACCTGGGCTCGATGCCCGTCGCCCAGTTCGCTGAGTTCCTCGCGCAAGCGGTTTCCCGGCGTGGTCGCCCAGATTCGGAGTAATTATTATTAAGCGTGAAATGAGACAAGATAAACGAGCTGCACCGAAAGCCCCGATCAACGAGAATATCTCGGCACGCGAGGTTCGGTTAATTGGCGCTGACGGCGAGCAGATTGGCATCGTCTCGATTGATGAAGCGCTTCGTATCGCTGAAGAGTCCAAATTGGACCTGGTGGAAATCTCCGCCGACGCAGTCCCGCCTGTTTGCCGGGTGATGGACTACGGCAAGTCGATCTTCGAAAAGAAGAAGCAGATTGCTGCGGCGAAGAAGAACCAGAAGCAGATTCAAGTAAAAGAAATCAAGTTTCGTCCAGGGACGGAGGAAGGGGATTACCAGGTAAAACTGCGCAACCTGGTACGTTTCCTGAGTGATGGGGACAGGGCCAAGGTATCCTTGCGATTCCGCGGCCGTGAGATGGCCCACCAGGAGCTGGGGATGGAACTCCTCAAGCGGGTTGAAGCTGACCTGCTCGAGTACGGTTCCGTCGAACAGCATCCTAAGATGGAAGGACGCCAGCTGATCATGGTCATCGCCCCGAAAAAGAAGAAGTAATCAACAGGGCACGGCAGGCCTTCTGATTATGTTTATCAACTGAATGCGGAGTATCCGAACATGCCAAAGATGAAGACTAAAAGTGGTGCTGCTAAGCGGTTTCTGAAAACTGCTAACGGTATCAAGCACAAGCACGCTTTCAAGAGCCACATCCTGACCAAAATGTCGACCAAGCGTAAGCGTCAACTGCGCGGTAGCAGCTTGCTGCATCCGTCTGACGTGGCAAAAGTCGAGCGCATGCTGCGCCTTCGTTAATTTTTGGATCAAGAATAGAGGAAGTAACTCATGGCTCGTGTAAAGCGTGGCGTCATTGCCCGTAAACGTCACAAAAAAATTCTGAAACTTGCTAAAGGCTACTACGGCGCGCGTTCACGCGTATTCCGTGTTGCCAAGCAAGCGGTAATCAAGGCAGGCCAATACGCCTACCGTGACCGTCGTCAGAAAAAACGTCAGTTCCGCGCTCTGTGGATCGCTCGTATCAACGCTGGTGCACGTGTTAACGGTCTGTCCTACAGCCGTTTCATCGCTGGCCTGAAAAAAGCGTCCATCGAGATCGACCGTAAGGTTCTGGCTGATCTGGCAGTGAACGAAAAAGCGGCGTTTGCTGCGATTGTCGAGAAAGCTAAAGCCACCTTGGCTTAAGTACCCCCGACAGTCACCCTGGGTTACGCTGTAGCCCAAGGTGTTAAACGTCATAAATAGGGGAAGAGCCTTCAAGCTCTTCCCCTATTTTGTATCTGGAGTCTGTACATGGAAAACCTGGACGCGCTCGTCGCTCAAGCCCTTGAGGCTGTGCAAAGCGCTGAAGATGTAAATGCCCTGGAGCAAATCCGGGTTCACTACCTTGGCAAAAAAGGTGAATTGACTCAGGTGATGAAGACCCTGGGGAATTTGCCGGCTGAAGAGCGTCCGCAAGTCGGTGCGCTGATCAACGTCGCCAAGGAGCGTGTTACAGAGGTGCTCAATGCGCGCAAGGCGTCGCTCGAGGAGGCCGATCTTGCGGCCAAACTCGCCGCCGAGTCCATTGACGTCACCTTGCCTGGCCGTGGCCAGGCCTCGGGCGGTCTGCATCCGATCACCCGGACTCTGGAACGTATCGAGCAGTTCTTCACCCACATCGGCTACGGCATCGCCGAAGGCCCTGAGGTCGAAGACGACTACCACAACTTCGAGGCGCTCAACATCCCAGGCCATCACCCGGCCCGGTCGATGCACGACACCTTCTATTTCAATGCGAACATGCTGCTGCGCACCCATACCTCGCCGGTACAGGTCCGCACCATGGAAGCGAACAAGCCGCCGATCCGCATCGTCTGCCCAGGCCGTGTGTACCGTAGCGACTCCGATATTACCCACTCGCCGATGTTCCACCAGGTCGAAGGCCTGCTGGTTGATCGCGACATCAACTTCGCCGACCTCAAGGGCACCATCGAAGAATTCCTGCGGGTGTTCTTCGAGAAGGAACTGGCGGTGCGTTTCCGTCCATCGTTCTTCCCGTTCACCGAGCCATCCGCTGAAGTCGACATGGAATGCGTGATGTGCAGCGGTAAAGGCTGCCGCGTCTGCAAACAGACCGGCTGGCTGGAAGTGATGGGCTGCGGCATGGTTCACCCTAACGTGCTGCGCATGTCCGGCATCGATCCGGAAGAGTTCTCGGGCTTTGCCTTCGGCATGGGCGTTGAGCGTCTGGCCATGCTGCGTTACGGCGTGAACGACTTGCGTCTGTTCTTCGACAACGACTTGCGGTTTCTCGCGCAATTTCGCTAGTCGTAACGAATCTTTAGGAGAGCAGGATGAAATTCAGTGAACAATGGCTACGTGGCTGGGTAAGCCCGCAGGTAGATCGCGACGCGCTGGTTGCGCGTCTGTCGATGGCCGGTCTTGAGGTCGATAGCGTTACCCCGGCCGCCGGTGTATTCAGTGGCGTGGTGGTGGGCGAGGTGCTGAGCACCGAGCAGCACCCCGATGCCGACAAGTTGCGTGTTTGCCAGGTCAGCAATGGCACGGAAACCTTCCAGGTCGTGTGCGGAGCGCCCAATGTGCGCCCGGGCCTGAAGATCCCATTCGCCATGATCGGTGCCGAGCTGCCGGGCGACTTCAAAATCAAGAAGGCCAAGCTGCGTGGCGTTGAGTCCAACGGCATGCTGTGCTCCCAGGCGGAGCTGCAGGTCGGCGAGGGCAATGATGGCCTGATGGAGCTGCCGGCCGACGCGCCAGTGGGCCAGGACATCCGCGTTTACCTTGAACTGGAAGACGCCAGCATCGAGGTCGACCTGACCCCAAACCGCGGCGACTGCCTGTCCCTGGCTGGCCTGGCGCGTGAAGTGGGCGCGCTGTACAACGCCCCAGTCACCCGTCCAGTGGTTGCCGCCGTCCCGGCTGTGCACGACGAAGTACGCCCGATTGACGTGCTGGCGCCAAACGCCTGCCCGCGTTACCTGGGCCGTGTGATCCGCAACGTCGACCTGTCCAAGCCAACCCCCCTGTGGATGGTTGAACGCCTGCGCCGCGCCGACGTACGCAGCATCGACGCTGCCGTCGACATCACCAACTACGTGATGCTGGAACTGGGTCAGCCGCTGCACGCGTTCGACCTTGCCGAAATCAACGGCGGCATCCGCGTACGCATGGCCGAAGAAGGCGAGAAACTGGTGTTGCTTGATGGTCAGGAAGTCAGCCTGCGTGCCGACACCCTGGTCATCGCCGACCACTCCCGCGCCCTGGCGATTGCCGGCGTAATGGGTGGCGAGCACAGCGGTGTGTCCGAGACCACCCGTGACCTGTTCCTTGAAAGTGCATTCTTCGACCAGATCGCCATCGCCGGCAAAGCCCGTTCCTACGGCCTGCACACCGACGCATCGCACCGCTATGAGCGCGGCGTGGACTGGAAGCTGGCGCGTGAAGCCATGGAGCGCGCCACTGGCCTGCTGCTGGAAATCACCGGTGGCGAAGCGGGTCCGATCACCGAAACCGTCAACGAGCAGTACCTGCCGTCGGTTGCGCCGATCACCCTGCGCGCCAAAAGTGTCGAGCAGATGCTCGGCCTGGTGATCGAGCCGGCTGAAATCGAACAACTGTTGTCCGCCCTCGGCCTGGGTATTTCCGCTGGCGGGGAAGGGCAGTGGACCGTTGAAGTGCCAAGCCACCGCTTCGATATCAGCCTGGAAGTTGACCTGATCGAAGAACTGGCTCGTCTCTACGGTTACAACCGTCTGCCGGTTCGTTACCCGCAAGCGCGTCTGGCGCCGCAACCCAAGGCTGAGGCGCGTGCGCACTTGCCTGAACTGCGTCGCCTGCTGGTTGCCCGTGGCTACCAGGAAGCGGTGACCTACAGCTTCATCGATCCCAAGCAGTTCGAGCTGTTCAACCCAGGCGTCGAACCGCTGCTGTTGGCCAACCCGATCTCCAACGACATGGCGGCCATGCGTTCGTCACTGTGGCCTGGCCTGGTGAAAGCGCTTTCCCACAACCTGAACCGCCAACAAGACCGCGTGCGCATGTTCGAGAGCGGCCTGCGTTTCGTCGGCCAACTCGACGGCCTGAAGCAAGAGCCAATGCTGGCTGGTGTGGTGTGCGGCAGCCGCCTGCCGGAAGGCTGGGCGCAGGGCCGCGATGCCGTGGACTTCTTCGACGTCAAGGCTGACGTGGAAGCTGTGCTGGGCTTTGCCGGTGCGCTGGACGCCTTCACCTTCGTCGCTGGCAGCCACCCGGCGTTGCACCCGGGTCAGACGGCACGCATCGAGCGCGAAGGCCGTTTGGTGGGCTTCGTCGGTGCCATTCACCCTGAATTGTCGAAAACCCTCGGTCTCGACCGTGCGGTGTTCGTGTTCGAACTGGTCCTGGCTGAAGTCGCTTCGGGCAAAATGCCTAAATTCAGCGAGTTGTCACGCTTCCCTGAAGTGCGTCGTGACCTGGCGTTGATTGCCGACCGCGAAGTGGCCGCCACTGCTGTTCTGGATGTAATCCGTGAAAATGCAGGGGAATGGCTGACAGACCTCAGGCTATTTGACGTCTATCAGGGTAAAGGTATTGATCCGCATAGAAAAAGCCTTGCAGTTGGCTTGACCTGGCAGCATCCATCGCGCACTCTTAATGACGATGAGGTGAATACCACGACACAAAATATCCTCACCTCGCTCGAACAAAGGTTGAACGCCACGTTAAGGAAGTGACGTATGGGGGCTTTGACGAAAGCTGAGATGGCGGAACGTCTGTACGAAGAGTTGGGTCTGAACAAGCGCGAGGCCAAGGAATTGGTCGAGCTGTTTTTTGAAGAGATCAGACACGCTCTGGAAGACAACGAACAGGTCAAATTGTCCGGCTTCGGCAATTTTGACCTGCGGGACAAACGCCAGCGGCCTGGCCGCAATCCAAAAACGGGAGAAGAAATCCCGATCACGGCTCGCCGTGTGGTCACCTTTCGTCCAGGGCAGAAGTTGAAGGCCCGAGTTGAGGCTTATGCTGGAACCAAGTCATAACGACGAGCTACCCGTCATCCCAGGCAAACGCTACTTCACCATTGGTGAAGTCAGCGAGCTCTGTGCGGTAAAACCGCACGTGCTGCGCTATTGGGAGCAGGAGTTTCCTCAACTCAACCCCGTCAAACGCACTGGGAACCGTCGGTATTATCAGCGCCAGGATGTGCTGATGATCCGACAGATCCGCGCGTTGCTGTACGACCAGGGGTTCACCATCAGCGGCGCGCGTCAGCGCATGTCCGGTGATGAAGCCAAAGACGACACCACCCAATACAAGCAACTGATCCGCCAGATGATCTCCGAACTCGAAGATGTGCTGGTGGTGTTGAAAAAGTAATTCCGGCTTTTAAAATACTTCCACATTTCAAAAGCTTGCGGTATATTCCGGATCGCTTCGTCAAGAAGCGAACCCAGTAACACGCCTAGTCGGGGCGTAGCGCAGTCCGGTAGCGCACTAGCATGGGGTGCTAGGGGTCGAGTGTTCGAATCACTCCGTCCCGACCATTATTCCGAAAGGGGACCAATTACCTAGGTAGTTGGTCCCCTTTCTCGTTTCTGGCGTTCACCACCCTAAGTGAGCATGGCCTCAACGTCCGCGAGGGTGACATGCGGGACGACACTGTCCGGGATTTTTGAGGTGTCAGACAAGTTGTAGACCATGAAGTCGTTGCCCATGACCTTTGCGGACATCAGCTCAAACGACGGCAATATGCGTGTGAAGTAATGATGATCGAGGCCGCAGGGAGAGTTTGTGCTGTCGCGGTTTTCGTAGAACCTGCCGGCGTTCTGGTCCAGATCAACGCCCACCAGGAAGACCTGAGTGAATCCAACGTGATACGCCAGCTGTAGGGCCAGGTAGGCCACGGTTCGGGCGTCGAAGAAGCCCTCGCTCATGTCTTTGCTAAACCCCAGCGGTCTTTCACGACTCGGCAGCAGGGGGTGGTTGACGACCAAGACGCTGTGTTTGCCCAGCACCGACTCCAGCCAGGAGGGTCTCTTGGCTTTGGTTAACGGGTATAGCCGCCCGGTCGGGCGAGCCTGTGAAGACCGTGCGTGATCCTCCCAGAGCGCGACTCGTTGGCTGACAGCCATGGCGTGTTTGAATAACGCCGGTTGCTGCTCGGAAAAGCTTCTGTCCGTACAGGCGTAGAAATACGGCTTAACGTCAGTGTCCAAGAACATCGAGATAGCGCCGTTCATCGTGATCATTGGCACGTGCGCGAATTTCTCGACGGGGAACGACTGTGCGGACAAGCCTGAGGCGACGATAAACACTGCGCCGGATTCGGTGTTCCGGCAGGACTCAAACGCGTGCAGGTCCAGTTCGCCTTTGTTCGAAACCCGTGGTCCTGAACGGCGTGCCTGCGAAGCCTGCCGGGTATGACCAGCAGGCTCGGTGCCCATCAAGGATATCTGTTTCATCCGACCCAGCCGTGCAGTTAAAAGGAAAGTGCGTACATCACCCGACCTTGTGGGGCGTCGCAGAGTTCCTTCTTAAAGCAATGTTCATGAACCTGCCGGCTGGCTGGGATCCTGAGTCTGCGTACTGAAGCTTTTAAAAAAATGTCGGCGGCAGCTGTCCCCTTTTTTCACTTCGCCTGTCATTCCAGGTAAGTGAACATCATCGAGAGCTTCCTCCAATGCCCGCAGTCCGACCCTTGCGCTTGCGCCCGTTGCTGAAACTGAGCCTGATGCTGAGCCTCAGCGCCAGCCCGTTATTCGCCACTGTCAGCTACGGCGAAGATACCGCCACCCGCCGCAGCTACCAGGTACCGGCCGGCAGCCTGAGTGCGGCGTTGACGCGTTTTGCCGGGCTGTCGGGGGTCAACCTGTCGGTAGACCCGGCGCTGGTCAGTGGTCGAACCAGCAGCGGGTTGTCTGGCGAATATGCGGTAGAGGAGGGCTTTGCCCGCTTGCTGCAGGGCTCCGGCCTGCAATTGCAGCCAATGGGTGAGCAGGGCTACAGGCTGATACCGGCGCCGGAGGGCAGCAGCCTGGAATTGGCGCCCACCTCGATCCTCGGCACCACCGGCCTGTATGACGGCGACACCTATGCCGGCGGCCAGGTTGCACGCCGCACGGCCCAGGGCATGCTGGGCACGCGGGACTTCATGGAGACCCCGTTCAGCATCACCACCTACACCGCCGATGCGGTGAAGAACCAACAGGCGCGCACCCTGGGCGACTTGATCGCCAGCGACCCTTCGGTGCGGGCCACCAACCCGGCCGGCGGGCGTTACGAGCAGTTCACCATTCGCGGGTTCAGCCTGTTCAACAGTGACGTGGCCTACAACGGCCTGTACGGCGTGCTGCCGACCTACACCATCGACATGGAAATGGCCGACCGCGTCGACATCCTCAAAGGCCCGAGCCAGTTGATCAACGGCATCTCTCCGCGCGGCAGCGTGGGCGGTGGGATCAACGTGGTGCCCAAGCGCGCCACCGACAAGGACATCAACTCGTTTACCGGCAACTGGGCCTCCGACAGCCAGGCGGGCGGCGCGGTCGACATCGGCCGACGCTTTGGCGAGGACAACCAGTTCGGCATTCGTTTCAACGGCGTGAAGCAGTCCGGCGATACCGAGTGGGACCATCAGAGCGTTGATCGCGAAATGGCCGTGCTGGGCCTGGATTTTCGCGGCGAGCGTCTGCGTCTTTCCACCGATATCGGCCACACCGAGCGCGACACCGATGCCCCGCAGGAGCGTGTGCAAGTCGCGGCGGCGGCCCCGGTGCCGAGTGCCAACGACGTGCGTCGCAATTACGCGCAGTCCTGGAGCAAGGCCAGCACCAATGACACGTTCGGGACGTTCAACGGTGAGTACGATCTCAGCGATAACGTGATGCTCTACGGCGGTGTGGGCGCGCGTAAAAGCAACCATGATTTCCTGCGTCACGCGGTGTCCGTGACCAACGCGGCGGGTGACTTCAGCGTGCAGCCACGGGATTTTACCCGTGATGAAAACGTGCGCACCTACACGGCCGGTGTGCGCAACTGGTTCCATACCGGGCCGGTGAGCCATGAGGTCAACCTCGCCGCCAGCTACTTCGATATGGACTTCACCAACGGTGGCGCACGCTATGGGGCGGCGCCGAGCAATCTCTATAACCCGGTGCAAACGCCGACGCCGTCCACCGCTACCCGCCAGGACGCCAAGGTCTACACCGAAAACAAGTTCAGCGGCGTGGCCTTGTCCGACACCCTGGGCTTTTTGGACGACCGCCTGCTGCTCACCCTCGGTGCGCGCTGGCAGCGCGTGAAGGTGGATGACTGGAGCGACGGCATCAAAGGCAGCACCGCCTACGATGAAGAAAAGGTCTCGCCGTCGGGTGGCATTCTGTTCAAGGCCACCGACAAGCTGTCGCTGTACGCCAACTACATGGAAGGCCTGAGCCAGGGCAAGATCGCGCCCTCTACCTCAAGAAACGAAGACGAAATCTTCCCGCCGTTCATCAGTCGCCAGGTGGAAGTGGGCGCCAAGTACGACGCCGGCGCATTCGCTGTGACCGCCGCCGTGTTCCGCATCAAGCAGCCGGCCTATGAAACCAACGCCACCACGCGGCTCTTTGGTCCCAACGGCAAGCGTGAAAACACCGGTGCGGAGCTGAGTGTGTTCGGCGAGCCGCTCAAAGGTTTCAGACTGCTGGGCGGGGTGATGTACATCGACAGTGAACTGACCAACACCACCAACGGTACCTTCGATGGCAACCGCGCCCCGGCAACGCCCAAGTACAACGTCAACCTCGGCGCGGAATGGGACGTGCCGGGCCTCGAAGGCCTGACGTTGACCAGCCGTGGCCTGTATTCCAGTTCGCAGTACCTGGACCAGTCCAACGTCAAGGAAATCGACGCCTGGAACCGCCTCGACGTTGGTGCGCGCTATGCGTTCAAGGTGGACGATAAACACATCACCCTGCGCGCGAATGTGGAAAACGTCGCGGATAAACGCTATTGGAGCTCGGCCGGCGCGTCGGATGACAGTGAGCCGGGGCTGACCTTGTCGACGCCGCGCACCTACCTGCTGTCGGCCACTGTCGACTTCTAACACTGGGCTTTCGGTGTGGGCCTGCTTCTGTAGTGAGTGGGCTTGCCCCGCGCCGGGTGACGAAGCCGCCCGAAAACCTGGCACCGCGTTCCACCTGAGACGATGCGGTGTTCTTGTTGGGGCTGCTGCGCAGCCGAGCGCGGGGCAAGCCTGCATCCACATCGTCGAGCGGGGTATAAATGAGAATGTTTTTTGATCACGCCGCCTCGATATGGAATAGTACCCGCCGTTTTCCCCAGCCTGTCTAGCTGGGGTGTTTTAACGCCGAGGTCCTTTTCATGCGAATGCTGCGCTCCATCCCCACCCTTGCCGCCTGCGTGTTGGCGTTGTCTTCAAGCCTGCTGAGCGCCGCCCCCATCGACCTCAACGACGGCCAGCACGCGGTGCATCTGCCGGATGCGCCCAAGCGTGTGGTGGTGCTGGAGTTTTCCTTCCTCGACAGCCTGGCCGCCGTTGACGTAACGCCGGTCGGCGCTGCCGATGATGGCGATGCCAACCGTGTACTGCCCCGTGTGCGCCAGGCCATCGGTCAGTGGACGTCCGTGGGCCTGCGCTCGCAGCCGAGCATCGAGGAAATCGCCCGGCTCAAGCCGGACCTGATCGTGGCCGACCTCAACCGCCACCAGGCCTTGTACAGCGACCTGGCGAGTATCGCGCCGACGCTGTTGCTGCCCTCGCGTGGCGAGGATTACCAGGGCAGCCTGAAATCCGCCGAGCTGATCGGCAAAGCCCTTGGCAAGAGCGCGCAGATGCAAGCACGCATCCAGCAGAACCGTGAAAACCTCAAGGCCATTGCGCAACAGATACCCGCCGGCGCCAGTGTGTTGTTCGGGGTGGCGCGTGAGGACAGCTTCTCCGTGCACGGTCCGGACTCCTATGCCGGCAGCGTGCTTGAAGCCATCGGCCTGAAGGTTCCATCGGTGCGCGCCAACGCCGCGCCCACCGAGTTCGTCAGCCTGGAGCAACTGCTGGCCCTCGACCCTGGCTGGTTGCTGGTCGGGCACTACCGTCGCCCCAGCATTGTCGACAGCTGGAGCAAGCAGCCGCTGTGGCAAGTACTCGGTGCGGTGCGCAATAAGCACGTAGCCGAAGTGGACGGCGACAGTTGGGCGCGCAACCGTGGCGTGCTGGCGTCGGAGCAGATCGCCGAAGACGCGCTGGCGATTCTCAAGGGCGGCAAAGCCGTATTGAGCCAATAACCGTGCAACGCAGTTTCGCTGCCATTGGCATCCTGCTGTTGGGCGCTGGGTTGTTCTGGTGTTCGCTGTACAGCTGGTCGCCGTTCACGCTTACCGCGACGGACGCATGGAATGGCCTGGTGCATCAGGGCAGCGTGGGCGGCAACATGGCGTATATCGTCGCTCAGTTGCGGGTGCCGCGTGCCGTGTGCGCGGCGTTGGTCGGTGCGTGCCTGGGCCTGGCCGGCGCGTTGATGCAGGGCATTACCCGCAACCGGCTGGCTTCACCCTCCTTGTTTGGTGTGACGGCGGGGGCGGCGCTGGGGTTGGCGTTGTTTTCCACTGGGTTGGTCGCGCCACCCTTCGCGGGCGGTGCGTTGTTGATGACCTGCCTGGGTGGCGCGCTGGCCTGGGTCACAGTATTCAGCCTCGGCGGCGCGTGGTCGCCGACCACCGCCCAAGGCCGCCTGGTATTGGCCGGCGTGGCCGTGGCGGCATTGTGCGCGGCCTTGACCCGGCTCACGGTGATCCTGGTCGAGGCCCAGGCGCAAAGCGTGCTCAACTGGCTGGCCGGTTCCCTGGCGAATGTCGGCGCCGCGCAAGTGCAATTGCTGTGGCCATGTACCTTGATCGGCGGGCTGTGGGCCCTTTGGTGTGCACCGCGGCTGAACCTGATCAACCTCGGTGAGGACGCCGCCCGCTCGCTGGGCGTGGGCATCGCCAGCCTGCGCCTGCAGGTGTTTATCGCCAGCTTGCTGCTGGTGGGGGCGAGCGTGTGTGCGGTGGGGCCGATCGGGTTTGTCGGGCTGATCGCACCGAATATCCTTCGCCAGTTCCTCGGCAATGACTACCGCTGGCTGATCCCGCTGAGCGCGGCATTGGGCGCTGTGATCGTACTGGGCGCCGACCTGCTCAGCCGCGCCGTGGCGTTTCCGGTGGAGACCCCGGCCGGCGTGGTCACTGCCCTGATCGGCGCACCGTTCTTCCTCTTTCTTGCCAGGCGCGCCCTATGATCCGCCCACGACTGCGCCTCTGGCTGCTGCTCGGCCTGTTGCTGCTGGCCACCCTGGTCAGCCTCAGCGCCGGTACCTTGTGGCTCACGCCGCATACTGTTTTGGAGCGCCTGCTGGCCCACGACGCCCTCGATTTCGAAGTGTGGAACCACCGCCTGCCACGTAGCCTGATCGCGATCCTGGCCGGTTGCGCCTTCGGCCTTGCCGGCGCGATTGTGCAGGGCGTGATCCGCAACCCGTTGGCCTCGCCGGAGATACTCGGTGTGACCCAGGGCGCCGGGTTGGCACTGACCGTCGCGATCATCGGCTGGCCGCATTTGCCGATTGCCTGGCTGCCGCTGGTGGCCTGCCTGGGCGGTGCCGGTGGCGCGTTGCTGCTGGCGCTGTACAACACCGGGGTGAGTTTTTCCGGGGTGCGCTTTGCGCTGTCCGGCGTGGCGATTGCGGTGACCCTGTCCAGTGTCACCGAATTCCTGATCCTGTCCCACCCGCTGGATATCAACACCGCCTTGCTCGCGCTGACCGGCAGCCTGTGGAGCCGCAACTGGCACCATGTGGCGCTGGTGCTGCCGTTCCTGGTGCTGATCCCCCTGGGCCTGTGCCTGGCCAAGCCGCTGAACCTGATCGCCCTCGGCGATGAAGCCGCCCACAGTCTCGGCACGGTCCTGGGCCGCACGCGCTGGCTGGCAATGGCGTGCGCGGTGGTGTTGACCAGCCTGGGCGTGGGCGTGATCGGGCCGATTGGTTTTATCGGCCTGGTGGCGCCGCACATGGCGCGCCGGTTGGTCGGTGGGCATCACCAGTGCCTGCTGCCGGCCGCGATGCTGATTGGCGCGCTGTTGTTGGTGCTGGCCGATACGCTGGGGCGTACGTTGATCGCGCCCAGTGAAATCCCCGCCGGGGTGCTCACCGCAGTGATCGGTGCGCCGTATTTTCTTTGGTTGCTGGCACGGTTCAAGGGCTGATGACATGAGTATTCTTCAAGCACGCGAGCTGGATATCGGCTACGGCACCACGCGTATCGTACAGGGGTTGTCCTTTGCACCCCCCGCCGGAAAGGTCACCGCCCTGATCGGTCCCAATGGCTGCGGCAAATCCACCTTGCTCAAGGCCTTCGCCCGCATTCTCAAGCCGACCCAGGGTGAATTGACCCTGGATGGCCAGGCCTACGCGAGCCTGTCCGCCCGCCAATTGGCGCGTCAGATCGCGTTCTTGCCCCAGGTGTTGCCGGTGCCGGAAGGCGTCAGCGTGCGCCAGTTGGTTGCCTATGGCCGCAGCCCGCACAACTCGCTATGGGGACGCCTGAGCGGCAACGATCAATCCCATGTCACCCAGGCCATGCAACGTTTGGAACTGGACACTCTGGCCGACCGCGCCCTGGCGGACCTGTCCGGCGGCCAGCGTCAACGGGCCTGGCTGGCCATGGTGTTGGCGCAGAACGCGCCGGTGGTGCTGCTCGACGAACCTACCACTTATCTCGACATCAGCCATCAGGTCGAATTGCTCGACCTGATGGCTGAGCTGGCGGCTGAAGGCAAGACGGTGATCACCGTGCTCCACGATATCAACCAGGCCTGTCGCTACGCCGATCACTTGGCGGTGATGCACGGCGGCCAGTTGGTGGCCGATGGGGCGCCGGGGGAGGTGATCAGTGTCGGGTTGATGCGGCAGGTGTTTGAGGTGCAGGTGCGGGTGATGAGTGAGCCGGTGGCAGGTACGCCGATGTGTTTGATCGAAAAAAGCACACGGCTTTAAGCCTGGCTTGGTTGAAAGTGTAGGAGCTGGCTTGCCAGCGATGGCGGCCGAACTGCTGCCCCTCGATCCAAATGTGGGAGCTGGCTTGCCTGCGAAAGCGGCCTGACAGCCGACCACTCTCTAACTGCTACCCCAAGATCCAAATGTGGGAGCTGGCTTGCCTGCGAAAGCGGCCTGACAGCCAACCGCTCTCTAACTGCCACCCCACGATCCAAATGTGGGAGCTGGCTTGCCTGCGAAAGCGGCCTGACAGCCGACCGCTCTCTAACTGCCACCCCACGATCCAAATGTGGGAGCTGGCTTGCCTGCGAAAGCGGCCCGACAGCCGACCGCTCTCTAACTGCCACCCCACGATCCAAATGTGGGAGTTGGCTTGCCTGCGAAGGCGGCCTGACAGCCGACCGCTCTCTAACTGCCACCCCACGATCCAAATGTGGGAGCTGGCTTGCCTGCGAAGGCGGCCTAACTGCCGACCGCTCTCTAACTGCCACCCCACGATCCAAATGTGGGAGCTGGCTTGCCTGCGAAAGCGGCCTGACAGCCAACCACTCTAAAACTGTTGCCCCGCGACCCAAATGTGGGAGCGGGCTTGCTCGCGAAGGCGGCCTGACAGCCGACCAGAATGTTGGATCAGACCAGGTACATATCCGTTATTTAGGTAAAGGCTGCTATGGGTTCCGCCCTTACGGCGGCTCACTTTTGAAAAGCGCAAAAGTAAGCAAAACGCTCTTGCCCCAACACTCGGCACCTCGCCTAGGCTCGGTGTGCCCGTAATCCGACAGGTATTTGGGGGGCCGCCGCCACGCGCCATCCATGGCGCGGGGCGGCTAAACCGGCATCCCTGCCGGTTTACCCCCCAAATCCCTGTCGAATTCCGGCCAGCGTGTTTGACGGGGCGCCTAGGATCAAGATCAAAACCTAGATCAAGAGCGGCTCGCTTCGCATCGTGGTTAGGGTGGGTTTACTCGCTGCCATCGCCGGCTCTTACAGAGCAGCAGCTTGCTTCACGTC
Source organism: Pseudomonas pergaminensis (assembly GCF_024112395.2). Lineage (NCBI taxonomy): Bacteria > Pseudomonadati > Pseudomonadota > Gammaproteobacteria > Pseudomonadales > Pseudomonadaceae > Pseudomonas > Pseudomonas pergaminensis. Next base: position 4,465,659 of record NZ_CP078013.2, on the reverse strand, counting down.
GATAGCCTTGGGTAGCAACCGGTTTTGGTAGAACAGGTCCGCCGTCGCCTGCTGTGCCTGGATGACTTTTTCATCAATCGGCAGGATCGGTGAAGGCGGGCGGTTGTCCATGTAGCGTGCGATTACCTCGGCGGGCAGGCCCATGAATTCGGTCAGCACCTTGAGGCTGTCCTCACGCTGGCTGCGGGTGAGGGCTTCGGCCGCGCTGAGTTCATCGAGCACGTCGTGCACAAATGCTCCGTTAGTCTTCGCGTACTCACGCCGGGCGGTATACACCGGTCCTGATAAACCGAGGCCTTCGCCATTGGCCAGCACATGGCTGGGGCTTTGGCTCAGGGCCAGGGACGAGTAAGGCTCCCAGATGGCCCAGGCGTCCACGCTGCCTTGCTCGAATGCTGCGCGTGCGTCTGCGGGCGGCAGGTACACCGGTTGGATATCCTTGTAGCTCAGCCCGGCTTTGTTCAGGGCGCGCAGGATCAGGTTATGGGAACTGGAGCCCTTCTGGAACGCAACCTTCTTGCCCTTCAAATCCGCGACTGAGTGCAGCGGGCTGTCGTTGCGCACCAGGATGGTTTCTGCGCTGGGCTTGGGCGGTTCGGCGCCGATGTAGAGCAGGTCGGCCCCGGCAGCCTGGGCGAACAGGGGCGGGATGTCGCCGGTGGAGCCCACATCCAGTGCGCCCACGTTGAGCGCTTCCAGCATCTGCGGGCCGGCGGGGAATTCGATCCACTTCACGGCGGTCTGTGGGAAGCGCTTTTCCAGCAGGCCATGCTCCTTGGCGAGCACCAGGGCGATGGAGCCTTTCTGGTAGCCGATGCGCAGCGTAGCGGGGTCGGCCGCCAGAGCGGTGTGGGTGACGGCCAGCAGGGTCAGTAACAGTGCCGGAATCTTCATGCCTCCTCCTTTTTGAAGCGATGGTCGGGGCGCGCCAAACCGAGGTTCTCACGCAAGGTCGAGCCGGTGTATTCGGTTCGGAATAGGCCGCGCCGCTGCAGCTCGGGCACCACCCATCGGGCGAAATCCTCCAGCCCGCCCGGCAGGTGCGGCACTAAAATGTTGAAACCATCGGCGGCGCCACCTTCGAACCAGCGCTGCAGCTCATCGGCAATCTGTGCGGGCGTGCCGATCAGGCTGTAATGCCCGCGTCCACCGGCAATCCGCCGGCCCAGTTGGGCGAGTGTCAGTTGCTCGCGGTGGGCCAGGTCACTGAGCAATTGCTGGCGGCTGCGTTGCCCGCTGTCAGTCAACGGCAACGCCGGCAGCGGCCCGTCCAACGGGTAACCAGACAAGTCGAAGTTGCCCAGCATGCGCCCCAGCAAGGCCACGCCGACTTCCGGCTCGACCAGGTCCTGGAACTCGTCGAATTTCGCCTGGGCCTCGGCTTCGGTCTGGCCCACCACCACAAACACCCCCGGCATGATTTTCAGCGAATCCGGCTCACGTCCATGCCGCCCCAGGCGCGCCTTGAGGTCGGCATAAAACCCCTGGGCATTTTCCAGCGATGTCTGCGCGGTAAACACCACCTCGGCGGTTTGCGCCGCCAGTTCACGGCCGGTTTCCGAGGAGCCGGCCTGCACGATCACCGGGTGGCCCTGGGGCGAGCGCGCCACGTTCAGCGGGCCTTTGACGCGAAAATGCTCGCCGACATGCTCCAGCGCGTGCAGCTTTGCCGGGTCGTAGTAATTGCCGCTGGCCTTGTCACGCACGAAGGCATCGTCCTCCCAACTGTCCCACAACCCCGTCACCACCTGATGAAACTCCCTGGCTCGGCTGTAGCGCTCGGCGTGGCCGAGGTGTTCATCACGGCCAAAGTTCTGCGCTTCGGCTGCGGCATCCGAGGTCACCAGATTCCAGCCCGCGCGGCCTCCAGACAGGTGATCCAGCGAGGCGAATTTGCGCGCCACGTGGTAGGGCTCGTTGTAGGTGGTGGTCGCCGTGGCGATCAGGCCGATGTGCTCGGTCACGGCGCTGAGCGCCGACAGCAGGGTCAGCGGTTCGAAATGATCCGAGCGCGCCATGTGACGGGCGATCTCACCCGTAGGCGCGGCGATGCTGTCGGCCACGAACAGCGCATCGAACTTCGCTGCTTCGGCTATGCGTGCCAGGTGTTTGTATTGGGCGAAGTCCAGCCCGGCATGTGCCGGCACGTCCGGGTGGCGCCAGGCGGCGACGTGGTGCCCGGTGGCCATCAGAAAGGCGCCGAGCTTCAATTGACGGCTCATGCTTAGAAATCCTTGCGCAGTTGCACGCCGAAGTAACGTTCATCGTCACGGGGCACGGCGCGGTAGATGTAGTTGCCGCCACTGGCCAGCAATGGCGAGTAAGACTTGTCGGCGAGGTTCTTGGCCAGCAACGCGACGCGCCAGCCATCGCTGTAGTCGGCCAGCGCCACACTGGCGTTCCAGATGCCATAGGCGCCTTGCTGGGTGTCGACGTTCTGGCTGATGTCGTACTGCACTTCGCTCTGCCAGCTGTAGTCGGTACCCAGTTCGATGTCCAGGCCGTTATCCAGCGGGATGCTGTAGTCGGCGCGCACATAGCTTTTCCAGTCCGGGCTGAAGGGCAGCGGCTTGCCGTTCACGTTGCACGTGGCGGCCGCACCCGCCGGGCAGGCGAATTCGTCGATGCGCGCACGGGTGTAGGCCAGGGCGCCGGAGAGCTTGAGTTGCTGGGTGGCCTGCAAGGCATAATCCAGCTCGACGCCTTCGGTGCTGACGCTGCCGGCATTGATCAGGCGGGTGACCACCTGCCCGGCGACGGTGTCGAAAAAGTTGGCCTGGTAGTTGTCGTAGTCGCTGTGGAAGACCGCCAGGTTGGTGGTCAGGCGGTTGTTCCACGCCGTGGCCTTGATCCCGGCTTCCCAGGTATTGGAGGTTTCCGGCTTGAGCGCGTCGGTGTCGCGCGGCTGCATATTGAAGAACACGTTGTACGCCGGGCCTTTGTAGCCACGGGAGTAGGTGAGGTAAGTGGTGATGCTGTCGGTCAGGTCGTATTGCACACCCAGGCGACCGGACCAACCGTCTTCGTCCACCGAGCCCGAACTGGAGGTGGCCGGCTGGATCCCGCTGACTGTAGTGGCTGAGGTAGAGACGCGGCGGTGATCGTATTTCAGGTCATCGTGGGTGTAGCGCAGCCCGGCGATGCCACGAAAGCGTGAGGTGAAGTTCAGCGTGGTTTCGCCGAATACCGCGTAGCTGTCGTTGGTGGTGCTGTAGTCGGCGATGCCACGGTCGGTGCGTGTGGTGGTCGTGAGAGTGCGTTGATAGGTCTCTTCGTCCTTGCCATGCATGTAGAACAGGCCGCCAACGTATTCCACAAATTCACCCTTGGGCGAAGCCAGGCGCAGTTCCTGGGAGTACTGGTTGAAGTCCAGCTCGCCCTTGTCGGCGGTACCGGGGAAGGCCGCCGTAACGGTGCCGAGACGGTCGCCGTCCTGGTATTGGGTGTTGTCCCAGCCGCGCCAGGCGGTGATCGACGTCAGGGTGTAGTCACCGAGGTGCCAGTCCAATTGCGCCGACAAACCCTTGTTGGTGTCTTCCACATGGCTGCGGGTATCGGTGTTGATGTCGCGGTTGTCGCTGGACGCCCGCACCGGGCTCAGCGCGTTGGCGAACGCCGGGGTCAGGGACTTGCTGACCACGCCGTTCGGCGCGTCGTCGTGGGACTGCATGTAGTCGGCGATCAGGGTCAGCTTCACATCGTCATTGGGCGTGAATTCCAGCTTGCCGCGAATGCCTTTGTGGTTGTAACCGTTGACCTCTTGGCCATTGTGCTTGTTGTCCACGTTGCCGTCATAGCTGCCAAACAGCGTGCTGATCGACCCCTTGAGCACCTCCGGCACCAGGCTGCCGCCGATGCCGAAGCGCGTGCGGCTTTCGTTGCCGCTGTAGACGGACTGGTCGACATAGCCGTGGGTCTCGGCGGTGGGCGCCTTGCTGGTGATATTCAGCACGCCGGCCGACGCGTTTTTGCCGAACAAAGTGCCCTGCGGGCCGCGCAGTACTTCGATGCGTTCAAGGTCCAGCAGGTCGAGGGTTGCCTGCCCGGGGCGGGCGTAGACCACGCCGTCGATCACCGTGGCAACCGTGGGCTCGACGCCGGGGGAGGTGGAAATGGTGCCCACGCCGCGCACGAACAACGAGGTGTCTTTGTTGGAGGCCCCGGTGCGGAAGTTCAGCGACGGCACTTGTTGAGCGATACTCGCCACGCCGTTGCGGTTGTCGCGTTCCAACTGCTCGCCATCCAGCACGGAAACCGCCACCGGCACTTTTTGCAGCGATTCTTCGCGGCGGGTCGCGGTAACGGTCACCGCTTTGAGGGTGGCTTGCGGCTCGTCGGCAGCAAAGGTCGTGGCCACGGGAAGGGCGGTCAAACCGGCAAGGAGTAATAAGTGCGCGTGTGTGTGCATGCTGTGTCCGCTCAAAAGAATGCCCTGAACCGCTGCGGTTCTTGCGACCGCCAGCGCCTGTGAAAATGTCTTGGGCATTCGCTCGAGCGAGTAGCAGACAGCGCGCTTTGTTAGCGCTAACATCGGCATTATTGGTAGGTCTGGTTTAGAACGTCAAATACTGAAAAATTAGTCCTATATTCTTTTTGGTTTTTAACAGGATCATCCCGTGAGTGAAGACAAACCGCGCAAGCGCCGTGGCGCCGGGCGCGTCACCCTGGACACCGTGGCCCGCCAGGCCGGGGTGTCGGCCATTACCGTGTCGCGCTACTTCAACCAGCCGGAGCAGGTATCGCCGGAGCGGCGTGAACGGATTGCCGAGGTGGTGGCCGAGCTGGGTTACGTGCCCAACCTGGTGGCTGGCGGGCTGGCCTCGGCGCGCGGGCGCATCGTGGCGATGGTGATCCCGAACATCTCGGGGCCGATCTTTGCCAACACCATCCAGGGCTTCAGCGACACCCTCAGTCGGCACGGGTACCAGCTGTTGTTGGCGTCGAGTTATTTCAGCGCCGAGCAAGAAGAAAGCGCGGTGCGCGCATTCCTCGGTTGGTCGCCGGCGGCGCTGGTGCTGACCAGTCGTTTCCACAGCGTCGGCACCGAGAAGATGATCGCCGACGCGGATATACCGGTGGTGGAAACCTGGGACTACGTGCCCGAGCGTGCGCCGTTGCAGATCGGTTTTTCCCACTACGACGTGGGCGTCACCGCCGCGCGTTACCTGCATGGCCAGGGCTATCGGCGTATCGCTTTCGTGCAGAACAGTGCGACAGGGGACTTCAGCGCGAGGGAGCGGGGCGAAGGGTTCGCCGCCACCCTGGCCGAGTTGGGCGTGCAGCCCTGGGTCTTTGCCCCCGACGCCGACCGCGCGCCTTTCGAAGCGGGCAAACAGGCAATGCAAGTGCTGATGAGCCATGCCACGCCGCCGGATGCGATCTTCTTTGCCAACGACAACCTGGCGGCCGGTGGTCTGTTGGCCGGGCAACGTGCCGGGCTGAAGATCCCGCAGGACTGCGCGGTGCTGGGTTTTGGTGATTATCCGTTTGCCGAAATGCTGTTGCCGAGCCTCAGCACCATCAAACCGCCAGCGTTGGAAATTGGTGTATTGGCCGCGACGCGCGTACTTGAAAGTCTGGGCGTGCTACCCGTTGAACATGAAGTAAGCCGGTTGAATTTATTGGAGTGCCGTTTAATTGCGCGTGAAAGCGCGTAAGTGGCTAATTGCAACTAGTGAAGTGATGGCTATTAGCTGCTAAGGCTCTGTCCCGGCCTTGTTGGTCATTGTGTTTATTTTATTCCCCTATCTCAGGAACTAGCGCTATAACTTCCAGTCGATAACCCCGGCTTACTCTCGCTTGGGTTGTGGCTAACTAATGGCATCTTTCGGTAGTTCCAAATAGCCATACTTTCCCGCAACACTAGATACCTCAAAATTATGTCGTCAGCGCCTATCGATGCCTGCCAGATGCAGATCCCGCACACCGAACAGGTGTGCGCGTGGCTGATGCAGCATGCCGGGTTGAAAACCGTCGACCTGGAGCGCGCCCGCCGCCTGTCCACGGACGACCTGCTGAGCCTGCTGACGCGCCTGGGCCTGGTCTCTGAAGTCGAACTGGCCCGCGCCTGGGCAGCGTTGCTCGGGGCGCCGCTGTTGCTGGCCGACGCTGCGCCGCCGTTGCTTGATCCCTTGCCCGTCTTGACCGAACGCTTCATGCGTCACTACCAAGTAGTGCCCATGGGCTGGACCCAGGGCGGCCTGCGGGTGCTCGCCGCCAACCCGGCGCAGCTCTATCCGTTCCAGGCCCTGGCCTATGCGTGCCAAGTGCCGGTGTGGCTGGCGATCGGCCCGCGCAATGAAGTCGATACGTTGATCGAGCGCTACTACGGGCAGGGCCGCTCGGCCATGGGCACGCTGATCGAAAACCTCGATGAGCAGGGCGGCGCCCAGGAAGATATCGAACACCTCAAGGACATGGCCTCCGAGGCGCCGGTGATCCGGTTGGTCAACCTGATCCTGCAGCGCGCGGTGGAACAGCGTGCCTCGGACATCCATATCGAACCCTTCGAAAACCAGCTCAAGGTGCGCTACCGCATCGACGGTGTGCTGCATGACGCCGAAGCACCGCCCGCCAGCTCTTCGGCGGCGGTGATCTCGCGGGTGAAGATCATGGCGCGGCTGGACATCGCCGAGCGTCGGCTGCCCCAGGATGGGCGCATCATGCTGCGTATCCAGGGCAAGGAGCTCGACCTGCGGGTGTCCACGGTGCCGACCAGTTTCGGCGAGTCGGTGGTGATGCGCCTGCTCGACCGGCAAACCGTGCAGTTCGACTTTCCCAGCCTGGGCTTCGATGGCCAGCGCCTGGCCGCCTTTCTCGATTTACTGGAGCGGCCCCACGGCATCCTGCTGGTCACCGGCCCCACCGGTTCCGGCAAGACCACCACGCTCTACACCGCGCTGTCGCGGCTCAACACTGCCGAGCGCAAGATCATCACCGTGGAAGACCCGGTGGAGTACCAGCTCGAAGGCATCAACCAGATCCAGGTCAAGCCCACCATCGGCCTGGACTTCGCCGGGGCGCTGCGCTCCATCGTGCGCCAGGACCCGGACGTGATCATGATCGGCGAGATCCGCGACCTGGAAACCTGCCGCATTGCCATCCAATCGTCCCTCACCGGCCACCTCGTGCTCTCCACCCTGCACACCAACAGCGCCGCTGCCAGTATCACGCGGCTGCTGGACATGGGCGTGGAAAGCTACCTGATCGCCTCGACCGTCAGTGGCATCCTCGCCCAGCGCCTGGTACGGCGCCTGGACCCGGCCACCCGCGTGGCTTTTGAAGCACCGCCCGAACTGATCGCCGAACATGGCCTGGATCGCCTGACCGAACAACGCCCGATCCTGCTCTACCGCGGGGACTACCAGGGCCGCAGCGCCATCACTGAACTGCTGGTAATGAACGACGAACTGCGCGGCCTGCTGATGCGCCACGCCGACGCCGCCACCCTTGAGCAGGCCGCCCGCCGTGCCGGTTTGCGCACCCTGCATGAAGAAGGGTTGCGCCAGGCGCTGGCGGGGGTGACTTCGCTGGAAGAAGTGCTGCGCGTGACCCGTGGAGAGGGCGCGTGAGTCTCTTCAAGTTCCGCGCCCTGGACAGCCAGGGGGGGCCGCAGAACGGTACCCTGGAAGCTCCGGATCAAGCCGCTGCGGTGGCGATCCTGCACAAACGCGGCCTGTTGCTGTTGCAGATTGAAGCGGCCGGCAGCCCTCTGCTGCGCACTGCACGTGGGCAAATGAAGGGCCAGGCCTTGGTGAGTTTTACCCAGCAATTGGCAACGTTGCTGGGGGCTGGCCAGCCCCTTGAACGCGCGTTGAACCTGTTGCTCAAGCAACCCGGCCCAGCTCCGGTGCGCGCGTTGATCGAACGCATCCGCGATCACGTCAAGGCGGGCAAGCCCTTATCGACAGCGCTGGAACAAGAGGGCGGCAGTTTCTCGCCGTTGTACCTGAGCATGGTGCGCGCCGGGGAGGCCGGTGGCGCGTTGGAAAACACCCTGCGCCAACTCAGCGACTACTTGGAGCGCAGTCAGCGGCTGCGCGGCGAAGTGGTCAACGCGCTGATCTACCCGGCCTTCCTGGTGGTGGGCGTGCTCGGTTCCCTGGCGCTGTTGCTGGCCTATGTAGTGCCGCAGTTCGTGCCGATCTTCCAGGACCTGGGCGTGCCGATTCCGTTGATCACCGAGGTGATCCTCGCCCTCGGAGCGTTCCTCGGCACCTATGGCTTGGCGCTGTTGGCCGGGTTGATCCTGATCGGTTGGCTATGGGCCGCCCGCCTGCGCGACCCAGCGTTTCGGGAGCAATACGACCGGCGCCTGCTGGGCATCCGGGTGATTGGCCCGTTGTTGCAACGCGTCGAAGCGGCGCGCCTGACCCGCACCCTTGGCACGCTGCTGAGCAATGGCGTGGCCTTGCTGCAGGCCTTAGTGATTGCGCGGCAAGTCTGCACCAACCGCGCGCTGCAGGCCCAAGTGGGGCATGCGGCGGAATCGGTAAAGGGCGGTGGCACCCTCGCCAGCGCATTTGGCAGCCAGCCGCTGCTGCCCGAACTGGCCCTGCAAATGATTGAAGTCGGCGAACAGGCCGGCGAACTCGACAGCATGCTGCTCAAGGTCGCCGACGTTTTCGACGTCGACGCCAAGCGCGGCATCGACCGCCTGCTCGCTGCACTGGTGCCGTCCCTGACCGTGGTCATGGCGGTGCTGGTGGCGGTGATCATGTTGGCGATCATGCTGCCGCTGATGAGCCTGACCAGCAATATATGAAGGAGCTGAACCCATGAGAACACCACGCCGCCAAAGCGGTTTCACCCTGTTGGAAATGCTTGCGGTGATCGTACTGCTGGGCATCGTTGCCACCATCGTCGTGCGCCAGGTCGGCGGCAATGTGGACAAGGGCAAGTACGGTGCGGGCAAGGCCCAACTGGCCAGCCTGAGCATGAAGATCGACAGCTACGCCCTCGACGTCGGCGCACCGCCCACCAGCCTGCAACAGCTGGTAGACAGGCCCGGCGGCTATGCCAAGCCTTCGGACCTCAAGGATCCGTTCGGGCATGCCTTTGGCTATCGCTTCCCTGGCGAACACGGTGCGTTCGACCTGATTTTTTACGGCCAGGATGGCCAGCCGGGCGGCGAAGGCTACAGCGCTGACCTGGGCAATTGGGAGTAACGCTGCCATGTTCCAGCGCGGCTTTACCCTGCTGGAAATGCTGGTGGTGATCCTGTTGATCAGCCTGGCTGCCAGCGTGCTGGGGCTGGGTGTGCGCCAGGGTCTGCAGGCGGCGAAAGAGCGGCGGGCGGTGGGGCAGATGGTGGAGGCGCTGCGCACTACGCGGGCGGGCGCGATTGTGAGCGGGCAGGCCGCGCGTACCACGTTTGATTTGCGCGAGCGCACCTTCCAGGCGCCGGGGAGGGCACTGCAACGGTGGCCGGCGCAGCTGCGCGTCACGCTGCACACCGCCGAACAGGTCGGCCCTGCCGTCGAGTTTTACCCTGACGGCAGCTCCACCGGCGGCAACCTTCTCGTGGCCAACGGTACCCGACGTTGGCGTATCGACATCGGCTGGCTCACCGGCAGCGTGCAGTCCAAGGCGCTGCCATGAAGCGCCAGGCCGGGTTCACGTTGCTGGAGATGCTCGCCGCCCTGACGCTGATGGCGGTGTGCAGCACGGTGCTATTGGTTGCGTTTGGCCAGAGCGCGCGCTCGTTGTCCCAGGTTGCCCACAGTGACCGACTCACCCACGCGGCGCTGACGATTTTCGACCAGGAGGCCGCAGGGCGGTTGGGCATTGGCGTCAGCCAGGGCGAACTGGACGGCATCCACTGGCAACTGACCACCACCCGGCCGCAACCGCGTCTTTTTCGTCTCGACCTGGTCCTCAGCGAGGGCCCGCACCAGGCCCGTTTCAGCACCTTGAAGGCACGCCTGTGAAGCGCCGCGAGCAGGGCTTCACCTTGCTGGAAATCCTCGTGGTGCTCAGCTTGCTTGGCGTTTTGCTGGTGCTGGTGGGTGGGGCATTACTGGGGGCCAATCGGGCTGTGTCCAAGGCGCAGTCCTATACGGTGAGCCTGGACGAAGTACGCGCCGCGCAACAGTTTTTGCGCACGGCAATCAGCGAGGCGTTGCCGCTGGCGGTGGGCGAGGGTGATGGTTTTTTTGTCGGCACGGCGCAGCGTCTGGAGTTTGTCTCGACCTTGCCCGGTGTGCTCGGCGGGGGGATCCACCGGTTCAGCCTGCAACGGGTCGAGCAGGATCTGCAGGTCGGGTTTTCTCAGCGTGAACCCCAGGTGCTGCTGAACAACATCGAGGCTGTGCAATTCAGTTATCGCGGCGTGTCACCGCTGGGTCAACCCACTGGGTGGGTCAGTGAATGGCCATGGCCCAGGCGCCTGCCTTCTGCGGTGCGCATCGCAGCCAGCGTCGAGGGGCCGGTGCCCTGGGTCACCCAGGTGATTGCGCTGCGGCTCAACCTGGCCGGCGGGAGTGTCGAAGAATGAAGCGCCAGCGCGGTGCGGCCTTGCTGCTGGTGTTGTGGGTGCTGGCGTTGCTCAGCGTGTTGCTCGGCGGCCTGGCGGGGTGGGTGCAACTGGAAAGCCGCCAAGCCCTGTGGCTGCGCCAGCATACCCAGACCGTCCTGGCTGCCGAAGCGGGTATCGCGCAGGTCATGGCCGATCGACGCTGGGTTGCCGATGGTCGCGATATACCCCTGGCCTTTGACGATGCTCAACTGCACGTGAGCCTGCGCAGCGAGCGCGGCAAGCTCTACCTGATCAACGCCGAGCTGCAGGACTTTACCCGTCTTGCCCTGGCCTGCGGCGCCACTGCAGCCCAGGCGACGCAACTGGCCAAGGCCCTCGAAGCCCGCCGTCACCAGGGCCTGGCACCGTTTCGGGTATTGGAAGAAGTGCGCCAACTGCCCGGCATGACCCAAACCCTCTACAGCCAATTGCTCCCCGAGATCACCCTGTGGAGCGACCTGGATCGCCCCGATCCCGCCTTTGCCAGCCCACTGATGCGCAAGGCGCTGAACCTGCCGCGCCAGAACGCCGAAGGGGGCGACCCTGGCGAAGTGCTGGTGGTCGACAGCCGCGCCGAACGTCCCGGCGGTTATCAGGCGCGGCTGCAAGTCACCGTTTTATTGAGCCCATCGGAGGACAGCGCACAACCCTACCGGGTGTTGCGTTGGCAAGAATGAATCGACTGGAACCCATCGCCCGCTATTGGCGTGGCAGCCTGCTGCAGCAGGGCTGGCGTGTGTGGCTGAGCGAGTTGCGCGCCTGCGTGCCGAGTTGGCTGGCACGGCAAGAGCCGCCCGAGCAGGTCCACCACTGGCCGCTGGCGGCGCCGGTCGCGGCGAGCAGCACGCGCCAGGTGCTGATGCTCGCCGCTGACGCTGTGCTGGTGCAACGCGTGCAACTGCCGCTGGCCGCCGGGCGCAATCTGAGTGCCGTGGTCGGGTATGAACTGGACCGTTACACCCCGTACGAGGCCGACCAGCTTTACTTTGTCGCGCGTCAGGAACGCCGCACGCCCACCCATCTTGAGGTGACGCTGGTGGCGATCCTGCGCGAGCGCCTGGACCAGATCCTCGTCGACTGCGCCGGCCTTGGCCTGCATCCCCATCGCGTGGACGCGGCCCACCTGGGTATCGACCTATTGCCTGCTCCGTTGCGCCCACGTCAGCGCCCGGCCGGCATGGGCCTGCAACGCAGCCTGCCGTGGCTGTGCGGTGCCTTGCTGATCGCGGCAATGCTGCTGTGGCTCAACGACCGCCAGCGTGTCATCGACGCCATGCACGCCAGTGTCCAGCAGCAAAAAGCCCAGGTCGCCGAGGTGCACGCCCTGCGCCAGCAACTGCTCAACACCCGGGGCGCGGCGCAGTACCTCACCCGGCGCAAACTGGCGCAACCGCCATTGGCGGCGCTGCTCAACGACCTGACGACTTGCCTGCCCGCCGACACCTGGCTGGATCAATTGGATGTGAAGGACGGCGAGATTTCCCTCTCCGGCCAGAGTGCCAAGGCCAGTGCGTTGATCACCCGTATCAAAGGCTGCCGCAGCCTGGAAAACGCCCAGTTCGAAGGGGTGATCCAGCCCGATGCGCGCACCGGCAAGGACCAGTTTGCCTTGCGCGCCCACCTACGCCAGGAGGCCGCCGATGCGCCGACCCCTCACACCCCGTGAACGCCGCGGCGCCGCCTTGCTGGTGCTGGCCGTGGTGGTCGGCACGGCCTACTGGCTGCTGGTCGACAGCTGGTTCGCCGGCCCGTTGCGCGACATGGGCGAGCAGGCCGAGCAACTGCGCGAACAGCAGCAACGGTACGCCGGTGTACTGCGCCAACGCGACGCGCTGCGCCAACAGCTTGAGCAGGCGCAGCAGGACCCGGCCAGCAGCACCAGCCTGCTACCGGGGGATGACCCCGATGTGGTGGCCGCCGACCTGATGCAACGCCTCGCCGACCTGGTCAACAGCCACGCCAACCTGGGGGGCGGTTGCAGCCTGACCCAGCGCAAGCCCATCACCCCGGAGCAGGACGACGGTGAACCCTATCGTCAGGTCAAGGTCAGCCTGACCCTCAACTGCGCCATCGAACCCCTGGAAGCGCTGCTGCATGAGCTGGAGTACCAGCCGCCGTTCCTGTTTGTGGATGAACTGCGCATCCGCCGCAGCCAACAGGCGCCGGCCAGTGGCGGTGCGGGCAAGCTGGTGGTGCACCTGCTGGTGCGCGGTTACCTGCAACCGGCGCGGGTGACGCCATGATCGGCAGATTGCGCCCCGTGGAGTGGGGCTTGCTCTGCTTGGCCGGGCTGCTGGGCCTGTTGATGGCGGTGATCCTCAGCAGCATCGGTGATGAGCCGCAGTGGTTGCCCGAACCGCCTACTCGCGCCCACCCTTCGACCAGGGTGCAAGTAGCGCCCACGGTGGCCCTCGAGAACCTTGCGGCCACTTGGCAAGCCCCGTTGTTCAGTCCGGATCGCAGCCCGGATCGCGTTGTGGGCAAGGCACAGGTCACCAGCCTGGCCAATCTCACCCTCAGCGGCATCATGATCACCGGCAACCTGCAGATGGCCATGCTCAAACAGGTCGATGGCCCACTGCTGACCGTTCGCCTGGGCCAGGCCCTGCCCAATGGCTGGCGCCTGGACCACCTCACCCCGCAATACGCCCGATTCAGCCTGGATGGCCGCACCCAGACCTTGAGCCTCTACGCCAAGCGCCTGCCGCCACCGTCCAACCGGCCCCCCCTTACTTTGCCCCGCGAGCCCCTCCCTTGATCGACATGCGCACCTCAACGTTTTGCCTGGCCACTGCTCTCGCCTTGGGCGGCTGTGGCACCTTCCCCGACCGTCTCGAACCCGACGACGACCTGCTGCACGAAGCCATGCAGGGCACCGGCGTGCAACGCCCACCGGCTGAGCAGCCCGTGCCTGAAACAGCGGCGCAGCCCTTGGCGAAATCCCCGCCGCAGCGCCAGCTGATTCGCGGCAACCAGCAGTTCGTGCGTGCGCCCGCAACGCAGCCGGTGGCGAAGGAGGAGGGCGGCGATATTGTGTTCAACTTTGCCGACCAGCCCATCGAAGCCGTGATCAACAGCGTGATGGGCGACCTGCTGCACGAAAACTACAGCATCGCCCAAGGCGTGAAGGGCAACGTGAGTTTTTCCACCTCCAAACCGGTGGACAAGCAACAGGCGCTGTCGATCCTCGAAACCTTGCTGTCCTGGACCGATAACGCGATGATCAAGCAGGGCAATCGCTACGTGATCCTGCCCGCCAACCAGGCGGTGGCGGGCAAACTGGTGCCGCAGATGAGCGTGGCCGCACCGTCCAGTGGCCTGTCGGCGCGGCTGTTTGCGCTGCGCTATATCTCCGCCACCGAGATGCAGAAACTGCTCAAGCCGTTCGCCCGCGAGAATGCATTCTTGCTGGTCGACCCGACGCGCAACGTGCTGAGCCTGGCCGGTACGCCCGATGAACTGGCCAACTACCAAGACACCATCGACACCTTCGACGTGGACTGGCTCAAAGGCATGTCGGTGGGCGTTTTCGGTCTGCAACGGGCTTCAGTGGCGGAGTTGATGCCCCAGTTGCAAAGCATGTTCGGCCCTGACAGCGGCATGCCCCTGGCCGGCATGCTGCGCTTTTTGCCGATCGAACGGACCAACTCGGTGGTGGCGATTTCTTCCCAGCCGCAGTACCTCAGTGAAGTGGGCGACTGGATCCGCACCATCGACGAGGGCGGTGGCAACGAGCCGCAGATGTACGTCTACGACGTGCGCAACATGAAGGCTGCCGACTTGGCCAAGTACCTGCGTCAGATCTACGGCACCGGCGCGATCAAGGACGATACGCCGGCCAAGGTTGCGCCAGGGTTGCGCACCACCACCTTATCCTCACCCACCAACGGCGGCTTGCAGAACACCCCGCCGGCGGCTGAAGAGCCGGAGCCGGAAGAGAAAGAAGTCGCGCCTGCCAGCGGCCTCGAAGCCGGCACCCGCATCACCGCGCAAAAGAGCAGCAACCAACTGTTGGTGCGCACCCGGCCCGCGCAGTGGAAAGAGATCGAAGCGGCGATCAAGCGCCTCGACAACCCGCCCCTGCAAGTGCAGATCGAGACCCGCATCCTTGAAGTCAAATTGACCGGTGAACTGGACCTCGGGGTGCAGTGGTACCTGGGGCGCCTGGCGGGTAATTCCTCCAGCAACACCGTCGCCAATGCCTCCGGCAGCCAGGGCGCACTGGGGGGTGGTGGGGCAGGGCTGGGGGCGACGGACTCGTTGTTCTATTCGTTCGTCAGCTCGAATTTGCAGGTGGCGTTGCACGCCCTGGAAACCAACGGCCGTACCCAGGTGCTGTCGGCGCCTTCGCTGGTGGTGATGAACAACCAGCCGGCGCAGATTCAGGTAGGGGACAACATTCCCATCAGCCAGACCACCGTCAACACCGGGGATGCGGATACCACCTTGAGCAGCGTCGAGTATGTGCAGACCGGGGTGATCCTCGACGTGGTGCCGCGGATCAATCCGGGGGGCTTGGTGTATATGGATATCCAGCAGCAGGTCAGTGATGCCGAGAACCAGAGTGGTGACAGCGACACGCCGGTGAACCCGCGTATCTCGACGCGTTCGGTGTCGACGCAGGTGGCGGTGCAGAGTGGGCAGACGGTGTTGCTGGGGGGGTTGATCAAGCAGGACAACGGGGAGAGCGTGAGTGCTGTGCCGTATCTTGGGAAGATTCCGGGGTTGCGGTGGTTGTTTGGGAGTACGAGTAAGTCGAAGGATCGGACGGAGTTGATTGTGTTGATTACGCCTAAGGTGATTACCAGCAGTGGGCAGGCGCGGCAGGTGACGGATGATTATCGGCAGCAGATGCAGTTGTTGCGGCCTGGTCAGTAGGTGTACATATCCGTTTCTTAGGTAACGGCTACTTAAGGTTCCGCTCTTACAGCGGGTCACTTTTGGAAGGACCCAAAAGTAACCAAAAGGTCCTCGCCCCAACACTCGGCACCTCGCCTAGGCTCGGTGTGCCCTCACTCCGGCTTGAATCCGTGGGCCGCCGCGATGGGCCATCCGTGGCCCAGCGCGGCTAACCCGGCGTCCTGCCGGGTTACCCACGGATTCAAGCCTGCGTTCGGCCAGCGTGTTTGACGGGGCGCCGAAGATCAAAAGCCAAAGCGCGGCGGCCTGGTAGCCGACCGGCTTCTGGAAGCTGGTCTCGGTCCAAATGTGGGAGCGGGCTTGCTCGCGAAAGCGGTGCGTCAGCAATTACATCTCTAACTGATCCACCGCTTTCGCGAGCAAGCCCGCTCCCACAATTTAGATCTCCTACATCAGGCAGATATCAAACGGCTCTGGCTCTGGCTCTGGCTTTGGCTTTGGCTTTGGCTCTGTTTTTGATTTTGATCTTAGGCGCCCCGTCAAACACGCTGGCCGGAATTCGACAGGGATTTGGGGGGTAAACCGGCAGGGATGCCGGTTTAGCCGCCCCGCGCCATGGATGGCGCGGGGCGGCGGCCCCCCAAATACCTGTCGGATTACGGGCACACCGAGCCTAGGCGAGGTGCCGAGTGTTGGGGCAAGAGCCTTTTGCTTACTTTTGGGCTTTTCAAAAGTGAGCCGCTGTAAGAGCGGAACCCTAAGTGGCCGTTACCGCAGCAACGGATATGTACTCATGACCAATTGCAAAAAAACATTACCAATAAGAATAAAGCATCAATCAAATAATGAAATCCAAGAATATTAGCTTATACCCAAATAGCATTATATTTTTAAAATCCATTCCGTTATGTTTGAACTCAACAGCCTACCCCTGACCTCGGATGGTACCAATCTAGATTCGGATTCTGCGCTGCCACCCCGCAGCAGAATCGTTGGAAGGGAGTTCAACGTATGTTGCCAATTCAAACCTCGCTCCACACCTAGCCCCAAATCGCCCTGACACCCCAGAAAAAAACCGAGCACCGCGCCCACCCGCGTGACTGCCCGACTTCGCGATTTGGAAACGCAGGAATGCATATGAAGCGAGCCTTACACCCAACCGCCACTCTGGCACTGGCCATCCTGGCCAACACCGCCCAAGCCCAGGACGACAGCACCCTGTCCACCGTAGTGGTCACCGGCAACCGCGGCGCCGAGCAGCGCACGGTCACCAGCAGCCCGGTGCCGATCGACGTGGTCAGCGCCAAGCAATTACAGAACACCGGCAAGCCCGGCCTCATGGAAGCCCTGAGCGCCGTTATCCCGTCCCTGACCCTGCCGGAAAAAACCGGTTGGGACGCCAGCGGCATCGCCCGGGCCCCCAACCTGCGCGGCCTGAGCGCCGCCGAAGTGCTGGTGCTGGTCAACGGCAAGCGCCGTCATACCGCTGCCACCCTGAACATCAACGGCATCAACACCGGCGCAGCCCCGGCCGACCTTGACCTGATCCCCATCAGTGCCATCGACCACGTGGAAGTCCTGCGCGACGGCGCCGCCGCCCAATACGGTTCCGACGCCATCGCCGGGGTGATTAACGTGATCCTCAAGGCCGACACCAGCGGCACCTCGGTGACCAATGTCGGCCAGGGTTACGACGGCAAGAAACAGACCGTGCAGCAAAGCCTCAACAAGGGTTTCGAGATCGGCAACGGCGGCATTGTCCAACTGGCCCTGGACGCCCGCAGCCAGAATGACGACAACAAGGCCAGCGCCAACGGCTACACCTACGCGCAAGCCTACGAGCAAGCCGGGCGGTCGACTTATGGTGGCTACGGCACACCCAAGACCAACCTGCTGACCCTGGGCTACAACGCCGAGCTGCCGATCGATGACAGCTTCAGCCTGTACTCCTTCACCACCTATTCACGTCGTAAGGCCGAGCAGGGGCAGAACTTCCGCCTGCCGACCATCACCAACACCATCACCACCGGCCCGAACGGTTACCCAGGCGGCTACACGCCTACGTGGTTTATCGACGAGGACGATTTCCAGGCCGCATTCGGTGGCAAGGGCACCGTTGGCGAGTGGGATTGGGACTTCTCCACCACCTACGGGCGCAACGACGCGGAGCAGGGCACCACCCATAACCAGAACCCGTCGTTGGGCGAGGCCACGCCGAATCACTTTACTTCCGGTACGTGGATTTCCACCGAACTGACCACCAACCTCGATTTCAAGCGCGGCTTCGATATCGGTCTGCAAAAACCCTTGGACCTGAGCGTCGGCTTCGAGCATCGGCGCGACACTTATGAGGTGCAGGCCGGTGACTATGAGTCCTATGCCAACGGCGGCTACTGCGTGGCACCGGGGAATTGCGCGTCGTCGGGCGCGCAGGTCACCAACGGCATTTCGCCGGATGAAGAAAGCAGCGCCTCGCGCAACAGCCTGGCCAGTTACGTCGACGTGGGCTTCAACCCGGTGCCCGACTGGTACGTCGGCACTGCGTTTCGCTACGAGCACTACAACCAGGGCGTCGGCGCCACGCGCAGCGGCAAGCTGACCACCCGCTATGACTTCACCCCGCAGTTCGCCGTGCGCGCCACTGTCAGCAACGGTTTCCGCGCGCCGTCCCTGGCCAATAGCCTGTTCAGCGCACGCTCCACCACCTATGGCGTGGTGGACGGCGTGTACCAGTCGATCAACTACGGCGTGTTGCCCGTGGGGTCCGCCGCGGCCCAAGCCCTGGGTGCCCAGCAGTTGAAGCCGGAGCGCTCGACCAACTTCAGCCTCGGTTTCACCCTCACGCCCACCGACCGCCTGAGCTTCACCGCCGACGCCTACGTGATCAACCTGCGCGACCGCATCACCCTCACGGGCACTTTGCTCGGTCCCGAGATCACCCAGGTATTGCAGAACAACGGCATCAACTCCACCTCCGGCGGCCAGTACTTCATCAACGGCGCCGACACCCGCACCAAGGGCCTCGACCTGGTCAGCAACTACAACCAGGACCTCGGCCAGTACGGCTCGCTGAAGTGGACCGCCGCGTTCAACTGGAACCAGACCAAAATCCTCAATTACAAGGAGTCGACCAACATCCTCGGCACCTCCTACGAGCTGATGAACCGCGAGGCGCGCAACCTGATCACCGGCGTGCAGCCCAACACCAAGCTGATCCTGGGCGGCGACTGGAGCATCGATCGCTTCAACCTCAACCTGGCCCTGACGCGCTACGGCTCCTACAAGGAGGTGAACTCATCGGCCAATCGCGACCTGGACCGCATCTACAGCGCCAAGTGGATCACCGATCTCGACCTTGGCTACAACCTCACCAAAGACCTGAACATCGCCGTCGGCGCCAAGAACCTGTTCGACATCTACCCCAAGAAACAAGGGGTGCCGAGCAGCACCATGGTCAGCAGCTACGGCGTCTATTCGCCCTACGGTTTTACCGGCGGGTACTACTACACCCGCTTGACCTATGCCTTCTGAGGCCGAGGAATACACCATGCCCATTGTCGCCAAATCCTATGACCTGATTGAACAGCCCGCCCCGGTGCGCCAGGCCCGTGTCTCCACGCCGATCAAGGCCCTGCAGGTGGTGCCCGCGCGGCATCCCTGGCGCTGGGCCGGGTCGATTTTCGCCGCGCTGGTGCTGCTTGGCATCGTGCATTCCCTGGCCACCAACCCGCGCTGGGAGTGGGGGGTATTCGGCCAGTGGTTCTTCTCGCCGTCGGTGTTGCGCGGCCTGGGGCAGACACTGTTGCTGACCCTGCTGAGCACGGTGTTCAGCATCATCCTTGGCACCGCGCTGGCGTTGGCGCGACTGTCAGGCTCGCCGCTGCTGGCGGCGTTGGCCTGGGGCTATATCTGGTTTTTCCGCTCGATGCCGGCGTTGCTGGTATTGATCATCCTCTACAACTTTGCCTACCTGTATGACCACATTGTGCTCGGCGTGCCGTTCACCTCAGTGGTGTTTGCCGAGTGGTCCACCGTGGATGTGCTCAGCCAGTTCACCGTGGCCGTGCTGGGCTTGAGCCTGATGCAGGCGGCGTACGCGGCGGAGATCATTCGCGGCGGCCTGATCGGTGTCGACGCCGGCCAGCATGAAGCGGCGGCGGCCCTCGGTCTGCCGGCCTCGCGACGCATCTTTCGGATCATCCTGCCGCAAGCGCTGCGTTCGATCCTGCCATCGGGGTTCAACGAAATCATCGGCCTGGTCAAGGGTACGTCCATCGTCTACGTGCTGGCCCTGCCCGAGCTGTTCTACACCGTGCAGGTCATCTACAACCGCACCCAGGCGGTGATCCCGCTGCTGATCGTCGCCACGGTCTGGTACCTGATCATCACCACTGTGCTCACCAGCGCGCAGTATTACGTCGAACGCCACTTTGCGCGTGGCGCCGCGCGGGTGCTGCCGCCCACGCCGTTGCAACGCCTACGCGGTTGGTTGAAGGAGAAAACCCATGGCTGAAGCACGCGCCGGGCGCATTCAGATCCAGGGCGTGGGCAAGCGCTTTGGCAACCAGCAGGTGCTCAAGGACATTGATCTGACGATCGATCCGGGCAAGGTCACGGTGATCCTCGGGCCTTCCGGCTCGGGCAAGTCCACCTTGCTGCGCACCATCAATCACCTGGAGAAAATCGACAGCGGGCATATCACCATCGACGGTGAATACGTCGGCTACCGCCGCAAGGGCGACCTGCTCTACGAACTGAAAGAGCGCGAGATTCTCAAGCGCCGTATCGACGTGGGCTTTGTGTTCCAGAACTTCAACCTGTTCCCGCACCTGACTGCCTGGGAAAACGTCGCCGAAGCACCCCTGGCCCATAAACGCTGGAGCAAGGCTGACGCCCAAGCCAAGGCGGCCGAGCTGCTGGACAAGGTCGGCCTGGCGGACAAGGTCGATGCCTACCCGCGCCAGCTCTCCGGCGGCCAGCAACAGCGCGTCGCCATTGCCCGCGCCCTGGCGCTGGACCCCAAAGTGCTGCTCTTCGATGAGCCCACCTCGGCCCTAGACCCGGAGCTGGTGGGTGAAGTGCTCGACGTGATCAAGGGCCTGACCCAACTGGGCGTGACCCTGGTGATCGTCACCCATGAGATCGGCTTTGCCCGTGAGGTGGCCGACCACGTGGTGTTCCTCTGCGACGGTCAGTTGATCGAAGAAGGCCCGCCCGAACAGATTTTCCGCCAACCCCGACATCCCCGCGCCAAAGCCTTTCTCGGCAAGGTGCTTTAGTTCAAGGAGTGACTGCCCATGTTTATCGCGACTACCCGCGCGGCCTTGCTGGCGCTTGCCGTCAGCACCGCGCAAACCGCGTTTGCCGTGCAACAGGTCGATCTCAGCCCCGACCGCGTGCGCATCCATGTACCGCGCAACGAGGCGGCCATCGCGCAGATCCCGCCAGGCTTCAAGTTCGCCCAGCCGGGGAAATTCACCGTGGCCGTGTCCGGCGTGGCCGGGCCACCCTTGGCGCTGCTGGCCAACGACGACAAGACCACCATCGGCAGCGAGGCCGACACGGCGCAGCTTGTTGCTGATAGTTTGGGCCTGCAACTCAACGTGGTGCAGACCAGCTGGGAAGACTGGCCCCTGGGCGTCAGTTCGGGCAAGTACGACGCGGTGATCAGTAACGTCACCGTGACCGAGGCGCGCAAGAAGCGTTTCGACTTCGCGACTTATCGCCAGGACGTGCTCGGGTTCTATGTGAAGAGCACCAGCAAGATCAGCGCGATCAAGGAGGCGGCGGACATCGCCGGGCTGAAGATCATCGTCGGTTCCGGCACCAACCAGGAAAAAGTCCTGCTGGCCTGGAATGACGCCAACGAAAAAGCCGGCCTCAAGCCCGCGCTGTTGCAGTACTTCGACGACCAGGCGGCCGCCCAGTTGGCCGTGCAATCCGGGCGCAGCGACGCCCTGTTCGGGCCCAACTCGGTGTACGCCTATTCGGCGGCAATCACCGGCGGTATCAAGCGCGTCGGCACGGTGAATGGGGGCTGGCCTTTAAAAGCCGACATCGCGGTGACCACGCGCAAGGACAATGGCCTGGTCAAGCCGATCCACACCGCCCTGGAAGGCGCGATTGCCGGCGGCCAATACGAACAGGTGCTGCAACGCTGGGGCCTGGATATCGAGCGCGTCGACCAGTCGTTGATCAACCCACCGGGCCTACCGGATTAAGGAGCATCGAACATGGGACTGACACGACGTGAAGCGCTGTCGAGCATCGCTGCGGTGGGCGGTGAGCAGGCAGTCAAGGATGCGCTGGCGGCATTGGGCCTGGGGCCGTCGTCCCACCGGCGCCCGCAACCGCTGAAACTCAAGAGCGGCCTGGGGCAGGGCACTCGCGTGCTGGTCCTGGGGGCTGGGATCGCGGGGTTGGTCACTGCGCTGGAGCTGACCCGCGCCGGGTTCGACGTGCAAGTGCTGGAAGCCCGTGAACGGGCGGGCGGTCGTACCTGGACAATCCGCAACGGCGACCGCGTGGACTACAAGGATGGCCGCACACAAACCGCCGCGTTCGACCCCGGGCATTACTTCAATGCCGGGCCGGCGCGGATTCCCAGCCAGCATCGCACCATTCTCGACTATTGCAGCGAGTTGGGCGTGCCACTGGAGGTGCTGGTCAACAGCAGCCATGGCGCCCAGGTGCGGCCGGATGTGAGCAAGCCGGCGTTCACCGTCGGCCAGGCGATCAACGATGCGCGTGGACACCTCTCCGGCTTGCTGGCCAAAGCCGTGCAGCGCGATGCCCTCGATGATGTGTTGAGCGCTGAAGAACGCACACGGCTGCTGGCGTTCCTGCAGGTGTATGGCGATTTGTCCCAAGCATTGGCCTTCGAGGGCACGCTGCGTTCGGGGCACCTGGAGTCGCCTGCCCATCCCGGCGCATTGCCCGCCAGCCGCCGTCCGTTGGCGCTGGACCAATTGCTGCACCCGGAACTGTGGGGCGCGCTGCTGCACACCGAATTCCCCGAGTTCTCCGCGACCATGTTCCAGCCGGTCGGCGGCATGGACCGCATCACCGATGCTTTCTACCAGCGCGTCAGGGGCCATGTGCAACTGGGTGCCCAGGTGCGGCAGATCCGCCAGTTGGAAGACGGCGTGGCGGTGACCTATCACGACACACTCAGCGGCCGCGAGCAGGTGGTACGCGCCGATTATCTGATCTCGACATTGCCGCTACCGCTGCTGGCCCAACTCGACACCGATTTCAGCGACCCGATCAAAGCCGCCCTGCTCAGCACCCGCAGCGACCAGGCCACCAAAGTCGCGTGGCAGTCGCCGCGGTTCTGGGAAACCGACTACCGCACCTACGGCGGCCTGTCGTGGATCGAGCACCCGGCGCGCCTGCTGTGGTACCCGAGCAACGACCTCAACACCCGCGAAGGCTTGCTGGTGGCGGGTTACGTGACGGGGGAGGGCGCTGACGTCTTTGGCGCGCAACCGTTCGACAAGCAGTACGCCACCTCCAAGGAGGCGGTTGAGCTGTTGCATCCGGGCTATTCCAAACACCTGCGCAACCCGCTGGCGGTGTCCTGGGAACAGATCCCCTACAGCGAAGGCCCGTGGCTGCAACGTGAACACTTCCCGGCCGACGCCAGCGCCTTGCTCGAAGCCGGGCATGGCCGGGTGTACTTCGCCGGCGACGGCCTGGTGCAAAGCGGCGTGGGCATCTGGCAGGAATCGGCGGCCAACTCGGCGCGCCATGTGGTCGGGCAACTGGCCGAACGGGTAACCCAACAACGACACAGCGCGGCACTGGCCGCCTCCTAAGGAGCATCATCATGAGCGACAGCATTCAACGCACCAGCGTCGGCGATTTCCCGATTTCGCAGACCGTGACCGTGCCGGCGTCTGCCAGCCTGATCTTCGTCAGCGGCACCTTGCCCGACCTGCACGATGCCAATGCCCCGGCGGGGACGCCGGCGGCCTATGGCAATACGGAAATCCAGACGGTGTCGGTGTTCAACAAGATCCGCAAGATCCTGCGCCAGCAGGACCTGGACCTTGGGGATATCGTGCAGTTGCGCGTATTCCTGGTGGGCGCCGAAGAGACCGCTGGCAAGCTGGATTTCGCCGGCTTGCAGGCGGGCTACACGCAGTTTTTTGGCACGCCGGAGCAGCCGAACAAACCGGCACGTACCGCGCTGCAGGTGGTGGCGTTGCCATTGCCCGGCGCGTTGGTTGAAGTGGAGGCGATCGCTGCAAGAGCAGTGTGAGGCTCATCGGCTCTTTGCAATCACACCGCTCATGTATTGGTTCAAATCGCGGAAGTCGTTAACCCTCCAAGCGAACGGCGCCAGCTTTACGCCGTTCTCTCGCAAGGTCCTCGGGATCAAGTCGCCATTGGGGCGAAGGATGATCGACGAAACAATAACGCCTGGATAATCACTCAGGCGTTTTTTGAACGCAGCGGTGGTCAGGTCGGGGGTGGGGGGATTGCTCTTGTTGGCCAAGGGGCCTGTGCCTTTGATATCGGCGCCGTGGCACATCGCACACCGTTGGTTAAAGAGGGTTTTCCCGTTGAGGTTATCCGCAACGGACAGTGAGGGCTGGGCCAGCGATAACAGGCCGAGCCCAGCGATAAGTACCCGTTTCATATCCATATGACCTTGTGGCTTGAATCAGATTGGGATCGAGGGAAGAACCTGATGTCAGCGCGTTGAGTTTGAAAGGCCGCCATTCTCCTTTTTTTGCCGTGACCGTGTCCAAGGCTGCTTCGACGGCCTGTGCGCGGTTATGTCAGTTACGGATGTTTTATCCTTATGTAAATCAGTATTTTTAATAATTAGCATAGATCTACAAAGCCTTTCACAAGCCCCGCTCGCGGGCATTAAGGTCGATCTCCACAGGCCAGCACCGCTGCCATCCACGGAGGAATACCTTGATGCCCGCCTCATCCCGACAACTCAAGTTCGGCGCCATTCTTACCGGTGTCGGCACCGCACAAAACGAATGGCTGCACCCGCAGATCCCCGGCGATGCGAGTGTGGATATCGACTGGTACCGCGCCCAGGCCCGGCAGGCGGAAGCGGCCAAGTTCGACCTGGTGTTCATCGTCGACAGCCCCTACATCACACCGGACTCCGCGCCCCACTTCCTTAACCGCCTAGAGCCGTTGACGCTGCTCTCGGCCATCGCCGGCGCCACCTCGAAAATCGGCCTGGTGGCAACGCTGACCACGTCCTACACCGAACCCTTCAACGTCGCGCGGCAGTTTGCGTCCCTGGACCACATCAGCGGCGGCCGCGCCGGGTGGAACGTGGTGACCACCGGCCTGGAAGGCGCTGCCGGCAATTTTGGCCGTGAACAGCACATCGACCACACCGAGCGCTATCGCCGGGCGGCCGAGCACCTGGAAGTGGTGCAGGGGCTGTGGGATTCCTATGAGGACGATGCCTTTGTGCGCGACAAGCAAAACAAGGTGTTCCTCGACCCGCAGCGCCAACACCGTCTCGACCATCACGGCGAGTTTTTCTCCGTCACCGGGCCGCTGAATATTTCACGTTCGGCCCAGGGCCAACCGGTGATTTTCCAGGCGGGGATTTCCGAGTCCGGGCGCAACCTGGCGGCGAACTATGCCGAGGGGATTTTTGCCGGCGTGGGTAATTTCGAAGACGCCCAGGCGTACTACCGCGACATCAAGCAACGCACGGCCGCCGCCGGGCGCAACCCCGATCACGTGACCATCCTGCCCGGCATCTCGCCGATCATTGCCGACACCGACGAGCAGGCCCAGGCCATCGACCGCGAGCGCAATGGCGAGCTGGACCTGGACAAGGCGCTGGTGCAATTGGGGCGGCCGTTCAACTACCACGACTTCAGCCAGTACGCGCTGGATGAGCCATTTCCTGAGTTGGGCGACCTGGGTAGCAATGGCTATCGCGGGCATGCGGAGAACATCAAGCACGTCGCCCGTGAGCAGGGGTTGACCTTGCGTCAGGCGGCGTTGCGCTTTGCCAAGCCGTTTTCCAGCTTTGTCGGCTCGCCCAAGACCGTGGCGGATGAGATTGAGCGCTGGTTTGTGGAGGGCGCGGTGGATGGGTTCAACATCCATGTGGGCGCGCCGGAGGATTTTGCGCGGTTTACTGACCAGGTGTTGCCGCTATTGCGGGCGCGGGGCTTGTTTCGCAGTGAGTACAGCCACAGTACGTTGCGCGGGCACCTGGGGCTGCCGGTGCCGGTGAATCGGTATACGGCGGCATCCCAGGCCCGTTCAGCCGCGCGGGCTACTCTTGCAACTGCAACGCCTGCTGCTTGAGCTGACGCTTTTGCTCAAACGGCAACGTCTCATCATCCCCATACGGCGCGCTGTACCAGTTTCCGTACGTCGGGTTGGGCAGCAAGAACCAGCGCTGCCCGAGCCAATTCATATAAGGCTGCACCGCCTTGCGTTGATCCGCGAGGGTGTTGTGTTCGGCCTGCACGAAGTCCCCCAGGGAGTCCCCGGCCATCAGCAATACACGGGCATGGCTGGCGACCCATTGGCGGCGGCAGTTCTTGCCGTAGCCGGTACTTTCGCAGTGGCCGGTGGGGGTACTGGCGGCGAGCACTTGTTCTGCGCTTTCAACCGGGAAACCCCGCAGGCGCAAGTTCTTCACGGTGGCCGCGACCTGGTTGTGTTCGCGGTTGGTGAGGTAGTAAACCTTGATACCTTTTTGCTGCGCCGCTTGCAGGAAGGCAACCGCACCGGGCAAAGCCTCGGCCCTGGCCTGGTCGACCCAGGTGTTCCAGCGATCGTAGGAATAGACCTGGTTGTTGACCACATCGCGGGCGTTGAGCGGCACGTTGTCCAGCAGGGTTTCGTCGATATCGACCACGACCGCCGGTGGCAAGCCGTTCAGGTTGCGTGGCGCAAAGGGCAGGGCGTCCCAGGTGGGATCGGCCAATGCCACGTCCAGTTGACGGGTGGCATTGGCGAAGAGCTGACGGTAGATCAACTCATGCTCGATGGAGGTTTGGGTCCAGAGCACGGCGTCGAGTTGGTCGTTGGCCGGCGGCGTATGTTGGCAGCCCGCCAGCAGAAGCAGGCTGGCGAAGATCAGGTTGCGCATTGAACAATGAGCCTCGAAAAGCAGACGTAGGTGGTGCGACGAGCGGTCAATAGGGCTCGCCGACATGAGTGCAAGCGATCAGCCTCGGTATCGCTCGTCGGAGAAGACTTTCGTAGAGCGTATTGAACCGTAGCTCCAGGGAGCCGTCCGGTTGCAGGATGATGACACCCGCCAGTTTGTCATGATAGTTGCGCTCTTCATGAAAACCACTGTTGTCGGTAAACAGCATCAACAGGCCGCGCTCTGTTCGGGTGATGTCGTAGATTCCCTTGGTTCCATTGACGGTTTTTTCGAACAGCGCCAGCATGGCATCGTGTGTAGGCTGGCCGGGGCTCACGGATGTGGGGTAGTGCTGGTTCAGTATCAACCCCATGCCTGAGTTCGCGATGTGCCCGGCAAGTATCGGCCAGTTGCCTTGCGCATTAGCATTCAGCACATGCCCCATGGAGCTAGACATGTCGATAATCAGGCGGGGCAGTGGTAACGCGTATTCAGTGACTGCACGGCGAAAATGCAGGCGCAACTGATGCGTCGAGATTGCATTAGTGGGTGTGACCCCGGCGAATGCTTCGCAGCGCTCACTGACGTTTTTATCGCCGTTGCGTGTGCACAGTTCGGCGAGTTTCTTCGGCTGGCAGGCGGGCACTGGCCCGTAGTTGGCGAGGGCCACGAGTGCCTGGGTGTTGACTCTGGCGTAGTCGTACAGTGCTTCATTGAAGTTTCGGGTATTGGCGCGGGCGTACTGCTTGGCTTCCAGTACATACACAATCCGTTGTGTCCCATCGGCCAGGTGCTGAACGAGCGAATAGTCAGGTTGAATGTTCTGGCTGCGACCGTCGCCGGCCAGTTTGACACCGGGGTTGGCGACGCGAAGCTCCGCCATCAGGTCGAGCACATTGTTGCTCACATGCAGCTTGGCAATGAGCGTGGGTCTGAAGGCAAATGTGAGGCCGTTGTCCTGGGCCATCAGTTGAAAACGTTCGTCCGATTGCTTGAGCTCACGTCGCAACAGCGTGATGAGCCACACAGAGTAGAGCTGTGAGCGTTGTTTCCAGATGGGCAGGTCGAGCAGGTCTTCCAGTTCACGTGACACAGGTCGGGGTGGGACGATCTGTGAGTGGGTGTTGATGATGGCCTCGATTCTTCTCGCCAGTCCGTCTCTCTGTGACAGAGGCACACGCTGTTGGCAATACCAGAGCAGCGGCAAGAGGTGAAACCGCGCAATGTGATCGTCCTGCGCGTGCGCTAGTCGGGATTCACTCCATTGATTGATCGGGGCTCTTTCTGGCCTGGAGGGGTCATCGTTGCGTCGAGCGCTGCGCAGATCATCCTGGCTGGTGTAGCGGCCGGTGCGTTGGCACAACTGTTCAATCAGGCTGGCCAGTGGCGCAAGTACCTGGGTAAGTGAGTCGGATAGCCTAGGCTCGGGCAGCGGCACAGGTCTTGTATAGGGCCATTGCGGGTCATCCATCCAGCTTTTCGCGGGTGTATCTATCCGGGGCGCGAACCCCGTATTGTCCATTCCAGGCGTTTCCCTTAGCGCTTGGAACACACCATTACTGATGAGCCTCAAGTCGTCAAAGTCATAGGCCCGTTGCGGGATCATGTTGTCGAGGTTCTTCAATATCTCCCGTGCCCGACGAAACGCATCGACGTTGAAGGGTACTTTGCCAGCCTGACCAAAATCGAACTCGATCAGCAGTCGCTCATTGCTGTGGGAGACGCCGCCTTCAGCGAACAGTTCATAGATGTCATTGAGCATCATGCCGAAAGGCTGTAAGGCGTTCAGAACTGCGACCAGGAAAGACGTGGTATCGACTGCGTGCTGTTTCAGATAGTCGCCAATGCCTTCGGACGGTGGAATATGCAACGCCGCGCGCAGGTCTGCGACGAATTGTTTGTCGTGGCTCTTGGGTGCCAGGCGTCCTGCTGAGTTCAGGCTGTCCCACAGGTCAGCAGCTGTTTTAATCGTCACGGATCTTCCTTGATTGGGGTTGCTGGCTATTAGCCATAATTCGACAAATGTGGGATGGTACCCCACTCAAGGAAATCATGCGCCTGACAGGATCATCATGAACGCACAACAAGGTCTTTACGAAAACATCACGCTTATTGACGTCCAGCTGGCGTCTGTCTATTACCCGATTCTGGTTGATCTGGCCCAACACAAGCACTGCTTGACGTATTCCGAACTGGTCGATCGCGCCAAGAGCGAGAACCCGGATCATCCTGTGGTTAAAAATGCTATTCCCGTCTCTACCGGACGGCGACTCGATGTGGTCAGGCTGTTCACCAATGAGCGGGAACTGCCAGACCTGACATCGTTGGTAATCAGCAAAGGTTCGGGAGAGTGTGGCAGCTTTTTTACTCGACACTTCGATCCGGTGGCTGCGCGTAAGCAGGTCTTTGAATTTGACTGGAGCACCGCGACAGCCGATTTCGATGGTTTCGTCAGTGTGACCGAACAAACGGTGAAACCTCGCAAAAAGGTCAAGAAGCCCCAAGCCCTGCAGCGGATGGCGGCTTATTATCAAGCGAACAAAGCCACCCTGCCGGTGAAGGTCAGTGAGTATAGAGAGGCCATTATCGACCTCATCATGGAGGGCTTCTCGGATGAAGAAGCCTACGCGATGGCTCTTCGCTGAAAAACAGGTTGGTTAGCCTCATCAATTGTCCAGTGAGGCCGGCCGGGTCGAATGCGTGTCCCTCCGACCCAGCGTTCATGTGTGCAGTGGTCGAGCCAATAGGCTTGGCCTTCAAGCACTTCAACCCCCAATGCCGTCAGCGTCAACACGCGTTGCGGCCACACGTTTTGTGCTTCTGCCTCCATGAGCAAAGGGCTGTCACCGTCAATTAACGGCCGCAACAGTGCATGAAACATCATGTCTCCCAGGAACGGCAGCGGTTCGCGCTTGCCCATTAACTCAGCAAACACCCGGCCAAACGGCACCGGTCCTGCTTCGGCGATGTAGCTCAGTGACAGGCGCTCGGTGAGCGACAAGCCATCGCGCACGCCCGGTAATTCCTGCAATTGGCGCAACAGCGCAGGTGCCAGCAAGGGCAATACCGAATGGGTGCCGTGGGCCAGTTCCGCCAGGCGTTCGGGAGAGGGGGAGCAGTACGCGGCCCAGGCGCGTTTGGCCAAATGCACCGCGTCGTCACCGAGCCGTCGTCGCTGCGGCCAGAGCCAGGCCAGTACATCGGGTGCCAATTGGCCGATCCCGATAAAGCGCTCGACACCGGGTACGCGGTCCACCTCGATCAGCTCCAGTTTGCGCGGCGCCTGCTCAAGACTGGCGAGTGCACGAATCAGGAACAGTTGGTCGTAGGCATCCGCTTCGCACCACAGCACGCTATGATCGGCGTTGGCCAAGGCGTCGAGCTGGTCATATTCATCAGCGACGCGGCGCGCTGCTTGGGTTTTGTCCAGGGCGAAAGCCTGGCTGATAAACGTACTGCGCATGGCGCGGAATGCTTCGCTGGGCACATCACGAACCGGCCCCATGCACAGTGGGTCGGTGAGCATCTTGAAGTCGCCCTTGAACCCGGCGATCTGCAGGCTGTGGGCAATGTCATTGCCGCAACGCCAATGGGTGGTGCGGGGTTCGTCGCTGGCGGCGAAGTCGGGGTGGTGGGCGGCGAAGTCGATGGCATCGACATGGGCCTTGAGCCTCGGCCAACTGCGGAAACCCAACTGCTTGGCGATCGCCCATTGCGCCTGGGACAGGGTCGCATTCGGGTCTTGGCTTTTCAGGTGTGGCAGCAATTCCTTGGCGCGCTTGCGCTGCTGCGTGAGGTTGAGGCGGCCATCGGTGTTGACGTGTCGGGACATACGATCTCCTTGCACAAACCTTTTCCGCTTTAAGGTTGGGAGTCGTAGAGAATGAGGGTGTTGCAGTGTCTTGGGCGCAGCCCTTTCCGCGGAAGGTGGCGTAGAGAGCGCCAGGCAAGGAATATAGGCAGTGAAGTTTTTGATTGCAAGCCGTTCAAGCGAGTAATGAGTTCATGACCGACACCGCATTAATCGAAGCCCGCGCCCTCACGCGCATGGACGAGCGCCGCCACGTGGCCTTACTCCAGCCCACCGATTTCACTTTGCAACCAGGCGACCGCGTTTCGATCACCGGTGCGTCCGGCTCCGGCAAAAGTGTGTTCCTGCGCGCGCTGGCGCTGCTGGATGCACCCACGTCCGGGCAGATCCTGTGGAACAACCAGCCGATCGGCAACGCACAGATTCCCCACTACCGCTGCCACATCAGCTACCTGTCGCAACGCCCGGCGCTGCTCGAAGGCTCGGTGGAAGACAACCTGCGCTTTCCCTTCAGCCTCAAGACCTCACGCAAGCGCCGCTTCGACCTGGTGACCGTCACCACATTGCTGGGGCACGCCGGCAAGGCACCGGACTTTCTGGCCAAGCGCGCCGCCGACCTGTCGGGCGGCGAATCCCAGGTGGTCTCGTTGATCCGCACCCTGCAACTCAACTCCGAAGTGCTGCTGCTGGACGAGCCCACCGCCGCCCTCGACCCCACCTCATCCCGCGAAGTGGAAGCGCTGATCGACGCCTGGTTTGCCGGGGATCCGTCCCGCGCCTGTATCTGGGTCTCCCATGACCTGGACCAGGCGCGACGCATGAGTGACATCCATTTGCAGATGAGTGCCGGTGTGTTGAGCGGAGTGCCCCAGCCATGAATTATCAGAACCTCACCGCGCTCGACATGGGCATCGCCGCGTCGCTGATCCTTATCAATGGTGCACTCTCGCTGCTGCTGCGCCTGGGTTTGGGCCGCCAGTTGCTGTGGGCGGCGGTGCGCACCGTGGTGCAACTGTTGGCCATCGGTTACCTGCTGGGCTGGGTGTTCGAGTTCGCCTACTGGTACGTGGTGCTGCCGCTGATGTGTGCGATGACCCTGATCGCCGGCCTGTCGGCAGCGGGGCGTGGGCGACGGACTTATCGCGGGCAGCGCGCTGACAGCGTCCTGTCGGTGTGGGGCAGTTCATGGCTGGTCACGGCTGTGGGTTTGTTTGCGGTGATCCGAATCCACCCGTGGTACGAGCCGCAGTACGCGATTCCGATCCTGGGGATGATCCTCGGCAACACCCTGACCGGCGTGTCCCTGGGGATCGAGCGCATGACCCAGGAACTGACCTCGGGGCGCAACACCATCGAGATGATCCTGGCCCTCGGCGGCTCCCGTTGGGAAGCGGCGCAGGAAGCCATCCGCCAGGCAGTGCGCGCGGGCATGATCCCGACGCTGAACCAAATGACTGTGGTGGGCATCGTCAGCCTGCCCGGCATGATGACCGGGCAAGTGCTGGCGGGGGAAAGCCCGGAGGATGCGGTGCGGTATCAGATCGTGATCATGTTTCTGATTGCCGCGTCGTCGGCGCTGGGCACGGTAGGGGCGGTGTTGCTGACCTATCGGCGGTTGTTTTCCAGTAGCCATCGATTCCTGCGGGATCGCCTCGTAGAGCGTTGAGGCGCCACGACGACGATCAACTGTGGGAGCTGTCGAGCCCTGGCGAGGCTGCGAAGGCGGCGGCATTGGTGGCATTTTTTTCGCCTGAGATACCGCTATCGCAGGCAAGCCAGCTCCCACAGGTGATCGGCTGTGTGGGCGGGATTTGAGCCATGACGACGATCAACTGTGGGAGCTGTCGAGCCCTGGCGAGGCTGCGAAGGCGGCGGGACTGCTGGCATTTTTTTCGCCTGAGATACCGCTATCGCAGGCAAGCCAGCTCCCACAGGTGATCGGCTGTGTGGGCGGGATTTGAGCCACGACGACGATCAACTGTGGGAGCTGTCGAGCCCAGGCGAGGCTGCGAAGGCGGCGGGACTGCTGGCATTTTTTTCGCCTGAGATACCGCTATCGCAGGCAAGCCAGCTCCCACAGGGGATCGGCTGTGTGGGCGGGATTTGAGCCGTGACGAGGGTCAACTGTGGGAGCTGTCGAGCCCTGGCGAGGCTGCGAAGGCGGCGGGACTGCAGGCATTTTTTTCGCCTGAGATACCGCTATCACAGGCAAGCCAGCTCCCACAGGGGATCGGCTGTGTGGGCGGGATTTGAGCCGTGACGAGGGTCAACTGTGGGAGCTGTCGAGCCCTGGCGAGGCTGCGAAGGCGGCGGCATTGGTGGCATTTTTTCCGCCTGAGATACCGTTATCGCCGGCAAGCCAGCTCCCACAGGGGATCGGCTGTGGGGGCGGGATTTGAGCCGTGACGAGGGTCAACTGTGGGAGCTGTCGAGCCCAGGCGAGGCTGCGAAGGCGGCGGGACTGCTGGCATTTTTTTCGCCTGAGATACCGCTATCGCAGGCAAGCCAGCTCCCACAGGGGATCGGCTGTGTGGGCGGGATTTTGCCATGACGACGGTCAACTGTGGGAGCTGTCGAGCCCCGGCGAGGCTGCGAAGGCGGTGTGGCTGCTGGCATTTTTTTCGCCTGAGATACCGCTCTCGCAGGCAAGCCAGCTCCCACAGGGGGGCGGCTGTGTGGGCGGGATTTGAGCCATGACGACGGTCAACTGTGGGAGCTGTCGAGCCCTGGCGAGGCTGCGAAGGCGGCGGGACTGCTGGCATTTTTTTCGCCTGAGATACCGCTATCGCAGGCAAGCCAGCTCCCACAGGGGATCGGCTGGGCGGGATTTGAGCCATGACGACGATCAACTGTGGGAGCTGTCGAGCCCTGGCGAGGCTGCGAAGGCGGCGGGACTGCTGGCATTTTTTTCGCCTGAGATACCGCTATCGCAGGCAAGCCAGCTCCCACAGGTGATCGGCTGTGTGGGCGGGATTTGAGCCACGACGAAGATTAACTGTGGGAGCTGTCGAGCCCCGGCGAGGCTGCGAAGGCGGCGGGACTGCAGGCATTTTTTTCGCCTGAGATACCGCTATCGCAGGCAAGCCAGCTCCTACAGGGGATCGGCTGTGGGGGCGGGATTTGAGCCACGACGAGGATCAACTGTGGGAGCTGTCGAGCCCCGGCGAGGCTGCGAAGGCGGCGGGACTGCTGGCATTTTTTTCGCCTGAGACCGCTATCACAGGCAAGCCAGCTCCCACAGGGAACAAGCTCAGATGGCGAGATTTTTGATTGTGTCCCAGTGAGTGATTGTTTCGCCAGATGAAATGCTGGATTGTAAATCCTGGTGATTCCAACGGTCGCGGCAGCGGTGGAACATGCGGGGGGTCGATAACCCCTTTTTTGGAGCCTTTCATGATCAAACTCTATGGTTTCCCGTTGTCCGGCCACTCCCATCGGGTCGAGCTGATGCTGTCCCTGCTGGGCCTGCCTACGGACGTTGTGCTGGTGGACCTCAAGCAAGGCGCGCACAAGGCCCCTGAATTTATTGCCACGGTCAACCCTTTCGGCCAGGTGCCAGCCATTGATGACAACGGTGTGGTACTGGCGGACTCCAATGCGATCCTGGTCTACCTGGCGAACACCTACGGCAAAGGCCAGTGGCTGCCGAGCGACCCGGTGGGCCAGGCCCGTGTGCAGCGTTGGCTCTCGGCCGCCGCCGGGCAACTCCACGCAGGGCCCGCGACTGCACGCCTTGCCCTGGTGTTTGGTGCCCAGGTGGACACCGCCGCCGCAATCAGCCGGTCCCACGCGTTGCTGAAATTGATGGAAACGCAGCTGGGCCAAAGCCGCTTCCTGGCCAGTGAGCAGCCGACCATCGCCGACGTGGCCTTCTACACCTACATCGCCCATGCGCCAGAAGGCAATGTGTCGCTGGCCGACTACCCTCAGGTGCGCGCCTGGCTCGCCAGCATCGAGGCGTTGCCGGGGTTCGTGGGCATGCCGCGCACGGCGGTGGGCTTGCAGTCGCAATAACTTTCTAGAGGCGTGCCGATGGACCGATTTCATGAAATGCAGGTGTTCCTGGCGGTGGCCGAGGAGGAGGGCTTCGCCGCCGCCGCGCGTCGCCTGAAAACCTCGCCACCCAGTGTGACGCGGGCCATCGCCGCCATGGAGGAACGCATCGGCACTCAGCTGCTGGCGCGCACCACCCGCAGCCTGCACTTGACCGAAGCCGGCCAGCGTTACCTGGAAGATTGTCGGCGCATCCTGGCCGAGCTCGATGAGGCCGAGGAAGCGGCGGCAGGCAGTTATTCCATTCCTTGTGGTCACCTGACCGTGACTGCGCCGGTACTGTTCGGCGAGCTGTATGTGGCGCCGGTGCTGGGGGAATACCTGGACCGGTTCCCGTTGGTGAACATCAACGCCTTGCTGGTCGACCGCGTGGTCAACATGACCGACGAGGGGGTGGATGTGGCGGTGCGAATCGGCCATCTGCACGAGCCGGGGCAGCAGGCGATCAAGGTCGGTGAGGTGCGCCGGGTGGTGTGTGCGTCGCCGGCCTATCTCGACCAACATGGCCGGCCTGGGCATCCGTCGCAATTGCGCGAGGCCAAGATTGCCACGTCGTCGTCCAGCCAGTTGGTGAGTGGCTGGGAGTTCGTCGACGGCGGCCAAACGTTGACCGTGTCCATCGAGCCGCGCCTGGTCGTCACGGCAAACAACGCCGCCATCAACCTGGCGCGCTTGGGCTGGGGCATGACGCGGGTGTTGTCCTATCAGGTCGCCACAGCGGTGGCGGCGGGGGAGCTGGAGATTGTCCTTGAAGACTATGAGGCGGCGCCGCTGCCGATCCAGGTGGTGTTTCAGAAAAGCAGCCGGGTGCCGGCCAAGATCAACACCTTTGTCGACTTCCTTACCCATCGCCTGGGCCAGGACGCTGCCCTGAACCCGGCGATGAAACGGCGCAGCTGATGGAGCGTTATCGCGATATGCAGTTGTTCGCCGCGCTGGCCGGGCAGCCGAGCCTGGCGTCGGCGGCGCGTGACGCACAGGTCTCCGGCCCGACCCTGGTACGCGCGATCGCCCGCCTGGAGGCGCGTTTGCGCGTGCCGTTGCTGGCGCGCAGCACGCGTGGCGTGAGCCTTACCGACGCCGGCAGCGCCTACCTGGCGGACTGCGTGCGCCTGCTCGCTGCGGTGGACGCCGCTGAAGCCTCGGCCAAGGGGCTGCATGTGCAGGCCCAGGGCAATCTGCGGGTGTTTTTGCCGTTCCTGTTCTGCCGTTATGTGATGGCGCCGGTCCTGGCCGACTACTTGGACCGCTATCCCGAGGTGAACCTGGTCGTCAGCTACCACGACTATTACCCAAACC
Source organism: Pseudomonas pergaminensis (assembly GCF_024112395.2). Lineage (NCBI taxonomy): Bacteria > Pseudomonadati > Pseudomonadota > Gammaproteobacteria > Pseudomonadales > Pseudomonadaceae > Pseudomonas > Pseudomonas pergaminensis. The sequence continues at coordinate 4,430,022 of NZ_CP078013.2, read as the reverse complement.
TGCACGAAGAAGGGCTCGACGTCGCTATCCTCGTCGGTGAACTGCCCGACTCGTCATTGATCGCCCGGCCGCTGGGGCAGGTGCGGCATATCGTCTGTGCCAGCCCTGCCTATCTGGCTGTTCACGGCGAGCCCCAACACCCGAACGATCTCAAGCAGCACCGGCTGATCGCCAGCGCCGATCAGGTGCATTGGGATTTCCAGGGCTATCAACTCAAGGCCCGTGCCCGTCTGGGCTGCGCCACGGTACAGGGTGCGATCAATGCGGCGGTGCAGGGCGCGGGGTTGATTCGCTGCTTGAGTTATCCGGTGCACGAACACCTGCTGAGCGGGCAACTGCATCGCGTATTGCCCGATTTTGAGCTGCCGCCACTGCCAGTGCAGGTGGTGTACCGCGAAGGTCGCAACGCACCGATGCGCGTGCGCAGCTTTGTCGACCACTGCGTAGTGGCGCTGCGCGAACACCCGGCATTTCAGCTGGCGTAATAGTGGATTGCCTGGCGTGGTGATTCTCACGCCGACTGGCAGGGCGCAGCATCGACACATCCAACCTGAGGTGCTTGCCATGAACCTGAACGAACAATCTCCCTGGCATGCCGGCGAACGGCACATACAAGAGGCGGTGGGCGTGGCCGACCGCATGGCCGTGGTCGGGCCGAAGGTAATACGCGATCACCTGCCGGAACAGCACCGGGATTTCTACCCCTTGTTGCCTTACCTGATACTGGGTGCGGTGGACGAGCGTGGCATCCCTTGGGCGACTATGATCGAAGGCGCCCCCGGTTTCGCCCACTCGCCGGACCCACAGACCCTGCAGATCGACAGCCTGCCGTCCGCGACCGACCCGGCCCGCAACGCCTTGCAAGAGGGGGCAGCTGTCGGCCTGTTGGGCATCGACCTCAACACCCGGCGTCGCAATCGCATGAACGGCCGTGTGGGTGCACTCGATCACGATGGCTTTTCGGTCGACGTGGTACACACCTTCGGCAATTGCCCCAAGTACATCCAACTGCGCCCGGTCGATGGCATTGCTCGTAAACCTGGCACGGCGGTCGAGCGCTTCAACGACCTGGACGCTGCCGCCCAGACCCTGATCCGCAACGCCGATACGCTGTTCGTCGCCAGCTACGTCGAGGTGGACGCTCAACGCTCGGTGGACGTTTCTCATAGAGGTGGCAACACGGGTTTTGTGCGGGTCGAGGGCAACGTACTGACCATCCCCGACTTTGCCGGTAACCTGTTTTTTGCCACCCTGGGCAACCTGCAAGCCAACCCGGTGGCCGGGCTGTTGTTCATCGACTTTGAATCGGGGGATGTGCTGCAAGTGGCCGGGCGTACCACGTTGATCCTCGACGGCCCGGAGGTGGCGCTGTTCGAGGGGGCGCAACGGCTGTGGACGGTGACGGTGGAACAGGTGGTGCGCCGCCCGGCGGCGTTGGCGTTGCGGTGGCAGTTCGCGGAGTTTTCGCCGTTTAGTCTGGCGATGGGGAGTTGGTAAGCGACGACGCCCAAGTGTGGGAGCTGGCTTGCCTGCGATAGCGGAGTGTCAGGTGGCGTTGCTGTGACTGATACGTTGGCGTTGCGGTGGCAGTTCGCGGAGTTTTCGCCGTTTAGTCTGGCGATGGGGAGTTGGTAAGCGATGACGCCCAAGTGTGGGAGCTGGCTTGCCTGCGATAGCATAGTGTCAGGTGGCGTTGCTGTGACTGATACACCGCTATCGCGGGCAAGCCCGGCTCCCACAGGGGAATGCGTTGTCTGATGGAGTTACGTGTTTGATCAGGCCACCGGGCATTCCCGGTTCAGCGCCTCATCGACCAACAACTTCGCTACCACACGAAGTAAGGAGGCGACTGTACACGGGGTGGTAGACCGCTCATAGAAGCCCGGCAGGCCGAAGCCTCCCATGCACAGCCGCCACAAAGCAGCCCGCACAAAAAAACGCCCTTGAGCGTTTTGGGGTCTATGAAAGAACTGGGCTACCACACCCATTCGCTGAATTTGCAGCGACCCGCGAAGGTTAGGGGCGAGGTTCATCGGACGCAACCCGAAAGTTATGTAAGAACAGTCCGGTGATTGCTGAGCATGCATGGGTTGAAATGTTGCCAGATATTGAATCACCGGATTGCCCCCACCCAATGGGTTAGCCTTGTTTTCCTACAGACAACAAGGAAGCGTCATGCAGCGAAAAGTCATCAATCCCGCAACGGTATTCAACTCCCTGCAATACGGCTTCAGCCAGGCCCTTGAAGTCCCGCAAGGCCGGCGCATCCTGCTCTCCGGCCAGGTGGGCGTGGATGCAGACGAGCGCACCGTCGGCCCTGGCATTGCCGAGCAAACCGCCACTGCGTTGGACAATATCGAAAAGGTCCTGGCCGAGGTCGAGGGCGATCTCTCCCATGTGATCATGCTGCGGCTGTATATCGTCGAGTCCGCCCGTGACCAGCAGGAGCCGATCGCGCAGGCGCTGCGCGAGCGCTTCCCGCACAACCCGCCGCCGTCTTCGTGGATTATCGTCAGCGGGTTGTCGTTGCCGCAGTGGTTGATCGAGATCGAGGCGGAGGCGGTGATTCCTCAGGGTTAAACGCGACAACCCCGCCCGCGTCCGCAAGGGCTTCTCTCCACGCGCCGCCCAGCGCGGTATACAACTTCACCTCGGCCACCAACTGCGCCAGGCGGTCGACGATCAGCGCCTGCTGCGAGCTGAACAGTGCACGCTGGGCATCCAGGAACGTGAGGTTGCTGTCGACGCCGCTGCGGTAGCGGTGTTCGGCCAGGTTGTAGTACTGCTGGTTGGCCGCGACAAAATCCCGTTGCGCTTGCAGCTGGTCGACAAAGGTCTGCCGTGCCGCCAGGCCGTCGGCGACTTCCTGGAAGGCGGTCTGGATGGATTTTTCGTACTGCGCCACGCTGATGTCTTTTTGCAGCTTGGCGTAGTCGAGGCTCGCGCGCAGGCTGCCGGCATTGAAGATCGGCAGGTTGATCTGCGGCTGGAAGGTCCAACTGCCCGAACCGCCCTTGAACAGCCCCGACAGTTCGGTGCTGGCGCTGCCGGCGTTGGCGGTGAGGCTCACGGACGGGAAAAACGCCGCACGCGCTGCGCCGATGTTGGCGTTGGCGGCGCGCAGTTGGTATTCGGCCTGGAGGATGTCCGGGCGCCGTTGCAGCAAGTCCGAGGGCAGGCCGGCGGGCACGCGTGCCACCAGGTCGTCAGCCAGTGGCCGCGACGGCAAGTGTTCATCCACCGCGCCGCCCACCAGCAGGGCGAGGTTGTTGAGGTCCTGGGCCACTTGGCGCTCATAGCGGGCCACGCTGGCGCGGGTGCTTTCGACGCTCGTACGGGCTTGCACCACATCCAGCGCCGAGGCTTTGCCAGCGGTTTTGCTGCGACTGGTAAGGCGCAGGCTATGCTCGTTGGCGTCCAGGGTCTGGTGGGCCAGGGCCAGCAGTTCCTGGTCGGCGCGCCAGGTCAGGTAGGCATTGGCAACGTTCGCCACCAGGCTCAGCTGTGCGCTGCGCCGCGCCTCTTCGGTGCCCAGGTAGGTGAGCATGGCCTGTTCGCTGAGGCTGCGGATGCGGCCGAACAAATCCAGTTCGTAGGCACTGAGCCCCAGGGTCGCCGAGTAGCTGGAGGTAATCGCCGGCTTGCCCGTGCCGGTCACATCCCCCGGCAAACGCCGACGTTGGCCGGCCCCGGTGGCGGACACCGCCGGGAACAGGTCCGCCCGCTGGATACGGTACTGCGCCTGGAACGCCTCGACGTTCAGCGCCGCCACCCGTAGGTCTCGGTTATTGACCAGGGCATCGCCAATCAAGCGTTGCAGCGCCGGGTCACGGAACAGGTGTTGCCAGTCCGACGTACCGGACTGCGCCAATGCGTACACACCTGCCTGGGGATACTGCGTCGGCACGGGGGCCGGGGGTCTTTGATAGTCCGGGATCAGCGAGCAACCGCCGAGCATCCATGCCATCGCGAATGTGCTCAATTTATGCATCAGGCGCCAATCATCCATTTGGCCAAGCCATGCCGACCACTGACGCCTAACTTGGCGGCGGCGCGCTTGAGGTAGGTTTCGATGGAGCTGTTTTTCACGCTGAGCTTTTCGGCCATTTGCGGCACGGTGCCGCCGGTCAGCAGGCCAAGGCACACCTCTTGCTCGCGTGCCGACAGGGTGATGTCGCCCAGGGACAGGCGCTTGTAGAACTCACGCTGCAATTGGGATTGCTCCAGCAAGGTGTGGGCCGGTTCGACCTCGGTGTGCGGCGCCTGGCGCAGGCCCTGGGCGTGGCACTCGATCAGCGGCAGCAGGGTGTCCGACAGGCACTTGAGAAACGACAGCTCGGCCAGTGAAAACCCGCGATGGTTGGGCGGCCGATAAAACGAAATCACGCACCGCCGGTTGCCCTGGCGCGACACCAGGTTGCACTGGTGCGAGGTGCCGCGCGGGTACAGGCTCTTGGCCTTGGCCTTGAGCTGGATCAGCAGCGGGTCCTGCATGCCGAGCATGTCCCGCAGCAGCGGATGGTCTTCCATGGAGTTCAGGGGCAGGGGCGGCGGCAGGTCCTGCTTCTCGCCGGCACTGCCCAACAGCTTGATATCGAGCACGCGGTTGCGCAGCTCGTCGAGGGTCCATTCGCTCAGGTCCACCAGGTGGATCGGCACCCACTTGTCCACCAGGTGCAGCATGTGGGCGGCGAAGTCCGATTGGCCACTGCTGGCAATCAACTCGCCCATTTCGGCATAGAAATTCGGGCTTTGCGGGTCGGCATTATTGCGGGTCACACTCATAGCCATCTCATCCTTGATGTCGAACACCGTCAACAGTCTCTCTGGGCTCTCTGCGGGGGGCGATCCGTGCTCACGCACCCGAGGCGGTAGTCGAGCGTTTATTTAGCCAGCGGATTCGTCCTACGTATGTAGCGGAAACGAGGGACACAACGTGCCATAAAAACCACGTCATTAATTCGACGTTTCTGAAAGACATTTCCGACCAATTAAATCCTTGAGAAGTTTCCGTATTTGCTTAACCTGATGATAAATAACGAAAAAATTTTATCTAAAGAGAAGGCAATGCACCTTGGCATCGGCAAGATATAGCCAATGTCCTACACCGCTTTAATCGTTTCAGCAATGAACCCTCAGCCAAGCCTGATCCTACCCTTTGGATGTCCGGGTTTCGGGTGACAGACAGCCCCCCACCCCCATGCTCCAATCCGGCACATTCGTCGTAATGGGCGCCCCTGCGCGGCCAGTGCCTGACCTCCATGAGAAGGATCTTATGAAGCATTCCTCCAGCTTCCCCCTCACCGCCGCCCAACAGGACATCTGGCTCGACCAACTGCGTGTGGGCGACTCGCCGCTGTACAACATCGGCGGCTATGTGGATTTCGCCGGCGCCATCGATGCCGACCTGATGCAGCGCGCCCTTGAAGGACTGGTGGCCAAGCACGACGCCTTGCGCACGCAACTGCACAGCGATGCCGACGGTTTGCCCCGGCAGACCTTTGCCGCCACGTTGGCCGTGGAGCTGGCGCTGCATGATGTGTCCGCAGCACCCGACCCTCAGGCCGCGAGCCAGGCGCTGATGCAAACGCAAATGGCCTTGCCCTTTGTGATGAGGGGCGCGCCGCTGTTCCGCTTCTTCCTGGTCAAGCTCGGTGCCCATCACTACCGCCTCGGCACCCAGGCCCACCACTTGATTCTCGATGGCTGGGGCTTCGGCCAGATGCTGCAGTCGCTGGCCCGGCTGTACACCGACCTGGGACACGGCCGCCAATCGGAGCCATTGGCGCCGTCCTACATCGACTTCATCGACGCGGATGCTCACTACCACGCCTCGGCCCGCTATGCCCGCGACCGCGCCTATTGGCTGGACAAATACCAGCAACTGCCGGAACCACTGCTGACGCCACGGCACGCCGCCAAGGCCTCGAGCAATACCCTGCTACAAGCGTTCCCGGTCGCGCTGCTCAATCGCATGGAACACGTGGCCAACCGTTACCAGGCATCGGCGTTTCATGTGCTGCTGGCGGCGATGCATGTGTATTTCACCCGCACCGCCCAGCGCCAGGAATGGGTCGTGGGGCTGCCGATTCTCAACCGTTCCAACGCGCGCTTTCGTTCCACCGTCGGGCTGTTTACCCAGGTCAGCGCGGTGCGCCTGCAGTTCGATGAGCAGTTGCCGTTCAGCGCCTTGGTGCGCGGGGTGCGCGACCAGCTCAAGCAGGATTTCCGCCACCAGCGGTTCCCCCTGAGTGAGATGAACCGGGCGCTGGGCCTGCGCCGCAGCGATCGCGGCCAGCTGTTCGACCTGTCGGTGTCCTACGAGCAGGACTACCATGAACTGCGCTACGGCACGACCGAGGCCCGTGCGATCAAGGTGTCCAACCACCATGAGCCGTTGCCGCTGGCCATCCACCTGCGCAGCAACCGCTATCAGGACACCGCGTACCTGCATTGCGTCTACAACGAAGCCTACTTCCAGCACGACGAAGTGCTTGCGCTGACGCAGCGCTTCACCTGGCTGCTGGAGCAGGGGCTGGAAGACACCACGCTGAAAATCCGCGACTTTTCGTTGGTAACGCCCGCCGAACAAGCCCAGTTGCACCAATGGAATGCCACCGCCCAACCCAACGCGCACCCGCAAACCCTGCACGCGCGCATCGAAGCCCAGGCCGAGCGCACGCCAGACGCGGTGGCGGCGGTGTACCAGGGCCGGCAATTGACTTACGCGCAACTCAACCAGCAAGCCAACGCCCTGGCGCATCAACTGCTGGAGCGTGGTGTACAGCCGGACGACCGCGTGGTGATCCTGGCGCGGCGCGGGCTGGACACGCTGGTGGGCTTGCTGGCGATTCTCAAGTCCGGCGCCTGCTACGTGCCCGTGGACCCGGCCCATCCCGCCGAACGCCTCAACTACTTGCTGCAGGACAGCGAGCCGGTGGTGTTGCTGACCCAGCACGACCTGTTGCAGCGCCTGCCGCCGCTGAATGTGCCGGTGATCCAGCTCGACCGTCCGACCTTCCACCTGGGCACCAACCCCCGTGTCGCGGTGAGCCCCTCCAACCTCGCCTACGTGATCTACACCTCCGGCTCCACCGGCTTGCCCAAGGGGGTGATGGTCGAGCATCACAGCGTGTCGAACCTGGTGGACTGGCATTGCCAGGCCTTCGACCTGCGCGCCGGCAGCCACACGGCCAGTGTCGCCGGTTTTGGGTTTGACGCGATGGCCTGGGAAGTCTGGCCGGCGCTGTGCGTGGGCGCCACGCTGCACCTGCCGCCCGCCCATGACGGCGCTGAAGACATCGACGCGCTGCTCGGTTGGTGGCAGGCGCAGCCGTTGGACCTGTGCTTCCTGCCCACGCCGGTGGCCGAATACGCGTTTAGCCAGGGCCTGCAACACCCGACCCTGCGCACGCTGCTGATCGGCGGCGACCGCCTGCGTTCGTTCCCCCAGGCGCAGTCCTTTGCGGTGATCAATAACTATGGCCCCACCGAAGCCACGGTGGTCGCCACCTCTGGCCGCATGCACGTGGGCGAGCCGCTGCATATCGGCGCGCCCATCGCCAATGCCTGTGTGCACGTCCTGGACGCGCAGCAACGGCCGGTGCCCATCGGGGTGGCGGGGGAGTTGTACGTGGGTGGCCAAGGCGTGGCGCGCGGCTATCTGAATCGCCCCGACCTCAGTGCCGAGCGTTTTCTGGACGACCCCTTCAGCGATGGCCGTCTGTACCGCACCGGCGACCTGGTGCGCTGGCTGCCGCAAGGTCACCTTGAATACCTGGGCCGCAATGACGACCAGGTCAAAATCCGTGGCGTGCGCATCGAGCTCGGTGAAATCGAATCCGCCCTGGCCACCCACCCGCAGATCCAGGAAGCCGTGGTGCAGGCACGCGAGGGGCAATTGCTGGCCTGGTTTGTCCCGCGCGAAGCCGTGCAGATCGAGACCCTGCGCAGCCACCTGCAAGCCTCGTTGCCCGACTACATGCTGCCGGCCGCCTACATGCAACTCGACGCCTTGCCCCTGACCGCCAACGGCAAACTCGACCGCAGGGCGCTGCCGGCACCGACCCAGGACGCCTTCGTCACTCGCGTTTTTGAAGCGCCGCACGCCGGGGTGGAAACCTTATTGGCATCGATATGGACCGAGCTGTTGCACGTGCAGCAGGTGGGGCGACACGACCACTTCTTCGAACTCGGCGGGCATTCGCTCCTGGCGGTGCAACTGGTGCAGCGCATGCGCCAGGTCGGGCTGCGCGCCGATGTGCAGGTACTGTTTGGCCAGCCGACCCTGGCGGCCTTGGCGGCGGCGAGTGAATACACTGAGGCCGACGAGACGAACCTGGCCGAACCGGACCCCGCCATCCGTGACCTCATCGCTACCAGCATCCCGGGTGGCGCGGCCAATGTGCAGGACATCTACCCGCTGGCGCCGTTGCAGGAAGGCTTGCTCTACCACCACCTCACCGACGAGCACGATCCCTACCAGCAACAGGCGCAGTTCAGTTTTGCCCGGCGCGAGCAGTTGGACGCGTTTGCCCAGGCCCTGCAACAGGTGATCGATCGCCACGACATCCTGCGCACCAGCCTGGTGTGGGAGGGCTTGGAGCAACCGATGCAGGTGGTGTGGCGCCAGGCGCCGTTGCGCGTCGAACCGCTGCGCGAAGGCCCTGCGCCGCTGGATTTGCGCCGGGCGCCGCTGATGGCCCTGGACTATGCCGAAGAGCCTTCACACCCGCGCTGGGTCGCCCGGTTGCGCTTTCATCACTTGGTCAACGACGCCACGTCGACCACGATCCTGATGCAGGAAATCCGCGCCCACCTGCTCGGCCAACAGGCGCAACTGCCTGCGCCGGTGCCGTATCGCAATGTGGTGGTGCAAGCCCGTTCGCCAGCGCGACAGGCCGGGCATGAGGCGTTTTTCCGTGAGCAGTTGGGGGATGTGGATGAGCCGACCCTGGCGTTCGGCCTGCAGGAGCGCCAGGCGGATCGCGCCCACACCGACGAAGCCGAACGTGTATTGAGCGACAGCCTCAACCAGCGTCTGCGTGCGCAGGCTCGTGGGGCCGGCGTGAGCGCCGCCAGCCTGTTCCACCTGGCCTGGGCCCATGTGCTTGGCCGTGTCGCGGGGCGCGATGATGTGGTGTTCGGCACCGTGCTGCTCGGCCGTTTGCAAGCGGGCGAGGGCGCCGACCGGGCCTTGGGCATGTTCATCAACACCCTGCCGCTGCGGGTGCGGCTGGCGGGGCGAACGGTGGCCGATGCGCTCGTTGACACCCACACCCGGCTCAGCGCCTTGCTCGCCCATGAACAAGCTTCCCTTGCGCTGGCCCAACGCTGCAGCAGCGCGTCGCCTTTGTTCAACAGCCTGCTCAACTACCGGCACACCGACGCCGAGCGCGACCTGACCCTGGTACCGGGCATTGCCTTGCTCAGCAGCGAAGACATCCTCAGCTACCCGCTGATGCTGACCGTGGACGACATCGCCAGCGGTTTTCGCCTCAAGGCCAAGGCCCCGCGCCAGGTCGGCGCCGAGCGTCTGCTGGACTACCTCGAAACCGCGTTGGTGAACTTGGCGGACGCGCTGGAACACAGGCCGCAAAGCCCCTTGCGTGACGTGCAGGTACTGCCCGCCAGCGAACTGAACACCCTGCTGGTGGACTATAACGCCACGGCCACGGACTACCCCGAGCACCTCACCGTGCAGGCGTTGTTCGAAGCCCACGCGCGGCAAATCCCGCATGCCGTGGCCGTGCAGGCCGGCGAGCGGCAACTGACTTACCGCGAACTCAACGAACGCGCCAACCAACTGGCCTTCCACCTGCGTGAACGCGGTGTGCAACCGGACACCCGCGTCGCGCTGTGCGTCGAACGCGGGCTGGACCTGGTGGTGGGCCTGCTGGCCATCCTCAAGGCGGGCGGCGCCTATGTGCCGCTCGACCCTGGCTACCCGCGCGAGCGCCTGGCCTACATGCTTCAGGACAGCCAACCGGTCGCGTTGCTGGTGCACGCCGCCACCCGCGACGTGCCGGGTGAGGTGTCGATCCCGGTGATCGACTTCGACCACTGCGCCTGGAGCCAGGCACCCAGCGGCAACCCGCTTGTGCCCGGTTTGAGCGTCGCCAACCTGGCCTACGTTATGTACACCTCGGGCTCCACCGGTACGCCCAAAGGCGTGATGATCGAGCATCGCGGGCTCGGCAACCTGATGCACTGGGGTTCCCGGCTTTGCCCCAATGCCGAAGGCGGCGCGCTGTTGCAGCGGGCGCCGTTCAGCTTCGATGGGTCGGTGTGGGAGCTGTTCTGGCCGCTCACCCATGGCATGCGCTTGGTCCTGGCGCGGCCCGATGGTCATCGCGAGCCTGCCTACCTGGCGCAGGTGATTCGCGAGCAGCAGATCACGGTGATCAAGTTTGTGCCGGCGATGTTGCAGCAATTCCTTGAGCTGGAGGCGTCGGCGCTGTGCACCAGCCTCACCGATGTGTTGTGTGGCGGCGGCGAACTCACCGAAGCCCTGGCCCGTGGCGTGCAAGCGCGCTTGCCCAAGGTGCGCTTGCATAATGTCTATGGCCCCACCGAAGCCACGGTGGACAGCAGCGCCTGGACCCTGGAGCCTGGCGCGCCGGTGCCGGCCCTGCAATTGCCGATTGGCCGGGCGATCAACAACACGCGCTTGTATGTGTTGGATGAACAGGATGCGCCGGTGCCGATGGGCGTGAGCGGTCAGTTGCACATCGGTGGGGTCGGCGTGGCGCGGGGTTACCTGGGGCTGCAGCAGATGACCGCCGAGCGTTTTATCGACAGCCCGTTCGTGGCCGGAGATCGCCTGTATCGCACTGGCGACCTGGTGCGTTACCTGCCTGACGGCAATCTGGAGTTCCTCGGGCGTAACGACTTCCAGGTCAAACTGCGCGGTGTGCGCCTGGAACTGGGGGAGATCGAGTCAAGGCTGCTGATGCATCCGGCGTTGCGTGAAGTGGCGGTGTTGATTCGCGATGAACGCCTGGTGGCGTACTTCACCGCGCGTGCCGAGGCGCCGAGCCCGGATGCGTTGCGCGCCCATGTGCTGGAGCAATTGCCGGAATACATGGTGCCGGCGGCGTTTGTGCAACTCGACGAATTACCGCTCAACCCAGCGGGCAAACTCGACCGCAAGGCCTTGCCGGAGCCGGGGTTGGGGGCGGTGGTGAGCCGAGCCTATGCCGCGCCGGTCGGAGCCGTGGAGAGCTTGATGGCCGGGATCTGGGCTGAGGTGCTGAAGTTGGAGCGGGTGGGGCGACACGATCATTTCTTTGAGCTGGGGGGGCATTCGTTGTTGGCGGTGAACCTGGTGGCGCGGATGCGCAAGGCGGGGGTGGAGGTGGATGCGCGGGCGTTGTTCAGTCATCCGACGGTGGCGCAACTGGCTGGGTGTGTGTTGACGCAGGTGCAGCGGGTGGAGGTGCCTCAGGCGGCTATTCCGCAGTTGGGGCGGCGGCGGCGGATTTGAAGTGAGAGGGGCGGCTGCAATTGGCACCGCCCCCCTTTTTTCAAGGGATGATGTGAACATCCTTCAGGTCATAAGTGCCCGACATCCGGAACTCATTTTGCGGCGCCCCATCCTGAACCATTCGGCAATTGGTGAAAGTGCCATAAATATGCTCCTGCCCAGATGTGCGATCAGAGGTGAGGGTGAGTTCTCCTTCCCTTGCATAATAACTGACGATGAGACCGTTTTTAACAAGAGCGTAAGTCACCGTTACGTCTCCAAAGTATGTAACTTGATGAGTGCCATCGGGGACCGAATCTGAAATGGCCAATACAACGGCTTGATAGTTGGCGTCAGGCTGCTCACCTACTCTCCTGCCAATCCATCTGGTTTCGAAAAGCTCGTCGCCGAGATGTTTCTCGAAATCCAAGCGTTTTTCTGGTGGCAGTGGGAATGGAGCACCATCCAGACTTACGGTGAATGTACCCGTTGCTTTGCTGTTGCCGGGCTCGTTGTGATGAATGAGGTCGTTCAAGTGTGCCTGAGACATGATGAGCGCTTCCTTTGGGTGGGTGTGCTCCAATTATTTCAAGTTTCAGACGTGTGTAAACTGTGAATGTTGACAGGTATAAAAAACAAGTATCCATGTGTTTGGGTTATATGGAGCTGTTGGTTTTGATGAGCCCAACTATCTTGCAGGTGATTAAGACGATTGTTCTTCCCTGCGGCGCATGACTGTTTGTTCGACTCGTTTTCGGGCTATTGCCGCTCGCGCCACGCAGTCCAAGGCTACCTATACGCTCACCAAACACACTGCCAACACGCCCGCTGCATAGTCATCCTTTGCATTTCTCAGCGCTTGTCCGACCTGCAACGGGTGACCAACCGCGCCATCGTCCTGTACACGGGCAGACGGAACAGCGACCTCAACAGCCGGAACTTGGCGAGTGCGCAGCGCAAAAGCCGGATCAATCCGGATACTTGATTGCGGGCGTATGGCGCAGCGAGCGATGCCCACTGCGAAGAGCCCCAAGGGCACATCGCATTCATTCGCGAGGCAGAAAAACTCAAGGAGGTACTCTGCACCATACACACCACCTGCGGGTGTGCTGAAAGCACTACGCGAGTTTGGCCGTCTCTGTACACACATCCTCGGTGATGTAGTCATTACACGGGTGAGCGACGCCGGTATTAGCGTAGCGCGGACGACAAACATTAAGAACTAACCAGTGCCGTTTGTCGTTTTTTTTTTTTTTGTTCGCGTCTGTAGGGCTAAGTTCTGTTTTGCAAAAGACACCTGCGTGGGTATTAGTTGATTCTATTAGTTCGATAATTTGTAAGTTATTAAATTCACAGGGTTTGATTTTTTGAAGTGTGATGGGTGATAGCTTTGACGTTTTTGGCAATTGTTGATCTTCTGAATTGTGTGAGTGAACTTTCCTAAAGTTGATAGTTATATTTCCTGTATGAAGATTTTATTGTTGTTGCGATATTCTCCTGCTGGACTAGATTTGGTGTTGTTGCTTGACGGTGAGCAACCTAATTTAATGCGCGCATGAGGCTAATGAATATAACCATGCCTAACTATGAAATCCTGAACTTTGAGGCGGAGAGTCTTTTAATTTCCGACGTCGGGGTTTCGAAAATTCATTCACAGTCGTTGATAAGAGCCCTTCGGCAACTAAAACTGTCGAAGCTGATGAAGAAAGTCGAGCTGGATGAGGTGTTGGCGGAAAACGGATTAAATCATAATGATGCTTTTGCATTTTTAGAAAGAGCAATTCCCCTGAGATCTTGAGCATTTCTCACCTTTCTCCTTAGAGTTTTCAGATGTAGAGAAATTGATGCGCTCATTACTATCAAGGAATCTGGACTCTTGCAAAAGGGGATACCCGAGCGGTGGCGCACTGTACCCGGTTGAAAGCTCTAGGCTAGAAGTTATGGTCCCGTTTCCGTGAGGTGAATGATGGGTTTTTATTTCGTGTCAAGGCCGGCTTTGCTAGCGGCGCTATTTATAAAATAACAACTCAGAGAACCTGTTGCATTATTTTGGACAGTGGTATCTCCAGTGGTTACCTATTATTTGCTTACCTACGCGCGTGCGCCATTGAGTAGTGAGGCCGTGGATTACCTTTCGAAGACTTCATGGTTTTACGCCTTTGTTTCCTCAAATGTTGCACTGTTCGGGTTTGCCTTTTACATAGTTGGTCGAAGGGAAAGTGGTTTTCTTCGGTATTTTGTTTACACGAAACGTACGATGGTTGTTTTTTTGATTGGGCAGTTTTATGCATATTCAGTTGTTTCAATATTGTATTGCTCCGTATTTTATATACTCACTCGAATTTTTTCAGGGGAGTTTGATGTCGCGGAGTATCTTGTGATCGTAGGGCGATTTTATGTTTGCTTTCTTCTTTTTTCTATACCCGCGCTGTTGCTGACGCTTGTCCCATTAGGCTTTCAAAATACGAACACCTTCTTTTCAATTTTGTCCCTTACGATGTTGGCTCTCGAGATCATCAGTAGGGGGCCAGTCAGTCCCGCCTTAGCTATTGTCGGTTTTTTTAACCCGATGTGGTGGGCGAATAAGATTATGTTGGACGGTGTGGTTGAATGCGGTTTGGTTTTCTGGGTTGTTGCCATTTCGCTTGTGTTTTTGTTTTTAGTGATGTGTCGTTATTTATTAATTAATCCTGTTTGGAGTCGTTATTGATGGCAAGGCTTCTCGTAGACTCTCTTGACGTCAGATATGGAACTCATATCGTGTTTCATAAGGCTTCTCTGACAGTCACCGCCGGCTCCATATCAGGCCTTCTTGGCCCAAACGGCTCCGGCAAAACCACCTTTTTTGATGTGCTGTGCGGCCTGAAGAAAAGAGAGGGTGGTGAAATAAACAGCGCCTTTTCCAAGCTGCTGTACCTGTCACAGATCATCAGCACACCCCCTGTATTTCGCATGTTCGACATCTTCAAAATGACCATGCTGTTTTGCTCCGACACCAGGGTCACCCAACAACATGCACTCGACAAAATCGAAAAATGGAGCCCCGGCATCGCAGAGCGTTACTGCGAGATCTGGAACAAAAAATCCGCACTCTGCAGCTATGGGGAAAAGCGTTGGTTTTTTACGTTGTCCCTGCTCTGCGCCAACGCGGACCTGGTGATACTGGATGAACCCACGGCGGGTGTGGATCCAGAGTTTCGTTATCACATCTGGCGTTGTCTGGAGGGGGCGGCGGCAGAGGGTGTCGCGGTGTTGGTTTCATCACACAACGTCGATGAAATCGTCGCGCATTGCGATGACTTTTACATGCTGAGCCAAAGGCGATTCAACCGTTTCACTGATGCGCAAGGCTTCATGGGCGCCTACGACGCCCAAAGCCTGGATGAGGCATTTATCCATGCCGCCAGCCTGCCAAAAGGATAAGACCGCTTCTATTCAGGCAAGGGAACGAACGCCACGTTGCCGTCCTGCCGTTTTTGAAACAAACGCTCGCCATTGTCCGGCTGGGTGGTGATGACCTGGTGATCCGCGCCCAGGTACGCCAACGGCGTCGGATCATCCTTGGAATACTGCGCGACGATGATCGTGCGCTGCGGGTCGAAGGCCTTGACGCTGGTTTTCTGCAGCCAGGCCATGAACGCCGCGCTGTCGCCCTGGCGCGGGAAGTCCTGGGTCTCGGCCACGTAGTAGAAAGGCTTGCCACTGTTTTGCAGGTACATCGGCACCTTGTTGTCCACTTCCACCAGCACCATTTGCCACTCATCCCAAGGCGCGCTTTTGACCGCTTCGGTACGCACATCCTCGGCCAGGCGGGTGACGCCGCCATTGCCGTAGCTCCATGGATAGGCCACGCCAATGACCAGCAGCATCAACACCGCGGCGCAGGCGAACCCTTTGTACCAGCGCGGGCGGCTGGCGGGCCTGGCTTGCAGGCGTTCGCTGAGCCACCAGGCGCCGAGCAACTGGGCGAAGGGCACCAGTGGCAACACGTAGTAGCTGCGCCGGCTGCCACTGGCGGTGAAGAACATAAACAACAGGCCCAGGCCCCACACCAGCCATCGCACGTTGGGCGGGGCCTGGCGCCAGTGCCGCAGCGCCAGCCGCAGGCCGAGCAGCCAGCACGGCAGCCACGGCAGGGTGTAGGCGGGCAGGTAGATCAGGTAGGTGTGGATCGGCCCCATGTGGTCGAAGTGGTCGAAGAATCGCACCACGTTTTCGCGGAATACCAGGGCCAGGCCGCTTTGCCCCTAGGTCGGCGCACCGTAGACATGCGACAGCACGAACGGCACGGCATACACCGCGGCGGCGATCAGCAGGGCGAGCACCAGGCGCAGGTTGAGATGCTGCTTGTAGCGCTGCTCGCCGAGCAGGTGCGGCAGCAGGACCAGGCCTGGCAGCACAAAGCCGATCAAGCCCTTGAACAGCGAGTTCACGGCGAGCAACAGGAAAAACAAGGTATAGCGACCCAGCCGGGTGTCCTTTGGTCCACGCCAGTACCACCAGACCGCGGCCAGCACGCCACACACCGTCAGCACATCCGCCGTGGCCACCCGCGCCCAGAACAGAAAGTAGAAGGTGGTGGCGAGCATCCAGCCGGCGATCAGCCCGGTGCCTTTGCGCATCAGTTGCTCACCGAGCAGGTAGACCAGCCACACGCTCAGCCAGGCGCCGATCACCGAGGGCAAGCGCAGTGACCACGGCCCGAGGCCACCCATCAGGTGGGCCGTGGCGGTGATCAGCCAATAGGAAGGCAGGGGCTTGTCGTAATAGGGCGCGCCCTTGAGGTAGGGGTCGAAGTAATTTCCGCTCTGCAGCATCTGCAAGGCGATGTTCGCCCAGCGGGTCTCCGGGCCCCACAGGTCGCGTGCGCCGAGGCCGGTGAGCAGCAGCAGCGCGGTGACGCCCAGCAATAGCAGCAGGGCGCCGCGTTCGCTCTTCCACAACGTCGTCATCAGGGCAGGCTCGGGTAGATGATCAGTTCGAGATAACCCTTGTAATAACGTTTGCCGCCGGGCGGCAATTGCCCCGCCTCGCGCATTTCACTGGTGCTGTTGACCCGCATCAGCACGCCCACCGAGCCACGCTGGCGGGCGGCCTTGAGCCAGGCCTGGACCGCTTCCAATTCCACTTTGCGATGTGCCGAACCCGCGTATTGCAAGCCATAGCGCAGCTCGCCCTCGGTGTCATACAGCGCCACGTCCGGGCGATTCAGGCGCCAGGCCAGGGCGCTGGCACTCTCCAATTCATTGCTCAGCAGCGCTTGAGTCTGCTGCAGTTCTTCCAAGTGTTCGAGCACAAACTGGTCGGGCATTTCGTTGTCCGCGATCCAGGCGGGCATGCTCGCCGGCAGCAATATCACCAGCAGGCCGATGCCCAGGGCGGGCATGGCCCACAGCGTCAACGGCCGGAACGCTTGCAGCAGGTTGGCGAGGATCCACACCAGCAACACGATAAAGGCCAGGGACAGGCTGAACATCTCGGCGTGGCTGTTGCTGTACAACGGCCGGGCGATTTGCAGGTAGATCAGGCCGATCATGGCGGCCATGCCGATCACGAAGTTGAGCAGGCCATTGAGGCAGATCGTGCGGGCTTTGTGCCGGTTGATCAGGTCCGTCAGGGTGTGCCCCATCAATAGCGCGAGGGGCAGCAGGCACGGCATGATGTAGGTCGGCAACTTGCCGTTGCTCAGGCTGAAGAAGCCCAGCGGCAGCAGCAGCCACAGGGCCAGGAAGGCGATGGCCGGCTGGCGCTTTTGCTGCCAGGTTGTGCGTAGGGTGCTGGGCAACAGCCCTGCCCAGGGCAGGCATGACACAGCAATGATTGGCAGGAAGAACCACCACGGCCGCACATGTTGCGCGTTGTCGGCGCTGAAGCGGCGAATGTGTTCATTCCAGAAAAAGAAGCGCCAGAAGTCTGGTTCTTGGAGGTGGATCGCCAGTGCCCACGGCAGGCACACCAAAACCGCTACCAGTATCGCCAACGGGCCGTAGCGCAGCAGTTCGCCCAGGCGGCGTTGCCAGAGCATGTAGGGCAGGGCAATCAGCACCGGCAGCACCCAGGCCAGGAAACCCTTGGTCAAGAAACCCAACGCACAGGCCAACCCCACCACGGCCCAGGCCCACAAGCGGCCGCGTTGGGTGGTGCTGTCGAGGGCAAACCACAGGGCCACCAGGCTCAGGTTGACCCATAGGGTGAAAAGCGGGTCCAGGTTGGAATAGCCAGCTTGGCCAGCCACCAGGCCGAAGCTCAGGTAGAGCAGGGCGCAGGCGAAGCTTTTGCGCGGGTCATTCCACAGGCGACGGGCGATCAGGTAGGCGAGCAGCACGCTCAGGCCGGTGGTCAGCGCCGAGGCGATGCGTACACCGAACAGGTTCTGGCCAAACACCGCCTGGCCGAGGGCGATCAACCAGTAGCCGCCGGCAGGCTTTTCAAAATAGCGGATCCCCATGAAGTGCGGCGCGATCCAGTTGCCGCTCTGGAGCATTTCCTGGCTGATCTGCGCGTAGCGGGTCTCGTCGGGTATCCACAGGCCGTGCAGGCCCAGGGGCAGCAGGTAGAACGCGACAAAGGCCAGCAGTAAGACCGGCAGCGGTTTTAATCGAGTCATGCAAACGTCGCTCCCTGACGTTTAGTGGAAGAAGTTTGAACTAATAAAGTCGTGGAAGAAAAAGTCACAACGGTCACTGAGTTGCAGGAAATATTCATGACGTCCTTAGTTAAAAGGCGCAACTAAACATGCCAGAGCAGGCCTGTCTTTTTGCTGAACAAACAGACAGGAAAGTGATTAGAGTTGTTTTAACGCGGCGGGCCAATCCGGGTTGTTGACGATGCCCAGGGTCTTGAATTTACCGTGGGGCAATACCTGCACGAACAGCGCGCTGCCGTACTGGGGGAAGGCGGCGTGGGGGAAGCCCAGGCTGTTTTCGAAGTCGGCTATGCAGCCGCTGTGGGTGACGAACACCAGGTTGCGTCCGGGGGTTTTGTGGCTGAGCAATTCCTCACCCATGGCCGCGCCGCAGACGGCTTGCTGGCCGGAGGTCAACTCGTTTTTGCCGAACATGAAGCGCAGGGTCTGGGCGGTGCGGATGGCGGGGCTGGCCAGTACGTCGCTGCCCTCCATGCCCAATGTTTTAAAGGCTTTGCCGAGGATCTCGGCCTGCTGGCTGCCGTGGATCGTCAGGCCTTCCACCGGGCCCAGGCATGGGTTGGTCGAGCGGTCGCAACGCTCTTCGTGGCGCACCAGCACGATCAAATCGCCGTCGCGCCAGAGGGGCAGCACGTGGGAGGTCAGCAGGCGGTTGCCGATGCCCAGGTCCTTGGGTGAAGCGTGCCAGAGCAGGCTGGCGGCGAGCAGCAACGCCACCACCAGCATTCCCAGCCACAGCCGTTGCAGGCGCTTGATAAAGGCCCATCGCGAGCGCGGTTTGGTCAGGGTAAGGTCAACCACTTCATTCACCATGGGCAGTGTTGGCAATCTTGTATTAATTAGGCGCAACGGGTTGGCGAATGCCGCAGTGATGCTGGAGGCTGTCACACGGCGGCTGTCTTTTCGCTGAACATGTTGCGGTTAAAAAGTTGTCAGGCGAGGCAACTAACAAGTTGCCGACGAATGACCCATGGCGGGTAATTTAAAGAGGCGTGGGTGGGCAGCCGGTGAAATCCATGTGAAAAATTTGCGTGGCGTGGAGCGCCAGCCGTTATTCTCGATTGCCGCCCATCAAACGAGTGTTGTCATGTTGCAGGTGCAAGGTGTGTTCAAAAGCTATGCCACCCCCCAGGGGCCATTGGCGGTGTTGGCCGGTGTGGACCTGCACCTGGCCGAGCGCAGCAGCCTGGCGCTGATGGGCGAGTCGGGCAGCGGCAAGAGCACCTTGCTGCACCTGGTGGCCGGACTCGACCGGCTGGATGGCGGCAGCATCCAGGTGGGCGAGCAGCGCCTCGACCACCTCAGCGAAGCGCAACTGGCCCATTGGCGGCGCACCGAAATCGGCCTGGTGTTCCAGCAGTTCAACCTCATTGGCAGTCTGCGGGTCGAGGACAACCTGGCGTTCCAGGCACGCCTGGCCGGGCGGTTTGACCCGCAGTGGCAGGCGCAACTGGTTGAACGCCTGGGGCTGGGGGATTTGCTCAAGCGTTACCCGGAACAGCTCTCCGGCGGCCAGCAGCAACGGGTGGCGGTGGGGCGCGCATTGGCGTCACGGCCAGGCCTTTTGTTGGCTGATGAACCCACCGGCAACCTTGACGAAGCCACCAGCGACGAGGTGCTGCAACTGCTGCTGGACTTGCTGCGTGACAGCCCCACCAGTCTGCTGATGGTCACTCACAGCCCGCGCATCGCTGCCCGCCTGGACCAGCAGGTGGTGCTGCATCGCGGCCGTGTTGTGCCTGCGGGCGCGGCCTGACATGGCGGTGTTTCATTGGACCCTGCGCGCGTTGCTGAGCCACTGGCGGCGGCATCCCGTGCAATTTTTCAGCGTGCTCACCGGCCTGTGGCTGGCCACTGCGCTGCTGGTCGGCGTGCAAGCCCTCAACAGCCAGGCGCGTGACAGCTATGCCCGCGCCAGCCAACTGATCGGCGGCGAACCCCAAGCCAGCCTCAGTACGCCGGACGGGGCCAGTGTCGACCAAGCCGTCTTTGCCCAATTGCGGCGTGCCGGGTGGCCGGTGTCGCCGGTGGTGCAGGGCCGCGTACAGCTCACGGGGCAGGCAGACGTGCGCCTGCAACTGATGGGCATCGACCCGGTGTCGTTGCCCGGCAGCGGTGCGGTGGCGGGGCAGCGTTTGAGCCAGGCGCAGATGCTGGCGTTTTTCGAGCCGCCGGGGCGTACCTGGATCGCGCCGCAAACCCTGCAGGCTTTGGGCCTGCACGAAGGTCAGCAACCGACCACCCTGAGTGGTCACACACTGCCGCCGCTGCAAGCCCAAGCAGATATGGCCCCCGGCCTGTTGCTCACCGATATCGGTTTTGCCCAGCCGCTGCTGGAGATGTCGGGGCGCCTGTCGCACCTGCTGGTGGACAAGGCGTTCGCCGCCGCCCAGCCCATACCGCCCACCGGGCTGCAACTCAAGCAGGGCGAGGACAATAACCTCGCGCGCCTCACCGAGAGCTTTCACCTGAACCTTGATGCGCTGGGTTTCCTGTCCTTTGTGGTCGGGCTGTTTATCGTGCACGCCGCCATCGGCCTGGCCCTGGAGCAACGGCGTGGACTGCTGCGTACCCTGCGGGCGTGTGGCGTCAGTGTGCGGATGTTGATCGCCAGCCTCAGCGTGGAACTGGGCGTGCTCTCATTGCTGGGCGGCGTGTTGGGTGTGGCCAGCGGTTACCTGTTGGCCAGCCTGTTGCTGCCGGATGTGGCCGCCAGCCTGCGCGGGTTATATGGCGCCGAGGTGCCGGGGCAGTTGAGCCTCAGCCCCTGGTGGTGGGGCGCGGGGTTGGGCTTGAGCCTGCTCGGCGCTTTGCTGGCCGGCGCCAGCAGCCTGTGGCGGGCGGCGCGCTTGCCTTTGCTGGCGCTGGCCAACGCCCAGGCGTGGCATGAAGCCCATGGACGCTGGTTGCGTCGCCAGGGTTGGGTGACCAGTGCGGCGCTGCTGACCGCGCTGCTGGCACTGTGGTTGGGCAACAGCCTGGCTGCCGGCTTTGTGCTGATGGCGGCGTTGCTGCTCGGCGCCGCCCTGGGGTTGCCGGTGGTGCTCAATGGCCTGCTCAAGGCGGTGTTGGGGCGCAGCCATTCGGTGCTCGGCCAATGGTTCCTGGCAGATTGCCGCCAGCAATTGCCAGCCTTGAGCCTGGCCCTGATGGCGCTGTTGTTGGCCCTGGCGGCGAACATCGGTGCGGGGTCGATGACCTCGGGGTTTCGTCACACCTTCAACAACTGGCTGGAGCAACGCCTCACCGCCGAGTTGTATCTCAGCCCACAAACCCCGGCCCAGGCGCAGCAACTCGGCACCTGGCTGGCGCGGCAACCGTTGGTGCAAACCGTGCTGCCCACCTGGCAGGTCGCCGTGCAGGTGCAAGGCTGGCCGGCGGACCTGTTTGGCGTGGTCGACGACCCGACCTATCGTCAGCACTGGCCGCTGCTGGAGGCGTCCCCTGAACCGTGGGACCAGTTGCAGCAAGGCGACACCCTGATGCTCAGCGAACAACTGGCGCGCCGGCTCGACGTGAGGCTGGGCGATAGCGTGAGCATTCCCACGCCCCAAGGTGTGTGGGCGCCGAAAGTGGTGGGGGTCTACGCCGACTACGGCAACCCCAAGGGCCATGTGCTGGTCAATGCCCAACACCTGCTGGCGCACTGGCCGACGCTGTCACCGGCGCGTTTCAACCTGCGGGTCGCGCCGGCGGATGTGGCCCCGCTGGTGCGCGAGGTGCAACGCGCCTTTGCCCTGGACGACAGCCGTATCGTCGATCAGCAACAACTCAAGGGCTGGTCGAGCCAGGTGTTCGAGCGCACCTTCGCCGCCACCGCCGCCTTGAACAGTCTGACCCTGGGCGTAGCCGGTGTGGCGCTGTTTATCAGCCTGTTGACCCAGAGCCAAAGCCGGCTCGGCCAACTCGCGCCACTGTGGGCATTGGGTGTCACGCGTCGACAGTTGATGCTGCTCAACCTCGGCCAGACCTGGCTGCTGGCGGTGCTCACACTGATCCTGGCGTTGCCCCTCGGCCTGCTGCTGGCCTGGTGCCTGGATGCGGTGATCAATGTGCAGGCGTTTGGCTGGCGCCTGCCGCTGCAGGTGTTCCCATGGCAACTCGCGCAATTGCTCGGGCTGGCGATGCTGGCGACCTTGCTGGCGTCGGCCTGGCCGTTGTGGCAGTTGTACCGCAGCCGTCCTGCGGATTTGTTGAGGACGTTTGCCAATGAAGATTAAGTACCTGCTGTGGACGTGCTTGTTATTGGCCGCATGCGACAAAGTCCCCGCGCCACAGGAGAGCTTCGCCGGCCTGGGCAGTGACGCGGCAGACTTTGCCCAAGTGGTGCCTGGCAAGGTGTTCAGCTTCCCCGAGGACCATGGCCCCCACGCCAGCTTTCGGATCGAGTGGTGGTACGTCACTGCCAATCTCAAGGATGAACACGGCAACGTATTCGGCGTGCAATGGACGCTGTTTCGCAATGCCCTCAAGGCCGGGCCCACGCAGGCGGGCTGGCACGACTCGACGATCTGGCTGGGCCACGCCGCCGTGACGTCCGCCACCCACCACTACGCCGCCGAACGTTATGCGCGCGGTGGCGTCGGCCAGGCCGGGGCCCAGGCGGTGCCGTTCAACGCCTGGATCGACGACTGGAATTTCGCCACCCGCCCCGGCGCCAACAGCAGCCTGGCGGACATGCAACTCAAGGCCAGCGGCGCCCAGTTCGCCTACGACCTGCACCTGACCTCCAGCCGTCCACTGGTGCTGCAAGGCGACAATGGCTACAGCCGCAAATCCGACCAGGGCCAGGCGTCGTACTACTACAGCCAGCCGTTTTTCAGCGCCAGTGGCAGCGTCAGCATCGATGGCAAGGTGTATCAAGTCACCGGCCCGGCCTGGCTCGACCGCGAGTGGAGCAGCCAACCGCTGACCGCCAGCCAGACTGGCTGGGACTGGTTTTCCCTGCACCTGGACCGGGGCGAACAGTTGATGCTGTTCCGGGTGCGGCAAACCGACGGCGCGTCCTACTTGACCGGCACCTGGATTGATCGCGAGGGCCAGACCCAGACCCTGCACAACGCGGATATCCAACTGACGCCGCTGGAAACGACGGCCATTGAAGGGCGCAAGATCCCCACTCGCTGGTCGCTGAAAGTCCCCGGCAAGCAGCTGGATATCACCACGCAAGCTGTCAACCCGAATGCCTGGATGAACCTGGGTATCCCGTACTGGGAAGGTCCGGTGCAGTTCGAGGGTGGGGTGGGTTACCTGGAAATGACCGGGTATTAGGGTTGTTTCTGTAGGTCGTATTTCTTCGCTGCGTAGGCAGCTTCCCAAATGTAAATTGCCCCCCCTGGACGTGTGTCCGGGGCGTAGGCGCTTGCTTATATTTCGACGCCATCTTCATCGCATCAGGGATGTGAAGCATGGCGCAGAGCTTTATCAACGAGCGCGCGACGGACTACCAGAGTTTGAAAAACCGGGTGATGGGCGGCGCCCTGAGCCGCCAGCGTTCCGCTCATTTTGATGTGCTGAACCGGCACCTGCGCCCCGGCTTGGTAGCGCCGGGGCAACTGGTGATTATTCCCGATAACCAGAGCTTGAATTGTTCGGTCGAGGAGGCCTGGCTGATGCGGCATGCCGAGCAGGTAAGTCGTCACTTGGAGAGGCGTGCAGCGGCCGGTACGGCGGTGATCGACAACTATGACTTGCTGCAGAGTTTCATGGCGAAGGGCTCGATTGGCATCGGCAGTGCGACGTCGGCCTGGGCGCGGCATCTGGATGAGGTAGCGCAAACATTGGAAGACATCGAGCGCTTGCATCAGCGGTTGAAGGACGGTGCTTTGGACAGGGCAGCGTTTATCCAGCAGCGCCAGGCGTTGTTTCGGCGCTTGGAGGTGCAGCTACAAGGTGCGGCACGGCTTGGTACGGGGTTGCAGGGCAATGAGCCGTTGAAAAAGGTGTTGGGCCTGTCGACCAAGAGCTATCTGCATAAAGGTGAGATTGCGGGGTATGCGAAGCGGATGTGGGAGATTGCGCAGATGTCGAAGTGGATGGGCAAAGGGACTTATGTGGGGTTGGCGCTGGATGTGGGGGTGGCGGGGTTGGAGATCAAGGAGGCGTGTGTGGAGGGGAGGGAGGCGCAGTGTAGAAGGGCGAAGTATGTGGAGACGGGGAGGTTGGCAGGTGGAGTCTCAGGAGCTGCCTTTTTGGGAAGACTCGGTGCAGGAGCCGCTCGAAGGGCATGCACAATGTTCCTCGGTATTCGCATGAAGGGAAAAGGTGAACTCGCCTGCGGAATAATCGGAGGCTCAGCGGGAGGGTATGTGGGAGGTGATAGGGCCGGTAGTGCTGGGGCGTTTTTGGGAGGAGAGATCATGGAAGTCGATGGGGATTTGATATTCCTACCTGACGGAGCCTAACCATGGATTTTTTTCTCATCTACACCATCGTGGTGTTTGTCGGGACGTTTGTTGTCTTGGGACTGATGATTTTTGCGGAATATGCAAAGCTCGATGAGGTGGAAAGTTATTTCTGTCAGAACGAAAGGGTTCAAGACAATAAGCGATTTTGGAGGCGAAACCAGTGGATCGACAGGCAATATCGCATGTTGCTTATTTCTGAGTTTTTCTCAGACTCAAAGCGCTATGTGGAAGCCGGTATTGTGACAGAGGCTGAATTAGCGGCAGTTCCTTTAGCGCTCAAGCGTTGGATGGTGTGGCCTTATAAAGTTGGCTATATCTGGGCCTTCGGGACAGCGGTCTGGAGCTTCTGGCGCTGGTGGTGTGACATCCCCATTCCATAGGAGTTGAAATTTTTTCAAAAAAAGTACTGTACATCCATCCAGTTATATCCTAGATTCCATCCCAGGTGACCGGATGTCACCTGAGCTTCACTTTTTAACTATGGATGGATAAAAAATGAAATCGAAAAAAGCCTTTATGCTGGGCGCGGCCATGGCGGCCTCCTGCTTCGTTTCGGCCTTTGCCCTGGCCGAGCAAACCCCTCAGAAACTCAGCGCCGAAGCGGTCAAACAGGCTGTGGACAAAGCGCTCAAATCCGGCGGCAAGCTGGACGCGGCTAAGGTGCCGGCCAGCCTCAAGCAAAAACTCCAGGCGGCCAAGACCGGTCAGTCCAAGGCCGTTACCCAGGCGGTCAAATCCGCGCCGTTCAACAGCGTGGTCGGCGAGTTGAAAAAGCCGAGCCAAGTCGAGCCGAAAAGCGCCGCCGTCGCTGACTTTGTACCGCTGTTCCCCACCTTGGATATCAACACCCTCTACACCATCAACGGTGTGGCCCAGGGTGAAGAGTTCGCGTACCACTTCAACCTCCCACAGAATGCCCGGGTCCAGGTGCAACTGGTCAACCAGAGTGCGGGCACCGACATGTCGTTGACCCTGTTCCAGGACGACGGCCAGGGCAATTTGAGCGTGGTGGGCTCCGCTGATGCGGCGGGCAATACCGATGATTATCTCAA
This sequence comes from Pseudomonas pergaminensis, assembly GCF_024112395.2. Lineage (NCBI taxonomy): Bacteria > Pseudomonadati > Pseudomonadota > Gammaproteobacteria > Pseudomonadales > Pseudomonadaceae > Pseudomonas > Pseudomonas pergaminensis. The sequence goes on along the minus strand of NZ_CP078013.2, from coordinate 4,404,453 downwards.
CGGTGTTCTGCCGGCCGGTGATTACTATTGGTACATGGTCGCCAAGGTCGCCAACAATTCGCAGTTCAGTTTTGGCGTGGCGGTGGACACCAACATCGATGCCTACGAGCCTAATGACACGCCACAAACGGCCTTTGTGCTGCCGGACTCGATGAACAAGGTCACCGGCAACCTCGACAACGCCAACGACGTCGACTACTTCGACTTCAAGGCCGTCCGTGGCCAGAGCGTGAGCATGTACCTGGCCGGTGACGCGAGTGGCAGCCGTAACCAGTGGATTTTCGACCGTTTTGATGGCGTCAACTGGATTACGGTTCCTGCTGGCTCGACCTCGACCTACCCGAGTGTCACCCCGGGCACCACCGTGAAGGTGCGTGTGCGGGCCAATCCGGCTGTGGTTCAGGACCCGACTAAGCACTACCAACTGAGCCTCGGCTCTACGCCGCGGCTGAACACGTCGGATGTGAAGGGTGACAACGTCGTGCGGGTGCCCGCGTCGATATTCTGGATGGCGACCCAGGCCGCACGTACAGTGAACTGGACCACCAACTGGTCCGACTCCACGGGTGCACCGCTGCTGGGCGTTACGCCGGTGCTGCGCATCGATAAACACTTCGAAGGTGCCGATTTCAATTGGACCGACTTCAAGGCCACCACCAACAGTGCGGGTAACTCCCAGGCCAGTGCGGCTATCGGTGACTGCTTTGGCGAGTACCGTGTGCAGTATCCAGACAGCAGCACCGGTGTGACGTACACCTGGGACACCACCTTCAACTTCGGCGGCTGGCGTATCGAGTTGGATGAGTTCCCTGGTGTGGGTGTGGGAGGCGAGAATGTGCCTTACGTAACGTTCGGGCATATCTGCACCCAGAACATCGTTCACTGATACAACGGCGTCAGTGAAGAGGGGCAGCCTGACGAGGCTGCCCCTTTTCTATTCTCCCGCCAATGCCAGCGCCAACGGCAATCGCGCCATGCTCGTGCTCTTCAATGAACCCAGGTACAACCAGTCGCCATACTCGCGCGCGGTGGTGATGGGTGAGTAGTTGCCGGCACTGCCATCCTGCAGGTTGGCGATGACCTTGCCCTCGGTATCCAGCCCCAGCACAAAGGCTTTGCGCTCGATGGGCTTGGGCACCACCATCAGCGCGCGCACCATCACCTTGCGCAGCAGAGGGTAGCCGGCAAAGCTGTCCAGCAGCGGATTGCGCGGCGAGTAGAGCGCCACCCAGAAGCGGTCCTGCCCGTTGAAGCTGAGGTTGTCCGGCAGGCCCGGCAGGTTATCGATAAACAGATCATGGGTGCCGGCGTGCTCACCTTTGAGCCAGTAACGGCTGATGCGATAGGCACCGGTCTCATTCACCAGCACGTAGTGTTCATCCGGGCCCAAGGCGACGCCGTTGGCGAATTGCAGTTGGTCCAGCAAAACCTCGGTGGTGCCGTTGCTGAAGTCATAGCGCAACAGCCGACCGTCGCCGCCGTGCTCAATCACCGCCTCACCGTCCTGGCCGTAACCCCAGCGGCTCGAGGCGTCGCTGAAATAGGCATAACGCCCGCTGGCGTCCACGGTCACGTCATCGGTGAAACCCAGGGCGACGCCATTGGCGCTGGTGCTCAGGGTGGTCAGTTGGCGATCGGTCTCCAGCGCCAGCAAACCCTTGACCCCATCGGCAATGATCAAGCGCCCGTCCGGGTGCAGCGCCATGCCCAACGGACGCCCACCGGTGTTGGCCAGCACTTCCAGGCTGCGGCTGTCGGGCGAGGTGCGGATGATGCGTCCGTCATGCAGGCCACTGATCAGGTAGCCCTGGGCATCCAACAGCAGGGCCTCGGGCCCGGCGATGTCCTGGGCGCCGATTTTCTGCACGCCTTTGAGGCGCTGGTTCTCGGCATAGGGGCCGTCCTTCATCGAGGGGGCCTTGGGCGGCGCCCAGTTCACCGGCTGGACTTTGGTGGGCATCAACAGCAAAAAGGCGATCACCGCCAGAAACAGCAAGAACAACAGATGACGCAATTTTTTTGGACGGGTACTCATGACGATTCCTGGTTGTCGTGGGTGCGCGGCTCCCAGTGCAGGGTGCCGAACAGGTAATCCATCAGCGGGAGGACGATATTGAAATTGCGTCCGTGCATCAGCTCCCGGCGGTGATGCAGGGCGTGCAGTTGGTGCATCTGGCGCAACCACGGCAGGCGCGCCACCGGATGGTCGGCGGGCAGGTGCTCGCAGGCGTGAAACACTTCGTAAAGCAAATAACCGAGGATCATGCAGCCGGCGAACAGCCCGGCAACGTTGGGGCTCCAGTGCTTGAGCAGCCACCAGGCGGGCAGGGTGATTGCCAGGCTGTGCAGCACGATCAGCCAGGCTGGGAACAGGATCACCCGCCAATCCCGGGGGCTGTCGTAGGTCATGTGGCCAGGGGTGAAGAAGCTGTGATGGTCGCCGGTGTGGCGCGCATAAAACAGCCGGGCCAACCCGTGTTTATGGTGGCCGAGGTGGCGGTGGACCAGGTAGATGCAGAGGTTGAAGAACACCAGGGTCAGCGGCACGGTCAGCCATTGCACAGCGCTGATCTGATGTGTGGATGACCAGGCCAGGGCAATGCACACGATGCCGTAGCCGAACACGAAACTGGCGTGCAGCCAAGGGTTGTAGTGGGGCGCGACAGTGGCGCGGTAACGGGCGCGGAAGGTCTCGGTGGGGTGGTCCATGGCCGGTTGCTCGGTGTTTTTTTATGGGAGTCTGAGCTTAGTTGGTGGTGGGGAATGTGCGAGTTTTTGCAGGCAGCGCACTACGCCTGTGGGAGCGGGGTTGCTCGCGAAGAGGGCGTGTCAGGCAAGGCATCAGGTGGCTGACCCTCCGCATTCGCGAGCAAGCCCGCTCCCACATTTTGATCGCGACCGACCAGCGGCCCCTTGCGCCCCTCTTATTTCCTTGCTAGTTTCTCGCAAAATGTTAACGATAACATTTGCTCTAACAATAAAAACAAAACAGAGAACCACGCCATGAAAATGCTTCCGAAAACCCTGTGTTTATTGGCTGTAAGCATCACCCTCGGCACTGTCTCCCCAGCATTCGCCGACGCTGCCAAGCCGATCCGCATCGGCGCGTCCTTCCAGGAAATCAACAACCCTTATTTCGTCACCATGAAAAACGCCCTCGAAGAAGCCGGGGCGACCATCGGCGCGAAATTGATCATCACCGACGCCCGCCACGACGTGTCCAAGCAGGTCAGTGACGTCGAAGACATGCTGCAAAAAGGCATCGATATCCTGCTGATCAACCCCACTGATTCGGTCGGCGTGCAATCGGCAGTCAAATCTGCCCACGCCGCCGGTGTCGTGGTCGTCGCGGTGGACGCCCAGGCCGACGGCCCGCTGGACTCCTTCGTCGGCTCGAAGAACTTTGACGCTGGCTTCCAGGCCTGTGAATACCTGGCCAAGAACATCGGCGACAAAGGCAATATCGCGATCCTCGACGGCATCGCCGTGGTGCCGATCCTGGAGCGTGTGCGCGGTTGCAAAGAGGCCGTGGCCAAGCACCCGGACATTAAGATTGTCAGCATCCAGAACGGCAAGCAGGAACGTGACCAGGCCCTGACCGTCACCGAGAACATGCTGCAGGCCCAGCCCACCCTCAAGGGCATTTTCAGCGTGAATGACAACGGCTCGCTCGGCGCGCTCTCGGCCATCGAGGCCAGCGGCCTGGACGTGAAGCTGGTCAGCGTCGACGGCGCGCCCGAAGCCATCAAGGCGATCCAGAAGCCCGGCAGCAAATTCATCGCCACCTCGGCCCAGTACCCGCGCGACCAGATTCGCCTTGCCCTGGGCATCGCCCTGGCCAAGAAATGGGGCTCGCAAGTGCCGGCCACCATCCCGGTGGACATCACCCTGATCGACCAGGCCAAGGCCAAGGATTTCAGCTGGTAAATCACCCAGGCCCCACGCAATTCGTGGGGCCCAGGTCATCCTTCTGAATACGAGGTCGGCGGTATGAGCAGTCTTCTGAAGCTGGAAAATATCTGTAAGCGTTACCCGGGCGTACAGGCCCTCAAGTCCATCAACTTAGAAGTCGAGCGCGGCGAGATCCACGCCTTGCTCGGGGAAAATGGCGCGGGCAAATCGACGCTGATGAAGATCCTCGGCGGCGTCGAGCATCAAGACGAGGGCCAGATCCTGATCGACGGCCAGCCCCGGCAATTCGCGACCTACCGTGATGCGATTGCCGCCGGCATCGGCATTGTGTTCCAGGAGTTCAGCCTGATTCCCTACCTCACGGCGGTGGAAAATATCTTCCTCGGCCACGAGCTGAGCAACCGTTTCGGCCTGCTGCGCAAGCGCGAAATGGTCGAGGCCAGCGAGGCCTTGTTCAAGCGCCTCGGCGTGACCATCGACCTGCAATGTGCGGTCAAGCACCTGAGCGTGGCCGAACAGCAGTTTGTCGAAATCGCCAAGGCCCTGGCCCTGGATGCGCGCCTGTTGGTGCTGGATGAACCCACCGCGACGCTGACGCCCAGCGAGGCCGAGCTGCTGTTCGAGATTATGCGCGAGCTCAAGCGCCAGGGCGTGGCGGTGATTTTCATCTCCCATCACCTGGAGGAAATTTTCCAGGTGTGCGACCGCATCAGCGTGTTGCGCGACGGCGGCAATGTGGGCGTTACCGATGTGGCTGACAGTGATATCGACCGGCTGGTCGAGATGATGGTCGGGCGCCGCCTGGAATGCAGTTTTCCACCCAAACCGAACAGCGAGCGCGGCCCGCTTTTGTTGGAGGTCAAGGACATCCAACTGGTGCGCAACGGTCCTCACAACAGCTTCCAGCTGCACAAGGGCGAGATCCTCGGCTTTGCTGGCCTGGTCGGTTCCGGTCGTACCGAACTGGCCCTGGGCATGATGGGGGCTCTGCCATCGGTGAGCAAAGACGTGTGGCTGCGCGGCGAGAAAATCACCCTCGACGACCCGGCCCAGGCCTTGGCGCATGGCATCGGCCTGCTGCCGGAAAGCCGCAAGAGCGAAGGGCTGATCACCGATTTCAGCATTCGCGAAAACATCTCCCTGAACAACCTGCCCAAGTACCAGAACGCCTCGGGCCTGATCGACAAAAGCCGCGAATGCGCCAGCGTCGAGGGCCTGATGAAACAACTGTCGATCAAGGCCCCCAGCAGTGAAAGCCGGGTGTTCAACCTCAGCGGCGGCAACCAGCAAAAGGTCGTGATCGCCCGCTGGATCAACCACCACTGCGACGTGCTGGTGTTCGACGAACCCACCCGTGGCATCGACGTGGGGGCCAAGGCGCAGATCTACGCGCTGATGCGCAACCTCACCGAACAGGGCTACGCAATCATCATGATTTCCTCCGAGTTGCCGGAAATCATCGGCATGTGCGACCGCGTTGCCGTGTTCCACAAGGGCGCCATCGTCAAGCTGCTGGAAGCGTCCGCCGTCAATCCTCAAGAGGTCATGCGCCATGCAACAGGGGGCTCAAGTGAATACGTCCATTAGTACCGGCGACAACAGCCGGCTGCGCCTCAACCTGGCGCGGCTGGTGCGTTCGCCGGCCTTTTATCCGTTCGTGGGGCTGGTGGTGGTGACCCTGGTGATGATCCTCGCCAGCGACACCTTCCTGACCGCCAGCAACCTGTCGAACATTGCCCGCCAGGTGTCGATCAACGCGATTATCGCGGTGGGCATGACCTGCGTGATCCTCACGGGCGGCATCGATTTGTCGGTAGGGCCGGTGATGGCGTTGTCCGGCACGCTCACCGCTGGCCTGATGGTCGCGGGCTTGCCGCCGGGCCTGGCGATTGGCGCGGGGATGTTGATCGGCGTGGCCTTCGGCATCGGCAACGGCCTGTTCGTCGCCTACCTGCACATGCCGCCGATCATCGTCACCCTGGCGACCATGGGCATCGCCCGTGGCCTGGGCCTGATGTACACCGACGGCTACCCGATTTCCGGGTTGCCGGAGTGGTTTGGCTTCTTTGGTCGCCAGAGCCTATTCGGCATCGAAGTGCCCATCCTGATCATGCTGATTACCTACGCCGCCGCCTATGTGCTGCTGCAACACACGCGCATCGGCCGCTACATCTACGCCATCGGCGGCAATGAAGAAGCGGTGCGCTTGTCCGGCGTGCGCGCGGCACGCTTCAAGTTGCTGGTGTACGGCATCAGCGGCCTGACGGCGGCGATTGCCGGGCTGGTACTCACCTCACGCTTGATGAGCGGCCAGCCGAATGCCGGCGTGTCGTTCGAGCTGGATGCGATTGCCGCCGTGGTGCTCGGCGGTGCATCGATCGCCGGTGGGCGTGGCGTGATCGTCGGCACCTTGCTTGGCGCCATGCTGCTCGGCGTATTGAACAACGGACTGAACATGCTCGGCGTTTCGCCCTACGTCCAGAGCGTGATCAAGGGCGGGATCATTTTGCTGGCGATTTTCATCAGCCGTCAGCGCCATAAATAAACTCAAGACAGGACCTAACACCATGGACAAGCACACCCAAATGCAAGCCGTCGTTTGCCACGGCCCCAAAGACTATCGCCTGGAGCGCATCGGCAAACCCCAGGCGCGCGCCAATGAACTGGTGATCCGCATCGCCGCCTGTGGCATTTGCGCCAGTGACTGCAAGTGCCACTCCGGCGCGGCGATGTTCTGGGGTGGCGACAACCCGTGGGTCAAGGCGCCGGTGGTGCCGGGGCACGAGTTTTTCGGCTATGTGGTGGAGGCGGGCGAGGGCGCCGAAGAGCACTTTGAAGTCGCGGTAGGCGACAAGGTGATCGCCGAGCAGATCGTGCCCTGCGGCAAGTGCCGCTTCTGCAAATCCGGCAAGTACTGGATGTGCGAAGTGCACAACATCTTCGGCTTCCAGCGCGAAGTCGCCGAAGGCGGCATGGCCCAGTACATGCGGATTCCCAAGACCGCCATCGTGCACAAAATTCCCGAGTCGGTGTCGCTGGAAGACTCGGCACTGGTGGAACCAATGGCGTGTTCGATCCACACCGTCAACCGTGGCGATATCCAGCTCGACGACGTGGTGGTGATCGCCGGCGCCGGCACCCTCGGCCTGTGCATGGTCCAGGTCGCCGCGCTGAAAACCCCGAAGAAACTGGTGGTGATCGACATGGTCGATGAGCGCCTGGAGCTGGCGAAGACATTCGGCGCCGATGTGGTGATCAACCCGTCGCGCGACAACGCCCGCGAGATCATCAACGGCCTCACCGACAACTATGGCTGCGACGTCTACATCGAAACCACCGGCGTGCCGGCCGGCGTGACCCAGGGCCTGGATTTGATCCGCAAGCTCGGGCGTTTTGTCGAGTTCAGCGTGTTTGGCGCCGAGACCAGCGTCGACTGGTCGATCATCGGTGACCGCAAGGAGCTGGACGTCCGCGGTGCGCACCTCGGCCCCTATTGCTACCCCATTGCCATCGACCTGTTCGAGCGCGGCCTGGTCACCTCCAAAGGTATCGTCACCCATGACTTCCCGCTGGACGATTGGGCCGAAGCCTTCGAGCTGGCCAACTCGACCAAATCGATCAAGGTGCTGCTGAAGCCGGTGGTCTGAGCATGAACTACGTGATGGGGGTCGACATAGGAACCCAGAGTACCAAGGCGCTGCTGGTGGATGCCCATGGCACGATCATCGCCCAGCACAGCCAGGGGTATCGTGTGGATACCCCGAAAGTGCGCTGGGCCGAGCAATGGCCGCAGGTCTGGCTCGATGCGGTCGAGGCGTGCGTGGCGCAGTGCATGGCCAAGGCCGGCGTGGCCAAGGATCACGTGAAGGCCCTGTGCATCAGCAGCCTGTATGGCGGTTCGGGGATTGCGGTGGATGCGCAGCTCACACCGCTGCACCCGTGCCTGATCTGGATGGACCGCCGCGCCGGTGAGCAGGTGGCCTGGGTACGCGAGCACGTAGACCTGGAGCGCCTGTTCGCGGTCACCGGCAACTCGGTGGACAGCTACTACGGCTTCACCAAGATGCTCTGGCTCAAGCAGCACCAGCCAGAGGTGTGGGCGAAAACCCGTTACTTGCTGCCGCCCAACAGCTACATCAACTGGTGCCTCACCGGAGAGCTGGCGGTGGACCATAGCAGCGCCGGCAATATCGGCGGTGTCTATGACGTAAAGGCGCGTGGCTGGTCTGCCGAGATGCTCGATGCGCTGGGCATACCGCAAGCGATGATGCCGGAGCGGCTGGTGTATTCCGCAGAAGTCGTAGGCGGGTTGCTGGAGAAGTGGGCAGCGCGCTTGGGGTTGCAGGCGGGTACGCCGATCCTGGCCGGTGGCGTTGATGCGGCCATGGCCACGTTGGCTGCGGGGGTGACCCAGCCGGGCAACCACGTGGCAATGATCGGCACCAGCATGTGTTGGGGCTACCTGAACCAACAGGTGGACGCCCATCACGGCTTGGTCAGCATGCCCCACGTCTACAACGGCCACCGTGACCTGTACATCTTTGGCGGTGCGATCACGGCTGGTGCGTCGGTGAGCTGGTTTCGCGAGCAGTTCTGCCAGGCCGAGGAGCAGCAGGCCAAGGCCACCGGCCAGGACAGCCTGGTGCTGCTGGAGCAGCGCGCGATGACGATTGCGGCGGGCAGCGAAGGCCTGTTGTTCCTGCCGTACCTGATGGGTGAACGCAGCCCGGTGTGGGATGACCGCGCCAGTGGCAGCTTTGTCGGCTTGAACCTCTACCACAGCCGCATTCACCTGTATCGCGCGGTGCTGGAGGGGGTGAGTTTTGCCTTGCGCCACAACATCGAAGCGGGCACGCGCGGCGCGCATTCCCTGGACCCACGCTTGATCGTGGTCGGTGGGGCAAGCCATTCGGACCTGTGGATGCAGATTATCGCGGATGTCACGCGGTACCCGGTGTACACCATTGTCCAGGAGGTGGAAGCGGCGCTGGGCGCGGCGTTGCTGGCGGCGCACACGGTGGGGTTGGTGAGTGATGGGGCGATGGACAAGGGGTGGGTGCAGTTGGCGTTGCGGGCTGAGCCCAAGGCGGAAAATGTCGAGGCGTACGACCGTGCGTTCGGCGAGTACCTGAAGCTGTATCCGGCCCTGAAACCGATCATGCACAACCTGCAAACCAACTGACTCAACACAATCCCCTGTTGGAGCTGGCTTGCCTGCGATGGCGGTGTATCAGTACCAGATGGATTGGCTGACACTCCGCTATCGCAGGCAAGCCAGCTCCCACACGGGATCTTCATCGCCTATGGAACAGTGATCATGACCACCACTTTCAACTTCACCCACCAGCGCATCCTCGTCACCGGCGCCAGCAGCGGCATCGGCCGTGAAATCGCCCAACAGCTTATCGCCAGCGGCGCCGACGTCTTCGCCCTCGGCCGTGACGCGCAGGCCCTGGCTCAACTCGGCTGCCACACCCTGTGCCTGGATATCGCCGACAGTGCCGCCCTCGACAACGCCTTGAAGGACCTGCCGCCGCTGCATGGCCTGGTCAATTGCGCCGGCATCTCGCGGCTGGAGCCCGCCGCCGCTATCAGCGCCGACGCCTTCGACCAGGTGATGCACGTCAACGCCCGCGCCGCCGCCCAGGTCGGCAGCCGGGTAGCGGCGAAAATGATCGAAGCACACATCGCCGGCAGTATCGTCAATGTCTCCAGCCAGGCCTCACTGATCGCCCTGGACGATCACCTCGGCTACTGCGCCTCCAAGGCCGCGCTGGATGCGATCACCCGCGTGCAGTGCGCCGAGTGGGGCCGCTTCGGCATTCGCGTTAACAGCGTCAACCCAACGATCACGCTCACGCCGATGGCGGCCATGGCCTGGTCCGAGCCGGCCAAGCGCGACCCGGCGCTGGCGGCCATTCCACTGGGGCGTTTTGCTGAAACCCTCGAAGTGGCGTTGCCGGTGCTGTTCCTGCTGAGCAGCGCCGCCAGCATGATCAGCGGCGTCAGCCTGCCCATCGATGGCGGCTACACCAGCCGCTAGCCGTTTTCCAACTGGCCGGCGATCACCACCTTGTCCCGTGGTTTGTGCGGGTCTTCGAGGCGGTCGAGCAGCAGGCGTACCGCGCTGCTGCCGGCCAGGGATGCATCGTGGGCCACACAGGCGATAGGCACGCCGAAGATATCGGCGAAGGGCAGGCGGTCGATGCCGCAGATGGTCAGGCTGTCGTGGGGAATGTTGTGCATGCGCAACGCACGCAGGGCGCCCAGGGTGATCAACTGGTTGAAGCCCATGATCGCGTCTGGCGCCGAGTGTTCGGCCAGGTAGTCGAGGGTGTGCAGGTAGGACGGCATCAACGTGTAGTCGCCGGCCTGTACTTCGACCTGCACCTGCGGGTGTTCGGCCAACACTTCGCGCAGGCCCTTGAGGCGTTCGACGGTGATGCGCGAGTGCTCGGGGCCGGTCAGTACCAGCAGGCGCTTGAGGTCGGGCGTCTGGCGCAGCAGGTAGTGCGCGGCCTGGATACCGCTGTGGTAGTTGTCTAGCACCACGCGGCTGAACGGGCTGTCGTGGATCGTGCGATCGAGCAGCACCACCGGCGTTTTGCCGTTGCCCAGGCGTTCGAGGTAATCGGGCTGATAGCTCGGCTCATCCGAGACCGGCGACAGGATGATCCCGGCCACGCGGTAGCCCAACAGGGTATCCACGGCTTTGCTTTCCAGCTCTTCGAGCTCATCGGTATCCACCAGCATGATGGTGTAGCCGTGCTGTTTGGCCTCTCGGGAAATCGCCTTGATCATTTCGCTGTAGAACGGGTTGTCGACGGACGCGGTGATCACGCCGATGATCAGGCTTTCACTGCGTTTGAGCCCACGCGCGAAGGCATTGGGCACATAGTCCATTTCCCGCGCCACTTCGAGGATGCGCGCCAGGGTGGCCGGCTTGACCAGGTCGGGTTTGCTCAGTGCGCGGGACACCGTGATGGTGGTCATGCCGACCCGTTTGGCGATGTCGCTGATGGTGACGGACTTTTTCTTGTTCATCGGTAAGGCTGCGAAAGGAAACACCCGCAGGCTAGCATGCGCGACGGATATTGTTGCTTCAAATCAGCGGGTCCCAGCGCTGCGACCAGTCACTTTCGGCCTTGACCACCTCACGCAGCAACACCAGCGCCTGTTGCAACACCGCCGAATCCCGCGCCCGTGAATACACCACAAACGTGGGGAAGTTGAACTCCGGCGCCTTGGGCACGCGCTGCATCACGCCGCTGTCGAGGTAGCTTTGCACCACGCGGGTACGGAAATAGCCGGCGCCGCCGTTCTCCAGGATGTACTGCAGCGCCAACGGGCCAAGATTGAAACTCAACGCGGCGCGGGCCTTGTCGGGCAGGGCGGCGTCATGCTGCTGGCGAAAGCCCGGCCCCCAGTCGATATACACGTAGGGGGCCGGGTTGCTCACCAGTTGCACCAGGATCAGTTTTTCTTCCAGCACCTGCTCCACTTGCAAGCCGGGCCAGTACTGCGGCTGGAACACCAAGGCAGCGTCGAGCACGCCCAGTTCCAGCTGGCGCAACAGGTAGTCGCCTTCGCGCACTTCGGTACGCAGTGCATGGCCGGGGATGTGTTGGCGCAGGGCCTGGGCCCAGCCGAGCATCAACGGGTTGCACAGGCTGACCTCGCCGCCGATGTGCAGCACGTTGCGGTAGCCATCGGGCAGCGGCAGGTCGCGTTTTGCGGCTTCCCAGGTTTGCAGCAGTTGGTTGGCGTATACCACGAAGGCCTCGCCGTCGGCGGTCAGCCGGGCGCCGGCGCGGTTACGGATGAACAGTGTGCTGCCTAGCTGGCTTTCGAGGCTTTTGACCCGCGCGGTGATGGCGGTCTGGGTGACGTGCAGTTTCTCGGCGGCTGCGGCCAGGCTGCCGCAGCGGGTGATTTCGAGGAAGGTGCGTGCCAGTTCGATGTCCATGAAGCCCCCCGGGGATGAATGGGGGACAGTGTAATGGAATGTGGTTGAAACTGTGGGAGGAGGATTGGCTGCGATGGCGGTGGTGATGTGGACATATCCGTTATTTAGGTAACGGCTGCTATGGGTTCCGCCCTTACGGCGGGTCACTTTGGAAAAGAGCCGGAATGCCGGCCCAGCCCAAAGTAACCAAAGGGCTCTTGCCCCAACACTCGGCACCTCGCCTAGGCTCGGTGTGCCCGTAATCCGACAGGTATTTGGGGGGCCGCCTAAGATCAAAAGCAAGATCAGAAGCGACTCGCTTCGCATCGTGGATACGCGGTCTCGTAGGAGCCGGCAAGCCGGCTCCTACAGGGAGTGCCTTTCAGGTTGGGGTTTGTGGGGCTTGGAGGTGCTGGGTCGGGAAGGCCTTCGCGTAGGCGTGGCACACCCGCAACACCTGGTCGTCGGCAAACCGCGCGCCGACTACATGCAAGCCCACCGGCAAGCCATTCGCCGCCAACCCACAAGGCACCGATGCCGCCGGCTGTTGGGTCAGGTTGAAGGGGTAGGTGAAGGGCGTCCACTGTGTCCATTCCTGTAAGCCGGAGCCGGGGGGGACGTCGTGCCCGGCGTCGAATGCGGTGATGGGCATCATCGGCGATACCAGTACATCGTAGTGCTCATGGAACGCCGCCATCCGCGCCACCAGGGCGGCGCGGGCTTCGAGGGCTGCGTTGAAGTCATCCAGGCTCAACCGCTCGCCGCGCTGGGCGATGCGCAGCAGGCCAGGGTCCAGCTGTTGTTTTTGTGCCTCGCTCATCGGCCCGGTCAGGCGTGCCGCGCCGGCTGCCCATAAGGTGCTGAACACCTCCAGGGGGTCACTGAAACCCGGGTCGATCTGCTCGACCTGCGCGCCCAGTTGCACCAGGCCTTGCACTGCCTGGGCGACCACCTTGGCCACCTGCGGGTCGACATCCACGTAACCGAAGTTGGGGCTGTAGGCCACGCGCAAGCCTTTCAAATCCGCTGCGCCCAACAGCCACGGTGTGGTGCGTGGCGCGCCGATCAAGCCATCGCGCGCGTCCGGCTGGGCGATGGTTTGCAGCATCAACACGCTGTCTTCCACCGTGCGGGTCATCGGCCCCAGGTGCGAGAGGATGGTCATGGAGCTGGCCGGCCATTGCGGCACATAACCGAAGGTCGGCTTGATCCCGAAGGTGCCGGTGAATGCACAGGGAATCCGGATCGAACCGCCCGCATCGCTGCCCTGGTGCAACACGCCGAGGTTCAACGCCGCCGCTGCCCCTGCGCCGCCGGACGAGCCGCCCGCCGTGGTGCGGGTGTCCCAGGGGTTGCGGGTGATGCCGTACAGCGGGTTGTCGGTGACGCCTTTCCAGCCGAATTCCGGGGTGGTGGTCTTGCCCAGCAGCACCGCGCCGGCCTTGCGCATAAAGGCTGTGAACGGGGCGTCGACGTCCCACGGGCCTTCGGCCGATGTGGTGCGCGAGCCCTTGCGGGTTGGCATGCCGACGGTCAGCGTCAGGTCTTTGATCGACGCCGGCACACCGTCCAGCGCGCCGCAGGGTTGGCCGTTAAGCCAGCGTTGTTCCGCAGCGCGCGCGGCGTTCAGCGCGCCTTCCGGGTCCACGTGGCAGTAGGCGTTCACCACCGGGTTGTAGCGTTCGATCCGCAGCAAGGCGTCTTCGGTGACCTCCACCGGCGACAAGGTCTTGTCGCGAAAATGCTGCAGCAGTTGCACTGCCGTCAGTTGGCCGATCTCACTCATGCGATTTCCCCCTGGGCTGCATTAACCATGGCCCGCAGTAATACCGCGCAGCCCGCCGCCAGGTCGTCCGGCGCGGCGTTTTCGATTTCGTTATGGCTGATGCCGCCTTCGCACGGCACGAAAATCATCCCGGCCGGGCCCAGCTCCGCGACAAAAATCGCGTCGTGCCCGGCGCCGCTGACGATGTCCATATGGCTCAAGCCCAAGGCCTCGGCACCTTCACGCACGGCGTTGACGCAGGCCGGGGCGAAGTCCAGCGGCGGGAAGTCGGCGGTGGGGGTCAGTTCGAACGTCAACCCGTGCCTGGCGGCCGTGGCTTCGATCACGCCGCGCACTTCATCGACCATGGCTTGCAGCGTGTCCGCGTGCAGGTGGCGCAGGTCGAGGGTCATGTGCACCTGGCCGGGAATCACGTTGCGCGAACCGGGGTGCAGGCTCAGGCAACCGACCGTACCGCAGGCGTGGGGCTGCTGTTGATGGGCGATGCGGTTGACTGCGCTGACCACCTCGGCGGCGCCGACCAGGGCGTCCTTGCGCAGGTGCATCGGCGTCGGGCCGGCGTGGGCCTCGACGCCGGTGAAGGTCAGGTCGAACCACTTCTGGCCCAGGCAACCCATGACCACGCCAATGGTGGTGGCCTGGTCTTCCAGTACCGGGCCTTGTTCGATATGCGCTTCGAAGTAGGCACCGACCGGGTGGCCGAGCACGGCGCGGGATCCGGCGTATCCGATGCGCTGCAATTCGGCGCCGACTGACAGGCCCTGGTCATCGAGCTTATCGAGGGTGTCCTGCAAATCGAACTTACCGGCAAACACCCCGGAACCCATCATGCACGGCGGAAAACGCGAGCCTTCTTCGTTGGTCCACACCACCACTTCGATCGGCGCTTGGGTTTCAATCTTCAAATCATTCAGGGTGCGGATGACTTCCAGTCCCGCCATTACCCCGTAGCACCCGTCGAACTTGCCGCCGGTGGGTTGGGTGTCGATATGGCTGCCGGTCATCACCGGGGGCAGGGCCGGATTGCGCCCGGCACGGCGCGCAAAGATGTTGCCGATGGCGTCAACGCTGACGCTGCACCCGGCGGCCTCGCACCATTGCACAAACAGGTCGCGGGCCTGGCGGTCGAGGTCGGTGAGGGCCAGGCGGCACACGCCGCCTTTTACCGTGGCGCCCAGTTGGGCCAGGTCCATCAGCGATTGCCACAGGCGCTCGCGGTTGATTAGCGGGGCGTTGCTCTTGAGCGGTTGCGCAAAACTATTCATCTGCAATCTCCGGTCAGGCACTCAGGGCCAAATAACGGTTTTTGATCGTAGGGTCGGCGCGGAAAGCTTCGGCGCGGCCTTCGTATACGACACGGCCCTGTTCAAGTACGTAATGGCGGTCGGCGAGCTTGTCGCAGACCATCAGGTTTTGTTCCACCAGTAGCACCGGCAGGCCGTCGTCCTTGACCTTGCGCAGGATCTTCACCAGCTCGTCGACGATGACCGGGGCCAGGCCTTCGGTGGGTTCATCGAGGATCAGCAGTTTGGGGTCGTTGAGCAGCGCGCGGGCGATGGCGAGCATCTGTTGCTCGCCGCCGGACAGCGCGTGGCCAGCGTTTTTGCGCCGTTCCTTGAGGCGCGGGAACATGCCGTACACGTCTTCGAGCTGCCAGCGGCTGGTCTTGCGCGCAGCGATGCGCAGGTTTTCCTCGACCGTGAGCAGGCGGAAAATCCCACGGTTCTCCGGCACCAACGCCAAGCCCTGGCGGGCGATTTCAAAGATCTTCTGGCCCACCAGCGCCTGGCCGTTGAAGTGGATCTGGCCCTGGCGCGGGCAAATGATGCCGAGGATGCTGCGCAGGGTGGTGGTCTTGCCGGCGCCATTACGGCCCAGCAGCGTCACCAGCTCACCGGGGTTGACGGTCAGCGACACGCCTTCCAGCACGTGGCTCTTGTCGTAGTAGGAGTGGATATTCTCGACGATCAGCATCAGGCAGCCTCCCCAAGGTATGCAGTGCGCACACGTTCATCGGCGCGCACGAATTCCGGCGTGCCTTCCACCAGGATCTGGCCGTGGCTCATCACTGTGATGCGTTGGCTGATGGACATGACAATGCTCATGTTGTGTTCGATCAGCAGCACCGTGTGGTCGCGGCCGAGGTCGCTGATCAGCTGGGTCATGATCGGGATATCGTCGATGCCCATGCCCGAGGTGGGCTCATCCAGCATCAACAGTTTCGGTTTGGAGCAGATCGACATGCCCACCTCCAGCACCCGCTGCTGGCCGTGGGACAACTCACCGGCCAGGGTGTCGGCGCGGGCCGTGAGTTGCAGGCGTTCCAGCACCTGGTCGGCCATCTCCAGGTGTTCGCGCTTGCTGTCCACGCGGCGCCAGAAATTCAGTGCGCGTGCACCGTCGCGGCCCTGGGCGGCGAGGCGCAGGTTTTCGCGCACGCTGAGGTTCTGGAACAGGCTGGTGAGCTGGAACGAGCGCGCCATGCCCAGGCCCACACGGCCGTGGGCCGGCTTGCGCATCAGGTTCCTGCCGTCGAAATGAATCGCCCCGGCCGTGGCCTGGCGCTCGCCGGTGAGGCAGTGGAACAGGCTGGTCTTGCCGGCGCCGTTGGGGCCGATGATGGTGTGGATGGTGCCGGCCTCGACCTTGAGGTTCACGCCATTCACCGCGTGGAACGCGCCATAGGCGAGTTCCAGGTCTTTGGTTTCCAGCAGGATGCTCATAGCCCTTCCTCCTTGGCGACGACGACGCTCTTGCGGCTGCCGCGCACCTTCTCGAACAGCGACGCCAGGCCGCCCCACAAGCCGCCGCGCATGAAGATCACCACCAGGATCAGGATCACCCCCAGCAGCATTAGCCAGCGTGGCCACAGGTCGGAGAGGAAATCTCCGAGCAGCACGATGGAGCCGGCGCCCAGCAACGAGCCGAACAACGAGCCGGTGCCGCCGACGATGGTCATGATCAGGATGTTCTCGGACATCGCCAGGTCGATATTCGACAACGGCACAAAGTGCAGCAGCATCGCGTACAGCGCCCCGGCAATCCCGGTCACCGCGCCGGACAGCACAAACACCAGAATCTTGAAGTGGCGTGTGTCATAGCCGATGGCCGAGGCACGGGTTTCGTTTTCGCGGATCGCCATCAGCGTGCTGCCGAAGGGCGAGGCAATCACCCGGCGTGCGCCGATGAAGATCAGCAGGAACAGCACCGCGACAAAACCGTAGAAGGCACGGGCATCGGCCAGCGACAACAACACGGTGTCCCCCAGGCGAATCTCCGGGCGCGGCACGCTGAGCAGGCCGTTGTCGCCGCCGGTCCAGTCACTGAGGGTGTAGGCGACGAAGTAGGCCATCTGACTGAAGGCCAGGGTCAGCATCACAAAGTAGATGCCGGTGCGGCGGATCGCCAGGGCGCCCACCAGCAAGGCCAGGAACCCACCGGCGATGGCGGCGCCGAGCAATGCGGTGAACAGCCCCAGTTGCAGGTGGATCATCAGCAGCGCCGCGCAATACGCGCCGGCGCCGAAGAAGATGCCTTGGCCGAATGATAATAATCCGGTGTAGCCCAGCAACAGGTTGCAGGCCAGGGCGGCCATGGCAAAGATCAGGATCTCGGTGGCCAGGGTCGCCGAAGGCAATATCAACGGCAGGCCGATCAGCACCGCCAGCACCCACAGCAACATGGCCTTGGACTGGGTCTTGGCAAACGGCAGGGGATTTTTCTCGCTCATGTCAGGCTCTCCCGAACAGGCCGTAGGGACGGACCAGAATCACCACGGCCATGGCGCCATAGATCATCAGGCTCGCACCCTGGGGCCAGAGTGTGGTCATCAGGCTTTGCACCACGCCCACCAGCAAACCGCCGACCAGCGCACCGCTGAACGAGCCCATGCCGCCGATCACCACCACCACGAAGGCGACGCCGAGAATCTCCGGGCCAACGAAGGGCTGGGCGCCGCGCAATGGAGCGAACAGCACGCCCGCAACGCCGGCCAGGGCTACGCCGAGGGCGAAGGTCATGGAGAACAGGCGGAAAATGTTCGTGCCCAGCAGCGACACGGTTTCGGTGCTTTCACTGCCGGCCCGCACCAGGGCGCCGAAGCGCGTGCGTTCCAGCAGTAGCCACAGGCCCAGGCCGACCAACCCGGAGAATACGATGAGGAACAGGCGGTAGTAGGGGTAGACGAAGTCACCCACCACCAGCACGCCGCGCAGCAGTTCCGGCACGGCGACGCTCTTGCCCACCGGGCCCCAGATCATCACGCTGGCTTCCTGGATGATCAGCGCGATGCCCAGGGTCACCAGGATCTGGAACATGTGCGGCAAGTGGTAGATCCGCTGGATCAGCAATCGCTCGATGGCCCAGGCCAACGCGGCCACCACCAACGGCGCGATCAGCAGCGCCAGCCAGAAGTTGCCGGTGAGGCTCACGGCGGTGTAGCAGATGTAGGCGCCCAGCAGGAAGAACGCACCGTGGGCGAAATTGACGAAGTTGAGCAGGCCGAAAATGATTGTCAGCCCGACCGCGATCAGGAAGTAGATCATCCCCAACCCAAGGCCGTTGAGGATCTGGAACAGGTAAAGATTTAGCATGCAGGAACCCTCGGCAGGACGCCGCTCGCGCGGCCCTGCGCTACAAAATTCAGGGGATCAGCCGAGCGTGCAGCCCGTGGCTTCCACTGGCGGGAACGACTGGCCGGCACTGAGCACCTTGGCCAGGTCATCCTTGTCGGCCATGTCGGCCGTGGCCTTGCCGATCAGCAGGTAGTAATCCTTGATCACCTGGTGGTCGCCGGCGCGGATCGATTCCTTGCCGGTGGGGCCTTCGAAGCTCAGGCCCTGCATGGCCTTGGCCACGGTCGGCCCGTCAAAGCTGCCGGTGGCGATGATGGTGTCGAGCATGACCTTGGTGCTGATGTAGTCGGCGGCCAGCGGGTAGGTGGGGTTGATGCCGTATTTGGCCTGGGTGAGCTTGACCAGTTCACGGTTGAGCGGGGTGTCGACCTGGTGCCAGTACTGCGCGCCGAGGTACACGCCCTCCAGCACATCGCTGCCCAGCTCCTGGAACTGGTCGAGGCCGGCGGACCACACCAGCAGCACCTTCATGCGTTCCTTGATGCCGAAGTTGACCGCCTGGCGCAGGGTGTTGGACGACTGGCTGCCAAAGTTGAGCAGCACCAGCACATCGGGCTTGGCGGCGATGGCGTTGGTCAGGTAGCCGGAGAACTCCTGTTCCTGCAACGAGTGGTAGCTGTTGCCGATGTGTTCTAGGCCGTTTTCCTTGAGCACATTCTTCGCGCCTTCGAGCAGCGCTTCGCCGAACACGTATTGCGGGGTGATGGTGTACCAACGCTTGGCGTCCGGCAGCAGCTTGATCAGCGGCACCAGGGTCTCGCGGATGGCACCATAGGTGGGCACCGACCAGCGGAAGGTCGCAGGGTTACAGTCCTTGCCGGTAACTTCATCGGCGCCTACCGGGGTCATGAATACGCCACCGACCTTGTCCACTTCCTTGGCCACCGCCAGTGCCGACGATGACAAGGTGCAGCCCTGGAAGAACCGCGCGCCGTCCTGCTGGATGGCTTCCTGCACCTTGCGCACGGCCTTGCCGGCGTTGCCTTCGGTGTCGATGACCTTGTAGTTCAGCGGGCGGCCGAGCAGTTCGGGGTGTTGCTCCACGGCCAGGCGTGAACCCATGTCGGCAAATTTGCCATAGCTGGCAAACGCGCCAGACATGGACTTGAGGCCGTAAAAGGTAAAGGGCTCGGCGGCGAATGCCGAACGCACGCTCAGCGGAAGGCTGAGGGCGGCGGCGGCGGTGAGACTGGCTTTCAACAACGTACGACGCTGCATGGGGTGACTCCCTGGTTTAGTTATTGGCAGGAGTGGCAATGGCGATACGGTGGAGCAAGGGCCTGTGGGCAGGCCTGTTATTGGTTGGGGCAAACGCTCTAACGGTTGGACCTGGATCGAGTGTGGGAGCTGGATTGCCTGCGATGCAGGCGCCTCGGTGTTTCTGTCAAACCGAGTCGATGCATTCGCAGGCAAGCCAGCTCCCACATTGATCGGGTTTCCACAGTAGGTACCGTGGTGTGTCAGTGGGTGTGATCGAACTCCAGTAGAAAATGCGGGCTGACCTGGCCTTCAAGGGCGGTCATGTGGTGTTCGGCATCGCACATGTGCTCATGCATCAAGCTGCGCACCGCGCTTTCATCCCCGGCGCGAAAGGCAGCCAGCAACTGCTTGTGATAATCCAGGTTGGCCGCGTCGAATTGCTTGCGCTTGGGCTTGTAGGCTTTTTTCAGCACCACCAGGTCGCGCAGCAGGTCGTTGAGAAATTGCGCCATGAAACTCAGCAGCGGGTTGGGGCAGGCCTTGGCCAGCAGGTTATGGAACTCCAGTTCCGCCAGGCGTTGCTCGCGTTGGCCGGCCTCGCTGTCTTCCGGGGCGCTGCAGAAGTCCACGTTGTCTTGCAGGGCCTGGTAGTCGTCTTCGCTGAGGCGCCCCAACACCGACACGGCCAACTCCACTTCGATGACTTTGCGCAATTGGTACACCTGCTCGCCGTCCAGGTGCTGGAAGTGCAGGTAGTTGCGCAAGGCGCGGCTGGCCGGCTCGGTGCCCGCCTGGTTCAGGTACGCGCCGCCGCTGGGGCCGGTGCGCGTGCTTACCAGGCCTTCCACTTCCAGGGCCTTGAGCGCCTCACGGGCCGAGCCCTTGGAGCACTGGAAACTCTCCATCAGCTCACGTTCGGTGGGCAGGCGGTCGCCGGGCTTCAGGGCGTCGGTGACGATGGAGCGCTTGACCGACTCGACAATCACATCGGACAGCTTCTGGCGTTTGCGTCTCAGCGGGCGGCTTAGCATGGGTTCGATTTATCGTATTAATGCGGATAAATAGCACTTAATAACGATCGCGGTGCAGCGTCAACGGCGGGTGTCGTTTTCGATGGCAACAGGTCGCAAACGGGTTGCTACTCCGCGTTTGCGGAATCAAGGCAACGCGTGGATCGCGGCGGTTGCTTGCCGTAGACCAGGAAGTCGCCCACCCAGCGGTTGATACACGCGCTGGCGTCCTGTTTGACCGGCTCTTTGAGGCGCAACTGTTCGACCAGGGGAGCGGCCGTCCCGGGCTGTTGCCCGTTGACCAGCACCATGCGCGCCACCCGTTCGGGAAACTGCGCGGCGTAATGGTTACCCAGGCGGGCGGCAGTGGCGTGGCCCAGGTAGAACATTTGGGCATCGCCGAGTTGGCTACGGACGAACTCCAGGTCTTGAACCGCCTGTTCGATGGCGGTCTCGTTGCTGAGGTCGCGGGTGCTCAGTTCGATGACATCGTAGCGGTTGACCAGTGTGCGATAGGCCGGGTTGGCGTGGGCGCCCCAGAGGCTGGTCAGGCTGATGGCAAAGGTGCCGCCCTGGTGCTTGCGTGCGGTGTCGCCGGCCTGGGCAAACACCACGCCTAGCCGGTTCAATGGGTCTCTGGCACCGACGCGGGTCAAGTAAAGGCGCAGGTTGCCTTGCCGGGGCGCGGCATGGTTGCGCGGTACGGACACAGTGCCGCATTGGGTGCGTTCCAGCACCTCGGGGTCCAGGCGGTCAGCGGTGGGGAAAGGGCAGTCCAGCAGCCAGTCGATGGCGGTGGGGGGAATCAGCGGCTGGGCAGCGGCAGTGCCTGCGGTCAGCCAGAGGCAGGCGCACAGCAGGTGTCTTGCAACAGTCATCGAGAGGTCCTGGGCGGCCGTGTGGTGGCGGCTTTTTTACCAAGGACCCTGGCTCGATGAATGTAGGGTGAAAAGACGACTTGTGTACGAAATCGGAGTTTTGTTTATCAGAACCCTTGCTTATCAGAGCGCTGTATTTGCCAACCGCCCCCCAGCGCTTTGTACAAGGCGATGCTGGCTTGCAGGCGTGACAGGCGCAGTTGCACGTTCTCGTCCTGCGCCGCATACAGCGTGCGCTGGGTTTCCAGCACCGTGAGCAGGTCTTCGGCGCCTGCCTGGTAGCGGCTCTCGGCGATCTGAAAGGCACTCTGCGCCTGTTGCAGTTCTTCCGTTTGCCATTGGCGTTGCTGGTCGAGGCGAGTGATGCTGCTGAGGGCTTTTTCCACATCGGCAAAGCCGTTGATGATCGCGCCACGATAGGTTTGCAGCAGTTCATCCTGGCGGGCGCGGGCCTTGTCGCGTTCAGCGCTTAAACGACCGTTGTTGAAGATCGGACCCACCAGGCCGGCGGTCAGCGTGTAGTAGGGGCTGCGCAGCACATCCATGGCTTTGTAGGCATCCGAACCCAGGGTCGCGCCGAGGGTGACGGCGGGCAGCATCGCCGCGCGCGCCACGGTGACGTCGGCCTGGGCCGCTGCCAACTGAGCCTCGGCCTTGGCGATATCGGGCCGGCGGCTGAGCAATTGGCTGGGCATGCCAACGCCGATGTCCGGCCAGGTGAGTGCCTGGAACGGTTCTGCCCCCAGGTTCAGCGCCTGCACCGGCTGGCCGAGCAGGGCGGCGAGGGTGATGCGAGATTCTTCGGCCAGTTGCTGGATCAGCGGTAACTGGCGCTGCTGGCTGGCCACCAGGCTTTTTTGCTGGGCCAGTTCCAGGGCGGTGGCGGAGCCGGCGTCGTAGCGGGTTTGTACCAGGTCGAGCACGTTGCGTGCATTGGCCAGGTTCAGCGCGGCGATCTGCTCGCGCTGGTGGGCGGCGAGGGTCTGGGCATAGCGGTCCGCCACGCTGCTGAGCAAGGTCAATTCCACCGTGGCTTGGTCAAACTCGCTGGCGCGCAGGCTCTGCAGGGCGCTGTCACGGGCGGCCGCGCGGCCACCCCAGAAGTCCACTTCGTAACTGGCGGTGAGGTTGGCACCAAAGTTATCGACGGCGTCATCGCTTTGTGATGCGTCAAGGTCCGGCCCACCTTTGCCGCGCAGCAATTTCTGATGGCTGGTGGCGAGGTTGAACTTCACTTCCGGCAACAACGGTGCACCGGCAATCACCGCGCTGGCCTGGGCCTGGCGCACACGGGCCGTAGCGGCGGCCACGTCGAAGCTGTCGCGGCGGGCCTGGTCGACCAGGCGGTTCAACTGCGGGCTGCCGAATTGGGTCCACCACTGCTGGTTGGTGGCTTGCGCCGCGTCACGCTCGGCGTACTGCCAGGCGGCGGGCGGGGCGATGCCGCTGTCGAGGGCGGCAGGGTTGCCGGCGCAGGCACTGAGGAACACGCACAGGCCGGACACGCACAGGGATCGTTTATTCACTGGTCAACGCCTTAACCGGATCGAGCCGGGCAGCTTTACGGGCCGGCATAAAGCCGAATACGACGCCGGTGACCAGGGCGCAACCAAATGCGCCCAGCACGGCCACCAGGGAAAACTGCACCGCCACCTCGGCCAGCACCAGCACGCCGCCCACCAGCACGGCCAGGGCGATACCGCACAGGCCACCGACCACCGAGAGCATCACCGCCTCGGTGAGGAACTGGCGCAGGATGTCGCGCTGGCGTGCACCGGTCGCCATGCGAATGCCGATTTCACGGGTACGCTCGCGCACGGTCATCAACATGATGTTCATCACCCCGATGCCGCCCACCAGCAGGGAAATCGCGGCAATCGAACCCAGCATCAGCGACAGCGTATTCTGCGTGCGGGCCTCGGCCTGGATCATCGCGGCGTTGTTGGTCAACTCGTAATCACGCTTGCCGTTGTGCAGCTTTTGCATCAACTGGTCGATGGCCACCTCGGCCTCGTGCACCTTGCGCGCGTCGGCTGCGGCGATCACCACATATTCGGGGTTGTAGTTGCCGAACAGGCGCACGCTGGCGGCGGTGTAGGGGATGGCAATACGGTCGTCACTGTCCTTGTTGCCGGAGCTGGCGCCTTTTTCCGCGAGTACGCCGATCACCTGGAACGGCACGTTTTCAATCAGGATGTACTGGCCGATAGGGTCGACCTCACCCTTGAACAGCTTCTCACGCACGCGATGACCGATCACCGCGACGGTGGCGGCTGCGCGCTCATCGGCTGCGGTGAAGTAATTGCCCTCGACCACCGGCCAATTGAAAATCGCCGGGAAGTTGGTGTCGTTGCCGCCCACATAGGCCATGTAGTCAACGTTGCCGAAACGCACCCCGGCCTCGCTGCCATTGACCGGCATGATGCGCTGCACCTGGGGCAAAGCCGCCAGCGCATGGACATCGTTGAGGGTCACGATCCCCATGGGCGTGCGCGGGTTGGGCGACGACCCACTGAGGTAGAGAATGTTGGAGCCGAACGCACCCATCTGCGCCATGACCTGGCGCTTGCTGCCTTCGCCCACCGCCAGCATCACCACCACCGATGCCACGCCGATAATGATGCCCAGCAGCGTCAGCGCGGTACGGAAACGGTTGATCCACATCACTCGCCAGGCGGCTTGCACCGCGTCCACCAGTTCGGCTTTCCAGGCGCCATTGTGCTCGGCGCCGTCGGCCAGGCGCTGGCGCAGGTCCACGGCTTGCAGGGCGCCGGTCGTGGCGACGGGGACGGCGTCGCTGTCATCGGCCGAGTCACTGATGATCAAGCCGTCGCGAATCTCGATGATGCGGTTGGCCCGCGCCGCGACTTCGCGGTCGTGGGTGATCAGGATCACCACGTGGCCCTGGCTGGCCAGCTCGTCCAGCAGGGTCATGACCTCGGCGCCGCTGTGGCTGTCGAGGGCGCCCGTGGGTTCGTCGGCAAGGATGATATGCCCGCCGTTCATCAACGCGCGGGCGATGGACACCCGTTGCTGTTGGCCACCGGAAAGCTGATGCGGACGGTTGCCGGTGCGCTCGGCCAGGCCCAGGCGCGTGAGCAGGGCGTTGGCGCGGGCATGGCGCTCGGTGGCGCTGATACCGGCATAGATCGCCGGCATCTCGACGTTTTCCTGGGCCGAGCCCGAGGGAATCAAGTGGTAGCCCTGGAACACAAAGCCAAAGGCTTCGCGGCGCAGCCAGGCCAGTTCGTCACTGTCCAAGTGCGCGACGTTCTCGCCGGCGAAGAGGTAGTCGCCGACGCTTGGACGGTCGAGGCAGCCGAGGATATTCATCAGCGTGGACTTGCCGGAGCCGGAAGCGCCGACGATGGCGACGAATTCCCCGGCATGGATGGCCAGGTCGATGCCGCGCAATACGTCGACCTGCGGGCTGTCGCCGCCGCCGTAGGACTTGCGGATGTTCTTGAGTTCGATCAGGGGCGTGGTCACCTCAACCCCCGTTGCCGTCGGCCGGGCCGATCAGCAGTTGATCACCTTCGTTCAGGCCGGCGAGCACCTGCACGCGCAGGCGGTCGCTGATGCCGACCTGCACTTGGCGCTGCTCGATACGGCCGTTCTTGCCCACGACCTGGGCGATCTGCTGGCTGGCGTCCGAGGTTCCCTGCAGCGCAGCGACCGGTGCCGTCAGCGTGTCCTTGGCCTGGCTGGCGACGAAAAACACCTGGGTAGTCATTTCGGCCATCAACGCGTTGTCGCTGTTGTCCACATCCAGCAACACGGTGTACAGCACCACGCGGCCGCTGCCGCTTTTATTCGAACTGTTGGGGCTACCGCTGCCCTGGGTTTCATTCAATGGCTTGGGCGGGATCGGCAGGATCTGCCGCACGGTGCTGGTCCAGCGTCGGTTGCCGCCGCTCAGGGTGGTGAAATAGGCGGTCATGCCCGGTTTGACGTGGCCGATATCGGCTTCCGAGACTTCCGCCCACACGGTCATCGGTGACAATTTGGCGATCCGCAAGATCAGTGGGGTCTGCTGCTGGGCATTGAGGGTCTGGCCGACCCGCGCGTCCACCGCGACCACAGTGCCGGTCATTGGCGCGTAGATACGCGTGTAGCCCAACTCGGCCTCATCGCTGCGCAGGCTGGCCTGGGCTTGCTGGATCTGCGCCTGGAACATGTCGACCCGGGCCTGGGTGGCGCTCAGTTCGGCCTTGGCGGTTTGCACATCTTCTTCGCGGGTGGCGTTGCCGGCCGCCAGGCGCTGCTGGCGCTGGTACTTCTGGCGCGCCAGTTCGTGCTGGGCCTTTTGTTCCTGCAACTGGGCCTTGAGGTTTTCGATGGCGTAGCGGCTGGCGTCGAGCTTGGCTTTTTGCGTGGACGGGTCGATTTCCACCAACAACTGGCCTTCCTGGACCTGGTCGCCCGCCTCGACGTGGATCTTGCGGATCTGCCCCGACGCCTGGGCGCCCACGTCCACGTAGCGACGCGGCTGTAATGTGCCCAGGGCGGTCACGCTGTTCTCGATATTGCCGCGGGTGACGGTGACGGTGGTGAGGGTGTCACGCCCCGGCGGCAGCACCTGCCAGGCCGCGACGGCAATCAGGGGGATCAGGCACGCGATAACGAGCAAGGCGCGTCGGGCAGGTCGAGGGCGTTTCATGCTTGGGTTTCCAGCCAGGAAAGTTCGGACCGCAGTTGCGGGAGAGCTGACAAGTAAACGAGAGAATTGCGCGGGGATTTAGGCGGTTACATAAGCAGTTACAGCTCCCTTGAAGAAAAAATTCGTCCGTTGATGCAAGTCTGCTTTAAAAGTAGATGAGAATTACTATAAATTGCACGCACTCAAACTGCCATCACCTTAACGCTGTCTTTTTTGCACCCAGGGACCTAATGCCGCTACCCGGCGGCCGGGAGTCATGTTGGAAAACTACTATCGCGAGCTGGTGTGTTTCCTCAACGCCAAGCTGGGCAACCGTCAGGTGGCCGAGGATGTGGTGCATGACGCGTATGTCCGGGTGCTGGAACGTTCCAGCGACACCCCCATCGAACAACCCCGCGCCTTTTTGTACCGTACCGCACTCAACCTGGTGATCGACGGCCACCGGCGCAATGCCTTGCGCCAGGTTGAACCCCTGGACGTGCTGGATGCCGAAGAACGCTTCGCCAGCAGTTCGCCCCACACCAACCACGACCACGCCCAACGCCTGGAACTGCTCGAACGCGCCCTGGCCGAGCTGCCGCCGGCCTGTCGCGACAGCTTCCTGCTGCGCAAGCTCGACGGCCTCACCCACCTGCAGATCGCCGAGCGCCTGTGCATTTCCCGCGCCCTGGTGGAAAAACATATCGTCAACGCCATGAAGCACTGCCGGGTGCGGATGCGCGAGTGGGAAGCGCACTGATCACTGATCAGTTAAATTTTATTTCACTGTCCTCGTTTCCTATCAACACACGGCCTGTTGTTCAGGCCTTGAAAGGTATTCCCGCCCCACCGCCAAGGGGCTTATCCAGAGGACACTGGAATGACACAGGCAATTGCTTCGCCCGCGGTTCACGACCTGATCGGTATCGGTTTCGGCCCTTCGAACCTGGCGCTGGCCATCGCCCTGCAGGAGCGCGAAAAGGCCCAGGGCAAACTGGACGTGCTGTTCCTGGACAAACAAGCCGACTACCGCTGGCACGGCAATACCCTGGTGACCCAGAGCGAACTGCAGATCTCGTTCCTCAAGGACCTGGTGACCCTGCGCAACCCCACCAGCCCGTACTCCTTCGTCAATTATCTGAAAGCCCACGACCGCTTGGTGGACTTCATCAACCTGGGCACCTTCTACCCGTGCCGCATGGAGTACAACGACTACCTGCGCTGGGTCGCCGGGCAGTTCCAGGCCCAGGCGCGCTATGGCGAGGAAGTGTTGGCCATCGAGCCGATCCTGCACCAGCAGCAGGTCGAAGCCCTGCGTGTGATCTCCCGTGATGCCCTGGGCGAGCAGCATGTGCGCACCACCCGTTCGGTGGTGGTCAGCGCCGGTGGCACGCCGCGCATTCCCGAAGCGTTCAAGGCACTTAAAGGTGACAGCCGGGTGTTCCACCATTCTCAATACCTGGAACGCATGGCGACGCAGCCGTGTGTCGACGGCAAGGCCATGCGCATCGCCATCATCGGCGGTGGCCAGAGCGCGGCGGAAGCCTTCATCGACCTGAACGACAGCTTCCCGTCGGTGCAGGTCGACATGATTCTGCGTGGGTCGGCGCTCAAGCCGGCGGATGACAGCCCGTTCGTCAACGAAGTGTTCTCGCCGGCCTTCACCGACCTGGTGTTCCAGCAAGAGGGCGCCGAGCGCGAGCGCCTGGTGGCCGAGTACCAGAACACTAACTATTCGGTGGTGGACCTGGACCTGATCGAACGTATCTACGGCATCTTCTACCGCCAGAAAGTCTCCGGCATCGCCCGCCAGGCCTTCCGCACCATGACCGTGGTGGAAAAGGCCACCCCAGGCCCGTTGGGCATCGAGCTGGTGCTGCGCAACAACGCCAACGGCGACACCAGCGTCAACCATTACGACGCGGTGATCCTGGCCACTGGCTACGAGCGCCAGACACACCGCGCGCTGCTGGCGCCGCTGGAAGCCTACCTGGGCGACTTCGACGTGGCGCGTGACTACCGCATCGTCACTGACGAACGTTGCAATGCCGGCATCTATATCCAGGGCTTCAGCCAGGCCAGCCATGGCTTGAGCGATACCTTGCTGTCGGTGCTGCCGATTCGCGCGGATGAGATTGCGGCGTCGTTGTATGCGCTGGACCGTGGGCGCGACAAAGGGCGTTCGGTGCAGGACCTGTTGCTCGCCACCGCGAGCTGACAGGCTGCACTTGTGACCTGGAGGGTTGGCTGATACTGTACAAAAAACCAGTATCGGTAACCCTCCATGCAGTTGATCGAAAAACTCAGCATTCTCGCCGACGCCGCCAAGTACGATGCGTCCTGCGCCAGCAGTGGCGCACCCAAGCGCAGCTCCGAAGGCAAGGCGGGGCTGGGTTCCACCGATGGCATGGGCATCTGCCACAGCTACACCCCCGACGGGCGCTGCGTGTCATTGCTTAAGGTGTTGCTCACCAACTTCTGCCTCTACGACTGCCAGTACTGCGTCAACCGCCGCTCCAGCGACGTGCCGCGCGCGCGTTTCAGCCCGGAGGAGGTGGTCACCCTGACCCTGGATTTCTACCGGCGCAATTGCGTCAGCGGGCTGTTTCTCAGCTCCGGCATTATCCGTTCGTCCGACTACACCATGGAGCAATTGGTGCGCGTGGCCAAGCTGCTGCGCGAAGAGCATGACTTCCGTGGCTATATCCACCTCAAGACCATTCCCGATGCCGACCCGGCGCTGATCGCCGAAGCCGGAAAGTATGCGGATCGACTGAGCGTGAACATCGAATTGCCGACCGAGGCCAGCCTGCAGACCCTGGCGCCGGAAAAAAAGATCGTGTCGATCAAGCAGGCCATGCAGACCATCTACACCGGCGAGCAGACGGTCCGTAACGAGCCGCGCGCGCCGCGTTTTGCCCCGGCCGGGCAGAGCACGCAACTGATCGTCGGCGCGGATGACACCGATGACAGCACCATCCTCCACGGTGCCGAGGCGCTGTACGGCAACTTCAAGCTGCGCCGCGTGTATTACTCGGCGTTCAGCCCCATCCCCAATAGTCCGAAAAGCGTGCCCCTGGCCGCGCCTCCGTTAATGCGTGAACATCGCTTGTACCAGGCCGATTTCCTGTTGCGCAGCTATGGGTTCAACGCCAATGAACTGTTCAAAGGTCCCGGCCACCTGGCGCTGGACATCGACCCCAAGTTGGCCTGGGCCCTGGAAAACCGTGAGGTGTTCCCCCTGGACCTGAACCGCGCCGAGCCGACCTTGATCGCGCGCATCCCGGGCATTGGTTTGCGCACCACCCAGCGCCTGGTGGACCTGCGCCGCGAGCGCAAGATCCGCTTCGAAGACCTGGCGCGCATGCGCTGCGTACTGGCCAAGGCCAAGCCGTTTTTCATCACCAGTGACTACCACCCGCAACAGGCCGACAGCACCAGCGTGCTGCTGCGCGAACAATTGCGCGACCGCCCGCAACCGCAGCAGATGGGGTTGTGGGGATGATCAGCCTGGAATGCGACAACCTGTTCAGCACCTGGCGCGACCAGGCGCGCTGGTTGCTCAGCCATCAGGTAGACCCCAGCCAGGTAAGCTGGGGCGAGGCGGAGGTGGCCGACCTGTTTGCCACCGACCAGTCGATTCCCGAAGCGCCTGGGCCTTTCCAGACGCGGGTGCCCAAGGCCCTGCTGGAACTGTTGGAGTCGGCCGCCTGTTACCACGGCGACCAGCGCTGGAGCCTGCTGTACGAAGTGCTGTGGCGGGTCAGCCACGGCGACCGCACCGCCATGCTGGCAGGGGATAAGCTGGGCAGTGAGTTGCAGCGGCGGATCAAGCAGGTCAGCCGCGAGGCGCACCACCTGCATGCGTTTGTGCGGTTTATTGCGTTGCCGGCGCAGGCGGGGCCGGAACTGCCCGAGTACGTGGCGTGGCATGAGCCGGCCCATGACATCCTGAAATCAGCCAGCCAGCACTTTATCGGGCGCATGGGCCGGCATCGCTGGATGATCGCCACGCCGTTGGATGGGGTTTACTACGACGGTGAGCAGTTGATCCATCAGCGGGAATGCCCCGAGGCGTGGCGGCAGTTGGCGCAGAATGTCGAGGACCCCCACAGTGCGATGTGGCTGACCTACTACAGCCACATCTTCAACCCGGCGCGGTTGAACCCCAAGGTGATGGAAGGGCATTTGCCCAGCCGGTTCTGGAAGAACCTGCCGGAGGGCAAGTTGATACCGGGGTTAATCAGTGAGGCGCGAACGGGCAAGCAGAAGGATGGGCAGGCGAAGATGATTGGGGTCAAGCCAGGCAAGAAAATACTAAGTGGGCACGGTTAAAAAATGTGGGAGCGGGCTTGCTCGCGAATGCGGTGTATCAGTGACAAATTAAGTGACTGACACTCCACATTCGCGAGCAAGCCCGCTCCCACAGGGGTTATGCAGTGTTTGGTGAAATGGGGGCTCAGGCCAGTTCGGTGGCGGTGTTCTTGACCACCGCCAATTCCGGATGCGCCACCAACTTATCGATGTGCAACTCGTCATTGTTCAACCAGGTCTCGGTCAGCACCCGGTAGTGCTCCATGTCGCGGCAGCGCATGCGCAGGCTGTAGTCAAATGGCCCGCTGATCAACTGGCATTCGAACACTTGCGGGCAGGCCTTCACACAGGCTTCAAAAGCCTTTTGCGCCGACCGCCCGCTTTGGTTGGACAAGGCCACCAGCACCAGCAACGACAGCCCTGGCGAGACCATCTGTACATCGATGATCGCCCCATACCCGCGTATCACCCCGCGTCGCTCCAGCTTGCGCACGCGCTCCAGGCAGGGCCTGGGGGTAAGGTGCACCAGCGACGAAAGCTTTTCGTAGGTGATACGCCCCTGGTGACGCAGTACTTCGATGATGGCTTCATCGATGCGGTCCAGCGCAGGGGAGGAATGGGGTCCGTTGGCCTTGGTATCCATGGGTTTCACTTCAAACGGTTGGAAAGAAATTGCTGCAAGCGCTCGCTGCTGGGGTGGTCGAGGATCCTGGCGTCGCCTTGTTCCTCGACACGGCCCTGGTGCAAGAACAGCACTTGGCTGGACACCTGGCGGGCAAAGCCCATCTCGTGGGTGACCATCAGCATGGTACGACCTTCCTCGGCTAACGTCTGTATGACTTTGAGGACTTCTCCTACAAGTTCGGGGTCCAGCGCGGACGTCGGCTCATCGAACAGGATGATCTCCGGCTCCATCGCCAGCGCCCGGGCAATCGCCACGCGCTGCTGTTGGCCACCGGACAGGAACGCCGGGTACTGATCGGCCACGCGGCCTGGCAGGCCGACCTTGTCCAGGTACAGGCGCGCACGTTTCTCCGCTTCGGCGGCGCTCACGCCCAACACCCGGCGCGGGGCCATGGTGATGTTTTCCAGCACGGTCATGTGGCTCCACAGGTTGAAGTGCTGGAACACCATGGCCAGGCGCGTGCGCAGGTTCTGCAGTTGGTCTTGGTGCGGTGCGCGGGCGCCGGCACGGCCCTGGCGCATTTCGATGCTGATGCCGTCCAGGGTGATGACACCGGCGTCCGGCTGTTCAAGGAAGTTGATGCAGCGCAGCATCGTGCTTTTGCCGGAGCCGCTGGCGCCGATCAAGCTGATCACGTCGCCATTACGGGCGTTCAGGGACACGCCCTTGAGCACTTCGTGTTCGCCGTAGCGTTTATGGATGCCTTCGACCTGCAGCTTGATGGCCGCGGTGGCGGGTGGGGCGATGGGTTCATCAACAGGATAAGCGGCCAGGGCCTGCGCGGACTGATTCATGGGTTAGCCTCGGGTAGGAACGAGAAAGCGCATCCAGCGACGTTCGGCCAGTCGGAACAGGCCCACCAGTGCAAAGGACAGCAGCATGTAGAGCAGGGCGGCGATGCCGAATGCCTGGAACGTCAGGAACGTCTCGGCATTGGCGTCGCGGGCCACCTTGAGGATGTCGGCGACGGTGGCGGTAAAGGCCAGGGAAGTGGCGTGCAGCATCAGGATCATTTCGTTGCTGTAGGCCGGCAACGCGCGACGCAAGGCCGCCGGTACCACCACAAACAGGTTCAGCCGCCAGCCGTGCAGGCCATATGCGCGTGCCGCTTCGATTTCGCCGTGGGGAATATTGCGGATCGCCCCGGCAAAGATTTCCACGGTGTAGGCGCAGGTGTTGAGCACGAAAGCCAGCAGGGTGCAGTTCAGCGCATTGCGGAAAAACTGGTTGAGCAGGGCGTTGTCCTGCACCACTTCCAGGCTGTACAGCCCGGTGTAGCAAATCAGCAACTGGATATACAGCGGCGTGCCGCGGAACAGGTAGGTGTAGACCTCCACCGGCCAGCGCAGCCAGAAGTGCTCGCAGACGCGCGCCAGTGCCAGTGGAATCGACAGGATGAAGCCAAACACCACCGAGACGATGAACAGCCACAGGGTCATGGCGACGCCGGACAACCCCGCGCCATCGCTGAACAGGTAGGCCAGGCCGTATTGCTGGAACAGTTCGATCATCGCGCCATCCCCTTGATGCCGAGGTTGTAGCGCCGCTCGAGGCGCTTGAAGATGCGGTTGGAGAGGGTGGTGATCACCAGGTACACCAGGCCCGCGAGGATCAGGAAGTACAGCGGCTCGTTGGTGGTCTTGCCGGCGTTCTGCGCGGCCTTGACCAGATCCGACAGGCCGATGATCGACACCAGCGCCGTGGACTTGAGCAGCACCAGCCAGTTATTGCCCAGGCCCGGCAGGGCAAAACGCATCAGTTGCGGGAACAGCACCAGGTGAAAGCACTGCCAGCGGCTCAGGCCGTAGGCGGTCGCGGCTTCCAGCTGGCCGACTGGCACGCTGAGGATCGCGCCCCGGAAGTTCTCGGTGAAATACGCGCCGTAGATAAAACCCAGGGTGACGACGCCCGCGGTAAACGGGTCGATTTCAAAGTAATCCCAGCCGAACACTTCGCTCAGGTCGTTGAGCCACAGTTGCAGGCTGTAGAAGATCAGCAGGATCAGCACCAGGTCCGGCACGCTGCGGATCAGCGTGGTGTAGAGCGTGGCCGGTACGCGCAGCCATTTGGCGCTGGAGAGCTTGGCGCCGGCGGCGATCAGGCCCAGGGCGAGGCTCAGGGCCAGGGCCAGGAATGACAGTTTGAGGGTCATCCAGGCGCCTTGGGCCAGCATCGGGCCGTAGCCTTGCAGATTGAGGAATTCGTTCATTGGGAAGATCTCGAAGGAGCGCACAGGTTGGCGGTGGGAGCTGGCTTGCCTGCGATAGCGGAACGTCAGTCACAGATGTGCAAGCTGACCCACCGCGATCGCAGGCAAGCCAGCTCCCACATAAGGACGAGGCTGCTATTCGTTGTAGATGTCCTGATCGCCGAAGTATTTCTTCTGGATCTCGGCATAAGTCCCATCCGCCTGCACAGCTGCAATGCCCTTGTTGATCAGCTCACGCAAAGCTTGATCGTTCTTGCGCAGGCCCATGGCGATGTCCAGGGGCAGTGTCGGGTCCTTGAAGGCCGGGCCGGTCTTGAAGTCGGC
Organism: Pseudomonas pergaminensis; assembly: GCF_024112395.2. NCBI lineage: Bacteria > Pseudomonadati > Pseudomonadota > Gammaproteobacteria > Pseudomonadales > Pseudomonadaceae > Pseudomonas > Pseudomonas pergaminensis. The sequence continues at coordinate 4,370,917 of NZ_CP078013.2, read as the reverse complement.
GCCTTCGGGTTTGGACAGGAAGTTGAGCTGGGCTTCGAGCTTGTCGGTCAGGGTCGCGTCGAGGCGGCCGTTTTGCAGGTCGGCGTAGTTCTGGTCCTGGGACTGATACGCCTTGATCTGCGCGCCGAGCTTGGCCAGGTGCGCACGGGCATACGCCTCTTGCAACGAGCCTTGCAGCACACCGACTTGCTTGCCCTTGAGGGACTCCGGGGTGTCGCCGAAGTCGGCGCCCTTGCGGGTGATTACCGAGGTCGGGCTGAGGAACAGCTTGTCGCTGAAGTCGATGATTCTTTCACGCGCCGGGGTAACGGCCATGGACGACATGATCGCGTCGAACTTGCGTGCGCGCAGGGCCGGGATCATGCCGTCGAATTCGTTGTGGACCCAGGTGCATTTCACTTCGAGCTTGGCGCAGATCGCGTTGCCCAACTCGATATCGAAACCTTGCAGGCTGCCGTCGGCGGCCACGGATTCGAAGGGGGGGTATTCGGGGAAAACGCCGAAGCGGATTTCTTTCCAGTCCTGGGCGTGGGCGGCGGTTGCGCAGAGTGGCAACAGCAGCGCGGCGAAGAGTGATCGCAATGGAGTCATGTGCAGGTCCCTATATTTTGTAATTGATGTCAGGGCAGTGAATAGCTGGGAGCAGAGAATGCTTCATGATGGTGCGTTTTTTGTGTCGTTTACCCGGTGCCTAAAGCGCAAATTGCGCTGTTAAAACCGCCAATGCAGCGGAATCGGCTGCAGCACCCGCTGAATCGGCTTTTACGCCTGCAAATCCTGGCCTGCCAACGGCGCAAAGCGGCAGGCCAGAGCGTTTTCAGGCGCGCTTTTTCTGCTGTACGCGAGGCTGTTGGGCCAGGCGTGCGAACAGGTCTTTCGGGTCGGCCAGGTCCGGCACCAGTTCAAGGGTGCCGCCCACATCCAGCGCCTTGGCCACGTCCAGCACATAGCGCAGGGCAGAGTAGTCTTCGATGGCAAAACCCACCGAGTCGAACAGGGTGACCTGGCGCGCATTCTCGCGACCGGGCTTTTGGCCATTGATGACTTGCCACAGTTCGGTGACGGGCGAATCCTGCGGCATATGCTGGATTTCGCCTTCAATGCGGCTTTGCGGTTCGTACTCGACGATCACGCGGGCGCGCTCGACGATACGTCGGTCCAGCTCGGTCTTGCCGGGGCAGTCACCGCCGACGGCATTGAGGTGCATGCCCGGCTCGATCATGTCGTCGGTGAGGATGGTGGCGTAGGCCTTGTCGGCGGTCACGGTGGTGACGATGTCGGCGCCTTTGACCGCTTCGGCCACGCTGCCGGCCAGGATCACCTTGATCGCCGGGAAAGCCTTGAGGTTGGCCGCCAGTTTGGCGGTGGCCTTGGCGTCGATATCGAACAGGCGGATTTCAGTGATGCCGAGCATGGCGTGGAAGGCCAGGGCCTGGAATTCGCTTTGCGAGCCGTTGCCGATCAGCGCCATGCTGCGGCTGTTGTCGCGGGCCAGGTAGCGGGCGACCAGCGCGGAAGTGGCGGCGGTACGAATCGCGGTGGTCAGGGTCATTTCCGCCAGCAGCACCGGCAGGCCGGTGTCGACATCGCCCAGTGCGCCGAAGGCCATCACGGTGAGCATGCCGGCCAGGGTGTTTTTCGGGTGGCCGTTGACGTATTTGAACGCATACAGCGATGCGTCGGAGACCGGCATCAGCTCGATCACGCCGTCCGGCGAGTGGTTGGCCAGGCGCGCGCATTTTTCGAAGTCCTGCCAGCGCAGGTAGTCGGCGCGGATGTACTCGGCCATTTCGGAGATGCAGGTGGGCAGGCCTTTTTGTGAGACCAGGTAGCAGAGGTCGTTCACGTCGATGTAGCGGGTCATGGCAAGACTCCTTGAGTTATTGGAAGGTGGTGCGGGCAGGCAGATGCACTTCCGCCAGCATGCAGCGGGCACTGCCGCCGCCAATGCGTTCGATGTTGTCGATGTTCACCACCACTGGCCGCGTATGGCGTTCCACGTGTTGGCGCTGGGCAGGCTGCAAGGCGCCCCAGGCGCTGGCGGACATCACCAGCAGCGGCTGGCCGTCGCGGTCGTGGACTTCGAGCATGTTGCCGGCGAACGCCTCCAGCTGATCGAAATCGAGGGCGAGGATGTCCTTGCCGGTATCGCGCAGGGAGCGTTCCAGGGCCTGGCGCTCGTCGGCATGGGGCAGGGCTTGCAGGCACACCACCGAGAGGTCGCGGCCAACGCTCATCATCACGTTGCTGTGGTAGATCGGCGCGTGGTGGCGGTCGACGGCGTGGAACACGCAGAGCTGGTAGTCGAGGCGTTCGGCGAACTGGCGCAGGGCGTCGTGGTGGGTGCGCCCGGAGTGGCAGGCGTAGCTGATGCGGTGCTGGCGGTCGAGCACCATGCTGCCGGTGCCTTCGAGGAAGATGTTCTGTTGTTCGAGGTGGCTGAGGTCGATGGTGTCCTTGACCGTAAATCGCTGTTCCAACACTTGCAGCACGCCTTTGTTGCGTTCCAGTCGTCGGTTCTGGCCTTCCATCGGGTACAGCACCAGGCTGCCGTCGGCGTGGCTGCTCCACCAGTTATTGGGGAAGATCGAGTCGGGTGTATGGGGCGCCGGGGTGTCCTGCACCACCAGCACTTCCACGCCATGCTGGCGCAGGGTGGCGACATAGCCGTCGAACTCTTCCAGCGCTTTCTGCTGTGCGCTGAGCGGGTCGAGGGGCGGGCGTTGGAAACGGTTGTTGATCGCGGTGTCCGGGTTGAAGGCAAAGCGCGCCGGGCGAATCATCAAGACGGTGTTGGTGGTTTGCATGGGTGCACGGGTCCATGGGTTGAGCTGTGGGAATAGTGTGTGGCTTGTGCGGGATGAATCCCGGCTGAAAACTTGGGGAGGTTCAGCCGGGAAAGCTGAAAAGTGGGGTAGGGCAGCCGAATCGGCTGTGGAGGTTGAAGTGCGATCAAACGGTAGGCGCCGGCTTGGCGGCGAAAGCGCTGGGTCTGACAGACCGCTATCGCTGGCAAGCCGGCTCCTACATTAGTATGGGGGCGGTCGTGAAACCCGAGCCAGGAAGGAGAATGCATGTCTACCGCTGTTCGTACTGCCCAAACCGCCGATGCCGAGGGGATCAGCCAGGTCATTCTGGCGGCCCTGCACAGCAGCAATGCGCGGGACTATCCGGCGGATGTGATTGCGCGGGTTGCCGCTAACTTCACGCCTGAGGCGGTGCTGGAACTGCTCAAGCGTCGCGTGGTGCTGGTGGCGGTTCAGGAACGGGTGATCGTTGCCACTGCGGCCCTCGATGGCAATGTGGTGCGCTCGGTGTTCGTCAACCCGGCGCTGCAAGGGCAGGGCATTGGTCGGCTGTTGATGATCGAGATTGAGCTACGCGCCCGCGAAGCCGGGGTGACGGTGCTGAGCGTGCCGTCTTCGCTGACAGCCGAGCCGTTCTACGCCAAGCTGGGGTTCCATACCGTGCGCGACGTCTACCACGGCAACGAGCGTACGCTGGTGATGGAAAAAGCGCTGCTGTCCCGCCACCCTATCGGGCCGTATCGCGACCGCCCGCACCGCGCGCAGGTGGTGGCGTTATGGCAGGAAGCATTTGGCTATGACACGGCGCATAACCTGCCGGCACTGGCGATTGATAAAAAGCTGGCGGTCAACGACGGGTTGTTTTTCGTCGCGATGGACAAGAAAACCGTGATCGGGACGATTCTGGCCGGCTATGACGGGCATCGCGGCTGGCTGTATTCGGTGGCGGTGCACGCTGACTATCGGCGGCATGGCCTGGGGTCGTCGCTGGTGCGGTATGCGGAACAGGCATTGACGGCGCTGGGCTGCATGAAGATCAACCTGCAGATCACCAGTGGCAATGACGCGGTGGCGGGGTTTTACGAGGCGTTGGGGTATGGGGTGGAACCGAGGATCAGCATGGGCAAGAAGATTGCCGAAAACATCCCGACACGGTCCTGAGAACACCTGAGAACAAATGTGGGAGCGGGCTTGCTCGCGAAAGCAGTCTATCAGCACCGAAATCGGTGACTGACACTACGCTTTCGCGAGCAAGCCCGCTCCCACATTTGGGTTTCGCGTTGTTGTGGGTTAGACCTTGACGATCCAGCCGGCGGGGGCTTCGACGTCGCCGGTCTGCACGCCGGTCAGCTCTTTGTAGAGCTTCTGGGTGATCGGGCCGACTTCGGTTTCGCTGTGGAACACGTGCAGCTTGCCGTTGTACTGGATGCCGCCGATCGGCGAGATCACCGCAGCCGTACCGCAGGCGCCGGCTTCCTTGAACTGGTCGAGCTTGTCGATGAACACTTCGCCCTCGACCACTTCCAGGCCCAGGCGGGTCTTGGCCAGTTCGATCAGCGACAGGCGGGTGATGCCTGGCAGCACCGAAGGCGACTTCGGCGTGATGAACTTATTGTCGTGGGTGATCCCGAAGAAGTTAGCCGAGCCGACTTCTTCGATCTTCGAGTGGGTCATTGGGTCCAGGTAGATCGCGTCGGCAAAGCCGGATTTCTTCGCTTCGGCACCTGGCATCAGGCTGGCGGCGTAGTTGCCACCGACCTTGGCGGCACCGGTGCCCTGTGGCGCGGCGCGGTCGAAGGTGGAGATCTGGAAGTTGTGTGGCACCAGGCCGCCCTTGAAGTAGGCGCCGACCGGGATGGCGAACACGGAGAAGATGAACTCCGGTGCGGTACGCACGCCGATGTTGTCACCGGTGCCGATCACGAACGGGCGCAGGTACAGGGCGCCGCCGCTGCCGTACGGCGGGATGAAGCGCTCGTTGGCCTTGACCACTTGTTTGCAGGCTTCGATGAAGTCTTCGGTCGACACATGCGGCATCAGCAGACGTGCGCAGCTGCGCTGCATGCGGGCGGCGTTCTGGTCCGGGCGGAACAGGTTGATCGAACCGTCCTTGCAGCGGTACGCCTTGAGGCCTTCGAAGCACTGCTGGCCATAGTGCAGGGCGGTGGAGCCCTCGCTGATGTGCAGCACGTTGTCGTCGGTCAGGGTGCCTTCTTGCCATTCGCCGTTTTTCCAGACCTGGAGAAACCGCTTGTCGGTCTTGATGTAGTCAAAACCCAGCTTGTCCCAATTGATGCTTTCGTTACCCATGACACCCTCTATCGTTGGTCAAGTCGGTTTTTTTCTGGATGGGCGCAACAATACTGCATTCTTGGCCGGTGTGGGAGCGGGTGGGCGGACCATTCAGCCTCTGTAATGGCTGATCCACCGCTATCGCAGGCAAGCCAGCTCCCACATTTGCAATGCATTCCATTGTGGGAGCCGGGCTTGCCCGCGATGGCCTCACCTCGTTTTTACAGGTGCAGCGCGTGGCCCAGGGCCCTTAACGCGGCTTCCTGCACGGCTTCGCCGAGCGTCGGATGCGCATGGATGGTGCCCGCCACGTCTTCCAGGCGCGCGCCCATCTCCAGGCTTAGGCCAAAGGCGGTGGACAGTTCCGAAACGCCCACCCCCACGGCTTGCCAGCCGACGATCAGGTGGTTGTCGCGTCGCGCCACCACCCGGACGAAGCCGGTTTTCGACTCCAGGGTCATCGCCCGGCCATTGGCCGCAAACGGGAAGCTCGACACGATGCAGTCCAGGCCAGCGGCCTTGGCTTCATCGGGGGTCTTGCCGACCACCACCAGTTCCGGGTCGGTAAAGCACACCGCCGGGATCGCGGCCGGGTTGAATTCGCGGGGTTTACCGCTCATCAGTTCGGCCACCATCTCGCCCTGGGCCATGGCGCGGTGCGCCAGCATCGGCTCGCCGCTCAGGTCGCCGATGGCATACACGTTGCGCATGCTGGTCTGGCAGCGGCTGTCGATCTTGATCGCCGCGCCGTTCATCTCCAAGTCCAGTGCTTCAAGGTTCCAGCCTTGGGTGTTGGGTTTGCGACCCACAGCAACCAGCACCTGATCCGTTGCCAGCGACAGGGTGTCGCCATTCGGGTCGCTTACTTGCAGGCTACCATCGGTAAAACCGGTGACACTGTGCTTGAGGTACAGCTTCACCCCCAGTTGCTTGAGGGATTCGTTGACCGGCTGCGTCAGCTCGGCATCATAGGCCGGCAGGATGCGGTCCTGGGCCTCGACCACACTGACCTCGGCGCCGAGCTTGCGGTAGGCAATCCCCAGCTCCAGGCCGATATAGCCGCCACCCACCACGATCAAACGCTTAGGCACTCGCGTTGGCGCCAGCGCCTCGGTGGACGAGATGATCGGCCCGCCAATCGGCAGCATCGGCAGGTTGACGCTATTCGAGCCGGTGGCCAGCAGCAGGTGTTCGCACTGGATACGCTGGTCGCCGACGTCGACGGTCTTGCCGTCCACCACCTTGGCCCAGCCGTGGATCACCTGCACCTTGTGCTTTTTCAGCAGGGCGGCGACGCCGGTGGTCAGGCGGTCGACGATGCCGTCTTTCCATTCCACGCTTTTGCGGATGTCCAGGGTTGGCACATCCACTTCGATGCCCAGTTGCGAACCCTGGCTGTGGTGGATGGTTTGCTGGAACTGTTCGGCCACATGGATCAAGGCCTTGGACGGAATGCAGCCGATATTCAAGCACGTACCGCCCAGCGCCTGGCCTTCCACCAGAATGGTCGGGATGCCCAGTTGGCCGGCACGGATCGCCGCCACATAACCGCCAGGGCCGCCGCCGATGATCAGCAGCGTGGTATTCAATGTCTGCGTCATGCCTTACTCCAGGAACAGGCTGGCGGGTTGTTCGAGCAGGCCGCGAATGGCCTGGATGAATTGCGCCGCGTCCATGCCATCGACCACGCGGTGATCGAACGAGCTGGAGAGGTTCATCATCTTGCGCACCACGATCTGGCCCTTGATCACCATGGGCCGTTCGACGATGCGGTTGACGCCCACGATGGCGACTTCCGGCAGGTTGAGCACCGGCGTGCTGACGATGCCGCCCAAAGCGCCGAGGCTGGTCAAGGTAATGGTGGAGCCCGACAGTTCATCGCGACTGGCCTTGCCACTGCGCGCAGCAGTGGCCAAACGGGCGATTTCCTCGGCGTTGCCCCACAGGCTGCGGGCTTCGGCGTGACGCACCACCGGCACCATCAGGCCTACGTCGCTTTGGGTGGCGACCCCTACGTGCACCGCGCCAAGCCGGGTGATGACCTGGGCTTCGTCGTCGTAACGCGCGTTGATCTGCGGGAAGTCCCGCAACGCCACGACCATGGCGCGCACGATAAACGGCAGCAGGGTGAGCTTGCCGCGCGTGGCGCCGTGTTTCTCGTTGAGGTGCACACGCAACTCGTCGAGGGCGGTGACGTCGATCTCTTCCACATAGCTGAAATGTGCGGCACGACGGGTGGCGTCCTGCATGCGCTGGGCGATCTTGCGGCGCATGCCGATCACCGGGATCTGTTCTTCGTCGTTGCGCTCGGCGTAGGGGTTGGCTGCGGCTTTGGACGGCGTCGGGCCCTGGCGCAAGTAAGCGTCCAGGTCTTCGTGCAGAATCCGGCCCGCCGGGCCAGAGCCCTGGACCAGGCGCAGCTGGATCCCGGCGTCCAATGCGCGTTTGCGCACGGCGGGGGAGGCCAGCGGGCGTTCGTCGGCAGCACGGGCCACCGGGGCCTGGGCGGCAACAGCCGGCACAGGTTTGCTTTCAACGGCGACCGGCGCAGGCTTGGTTTCAGGCTTGGCTTCAACCACCGGTGCAGCCTTTGGCGCGTCCTTTGGTGCTTCCTTTATGACCGGCGCGTCCTTGGCATTGCCCGCACCTTCCACTTCGATACTGATCAGAATACTGCCCACGGCCATGACTTCACCCGGCTCGCCGCCGAGGGAGATCACTTTGCCGTGCACGGGCGAGGGAATGTCCACCATCGCCTTGTCGGTCATTACATCCGCCAGCACCTGGTCTTCGACGACCATGTCGCCAACCTTCACATGCCACACCGACAGTTCAACTTCCGCGATGCCTTCGCCAATGTCCGGCATCTTGATAACGTGCGTGCCCATTCAGACCTCCATGACCCGTTTCAACGCCGCGCCCACTCGGGACGGCCCTGGGAAATACGCCCACTCCTGCGCGTGCGGGTAGGGGGTGTCCCAACCGGTGACGCGTTCGATCGGCGCTTCCAGGTGGTGGAAGCAGTGTTCTTGCACCAGCGACACCAGCTCGGCACCAAAGCCGCAGGTGCGGGTGGCTTCATGCACCACCACGCAACGGCCGGTCTTCTTCACGGAGTTGACAATGGTTTCCAGGTCCAGCGGCCACAGGCTGCGCAGGTCGATGACCTCGGCGTCGATGCCGGTTTCTTCGGCGGCAACTTGCGACACATACACGGTGGTGCCATAGGTCAGCACGGTAACGGCCGAGCCCGGACGCACGATGGCGGCCACGTCCAGCGGCACGGTGTAGTAACCGTCCGGCACCTGGGCTTGCGGGTGTTTCGACCACGGGGTTACCGGGCGGTCGTGATGGCCATCGAATGGGCCGTTGTACAGGCGTTTTGGCTCAAGGAAGATCACCGGGTCATCGTTCTCGATGGAGGCGATCAGCAGGCCCTTGGCGTCATAGGGGTTGGACGGCATCACCGTGCGCAGGCCGCAGACCTGGGTGAACACCGCTTCGATACTCTGGCTGTGGGTCTGGCCACCGTAGATGCCGCCGCCGCAGGGCATGCGCATGGTCAGCGGCGCAGTGAACTGACCGGCCGAGCGATAACGCAGGCGGGCGGCTTCGGAGATGATCTGGTCGGTGGCAGGGTAAACGTAGTCGGCGAACTGGATCTCGGCGACCGGGCGCAGGCCATAGGCGCCCATGCCCACGGCCACGCCGATAATGCCGCTTTCGGAGATTGGCGCGTCAAACACCCGCGAGCTGCCGTACTTGGTCTGCAGGCCTTCGGTGCAACGGAACACGCCGCCGAAGTAGCCGACGTCCTGGCCGAACACCACCACGTTGTCGTCACGTTCGAGCATCACATCCATGGCCGAGCGCAGGGCCTGGATCATGGTCATGGTGGTGGTGGTCATGGCGGTTTCCACTTCAATACTGTTGTTGTGATCGTTCATGTCAGATCCCCAACGCTTGACGCTGGCGCTTCAAGTGCTCCGGCATCTCTTTGTAAACGTCTTCGAACATGGTCGCGGCGCTTGGAATCTGGCCGCCGGCAAGGGTGCCGTACTGTTCGGCTTCTTTCTGTGCCTTGACCACTTCGGCTTCAAGTTCTGCACTGACCGCCGCGTGTTCCTCTTCGGACCACTGGCCAATCTTGATCAGGTGCTGCTTGAGGCGGGCAATCGGGTCGCCCAAGGGGAAGTGGCTCCAGTCGTCGGCTGGGCGATATTTCGACGGATCATCAGAAGTGGAGTGCGGGCCGGCTCGATACGTGACCCACTCGATCAGCGTTGGCCCCAGGTTGCGGCGCGCACGCTCGGCAGCCCAGGCGGAAGCGGCGTACACCGCGATGAAGTCGTTGCCGTCCACCCGCAGGGAGGCGATGCCACAACCCACGCCGCGTCCGGCAAAGGTGGTGGCTTCGCCGCCGGCGATGG